>JAAZHX010000109.1 GCA_012510495.1 Smithella sp.
GTAAAAAACATCGTCCAGGCCTGCCGGGACGACAATATTACCATCATTCATTACAGCACGGACTACGTTTTTGACGGAAACGCCAATCGCCCTTACACGGAAGAAGCCCCCTGCAATCCGATCAACATTTACGGAGCTTCCAAACTGACGGGTGAACACCATCTGAAGCGTCTGACGGACAATTTTATTCTGATCCGGACCGCCTGGCTCTACGGCGCAAAAGGGAAAAACTTCGTTTCGGCCATTCTGGAGCGGGCCAGAGAGACGGGCCGACTGACGGTCGTTGACGATCAGATGGGCTCGCCCACCTGTACGCGTGATCTGGCGGCGGCGACGGAGCTTCTGGTGGATAAAAACGCCCGCGGCATTTTCCATGTGACCAACCGCGGATGCTGTACCTGGTATGATTTCGCGCGCAAAATTCTGAAGGAGGCCCACCTGGATCAGGTCGAACTGGCTCCGATGAAAACCGGTGAGTTGCAGCGGGCGGCCAGACGCCCGGCTTACAGTGTGCTCGGCATGCAAAAGTTTGTGGCCGTAACCGGTAAGACCATGCAGCCCTGGCAGCTCGCGTTTTCGGATTACTATTCGTTTGTCGCCAGCCGGACCTGCATGAGCCCGCCGGGAACGGCTTGAAAGTGCGGCACATCGGAATAGCCCTGGCATACGCACACGGGAACAAGGGGTTGCAACCCCTTGTTCCAGGCGGCCGACCGGCGGAAAGTTTTTTAAATGAATTCCTGCCGGACGTATGATATAACCACAGCCAATCCCATCAGGATGGAGGTGTCGCCCATGCGAAATATATTCAAGGTCGTTTTCTGGGGTCTGATTTCCGCCGCGGCTCTGATGCTGCAGGGCTGCCTCGTCTCCACACCATCCACACTCATCACGCCGGAAATCCGGTCTTTGTATGAAGGGGAATATAAAGTTGATCCCTACATGAAGAAACATGTGCCGCTCTCGACGGCCGTCTTGCCCTTTGTCGATTTGTCCGGAAGCAAGGAAGGGGGAGACGCCATGCGGCGCGGCTTCTACAACCATTTCAGTTCCCTTCCCTTCAAAGATATGGAACTTTATAAGGTGGATGACCTGCTCGCGAAGGCGGGGTTGACCGACGCGGAGGTGATCCGTAAAACTTCGCCGCAGAAACTGGGTGAAATTCTGGGCGTTGACGCGGTCGTTTTCGGCGAGGTCTCCGATTTCGACAAATATTTTGCGGTCCTCTATTCGCAGGTTGCCGTGGGCGCTCAAGTGAAGATGTACGATACAAAAACCGGCAATTTTCTGTGGAGCGGTAAACACAAGGTGCGCAAGCACGAAGGCGGCGTCTCCACCAATCCCGTCGGCATTATCGCCACGGTGATCGCGACCGCCCTGAATGTCCGCGATATTCAGCTGCTGCGCGCCAACGATGATCTGTTTCGCGACATGGTCAAGACCATTCCGACGCCGTCCCTGGCCCAGGCCAAACGTCCTCCGGTGATTTCGCTCCTCACGCAGGACACCAAGGGGCTGCCGAAAAAGGCAGGCGATGAGATCAAAGTAGTCATTCAGGGAACGCCGAATATGCAAGCCTCTTTTGACATCGGCCAATACCGGAAGCGCATCGAAATGCAGGAGGTTGAGCCGGGCGGTTATTACGGCATCTATAAAGTGGTGCCGGGGGACAACATCGAGAAAGCCATCGTCACCGGCTTTCTCACGGACGATTCCGGAAATACCGCCCACTGGGTGGACGCGATCGGATCAGTCACGCTGGACACCACGCCTCCGGATCAACCCGCGGCCGTTTCGTCAACGGGAAGAAACAAGCTGGTGGCGCTGCGCTGGGAGAAGAACGCCGCGGCGGATTTGGCCGGCTATCTGATTTACCGATCCGACACGCCGCTGTCCGGCTACGTTCAGATCGGCAAGACGGAGCTGAACGAGTATAAGGATGCCGATCAGACACTGGTCAACTCCCGAACGTATTATTACCGGATTTCGGCCGTGGATTTTGCCGGTAATGAAAGCCGGATGGCACAGGCGCAGGGCATGCCGATTGCGCCGGGACCGACGCCGGTTGCCGGAACCATCGACGCGGATACCACCTGGTATTCGGGCGCCAGCCCCTATATTCTGGAATCCAATGTCACGGTAAAAGACAAGGCGCTTTTAACCATTGAACCGGGGACGGAAATTCAGTCCAAAAGCGGAGCGCTGATTGTCGAGGGGCGAATTTCGGCCCGGGGCGACAACGACCGCATTATCCGCTTTGACTCGGCGGAGGAAAACCAACTCTGGCCGGGCATTTCGTTTGCCAGCGTGAAGGACCGGGACAACCAGCTGGCGTTTGTCCGTGTGCGAAACGCGCGAATTGCCGTTTTGTGTAAGGCTTCATCGCCCACCATTGAGAAATCCGAGTTTACGCAAAACCAGGAAGCGATCCGGATTCAGGGAGCCTTTTCCAAACCGATCATCAGCAAGAATGCGCTTTATAAAAACAAAGGAGTCGCGATCTCCGTCAGTGACGGGGCCGCGCCGCGCATTTTCGAAAACACCATCAACGACAACGAGAATACCGGATTGGCGGTGGATTCCGCAGCGGCGGAAATTTCGCAAAACACGATCACGCGGAACAAAAATAACGGCATTGTGGTCAAAGGCGCGCAAGCCGTCATTTCTCAAAACAACCTGGTCGATAATCAGCCTTACAACCTGTTTGGCGAGATGAAAGGCGCGCCGACAAAGGCGCTGAACAACTGGTGGGGCAGTGCAAAAATGGCGGTCATCCTGTCCGGAATACACGGACGGGTCGATATCGGCTCCGTGCTGGATGGTCCCCACCCGCAGGGCAAGACGCTGGCCGTGCCGATCCTGGATAAAAAACTCGAAGACGCGATCCGGGCGGATGCCTATCTGATTTTATCGCACAGCCCCTACCGCCTGGCCAAGGATGTGGTCATTGACGGGGGCGCCACCCTCTATATCGAACCCGGGGTGGTTGTCGAATTCGAACAGGGAACGTCCTTCATTACCAAAAACGGCGGCCTGGTCGCGAGGGGAACCAGGGAAAAGCCGATTACCTTTACCGCAGCTTCTTCGTCGCCCGCTCCGGGCTTTTACATCAGCGCCGTGCGGTTTTCCGAATCCACCAAGGTCAACAGCGCTTTTGCCTATTGCATCGTGAAATATGCGACCACCGCTTTTGATGTTTATACGGGATCGCCCGAAATATCCTACAGCTACATTGCGCATGCCTCGCAGGGCGCCGTTTATTGCCGTAAAGACGCAACCCCGGTTCTCTCCTACAACACCTTTGCGCAAAATCAGGGCGAAGGCGCAATCCAATGCGTCGGCTCGGCCAATCCGAAAATTTTTCAAAACAACTTTATCGACAACGCCGTAGCCGTGCAAAGCTTTTCGTCGATTTACATCGACGCCCGCAACAACTGGTGGGGCGGCTCTCCTCCCGATCCTAAAATTTTCTGGGGGGAGAACATCAACACAAAACCCTGGCTGGAACAGGCCAACCCGAAGGCTTTCACGGAAAGACATTGACACCGACAGGTTATTTTCCTATAGTCCCGCAGCCTTGGAAACGGAGCGCTGTGGGTGATTTATTTTCGCAATGTCAGTTTGTCTTTTCTGGACAGACACCTGTTCGACCGGATTTCCTGGACGATTCATCCCAAAAGCCGTATCGGACTGGTGGGCGATAACGGCACCGGGAAAACGACGCTCTTTCGCGTCATCCTCGACCTGGTGCATCCCGACTCCGGCGTCATCGAAATCTCCGGCCGGAAACAGAAAAAAATCGGCTATCTTCCGCAAGACCCGGTTGAGCTGGAAGCCACCGGCCTCATCGAATTCCTGCGCCGGAAAAGCGGCATCGCCCAATTGGAAGAGGACCTCCGCAACCTGGAGCGACAAATTTCACAGATGCAATCCAATACGCACGAGTACGGCGAGCTTTCGCGCCGCTACGCGCAGGCGACAGCCGAATTTTCCGCCCGCGACGGATACGCCTTCGAAGCCCGGTCCAAACAAATCCTCAAAGGGTTTGGTTTCCGCCAAGGCGATTTTGACAAAACCTGCGACGTGTTTTCCGGCGGATGGAAAATGCGCATTCTCCTGACTTCCATTCTGCTTTCCCAACCGGATATCATGCTGCTGGACGAACCGACCAACCACCTCGATACGGAAAGCATGGAGTGGCTGGAGGCCTACCTCAAAGACTATTCCGGAACCATTCTGGTCGTGTCCCACGATCATTTCTTCCTGGATAAGATCGCCACGTCAATCGCGGAACTCGCCGGCCGCCGCATTCACCTGTATCCGGGCAACTACACAACCTATCTGACCGAAAAGAAACGCCGGCGCGAAGCGCTGAAAAAAGAAATGGAACTGCAAAAAGCGCAGATCAAAAAAATCGAAGGTTTTGTGGAGCGGTTCCGCTACAAGGCCACCAAGGCATCCCAGGTGCAAAGCCGCATCAAAATGCTGGAGAAATTCAGAGACCTTCAGTCGGAAGGCAACGCCAAAAGCGTTGTCATGAAATTTCCGGAAGGCAAAAAAAGCGTGAAAGAAGTGGTCGCGGTTTCCGACCTGGCACAGGTTTACGGCGATCTGACGGTTTTTTCCAATTTGAATTTTTCGCTTTTCCGGGGCGACAGGGCGGCCTTCGTCGGCGTGAACGGATCGGGAAAATCCACGCTATCCAGGCTTTTGAGTATCTCGGAAAAACCCGCCCACGGTTCTGTCACGTACGGAGACGGGGTGAACATGGCTTTTTTTTCACAGGAAAGCTCTCAAAATCTGAATTATGCAAACAACATTTGGGAAGAAGTGCAGGGGGTTTCGACGTCCGCCGACGATCAGGCCAAACGCAACCTGCTGGGAGCGTTTCTCTTTTCAGGAGATGATATTTTCAAACCCGTCGGCGTCCTGTCCGGCGGTGAAAAATCACGCCTGGCGCTTTTAAAAATCATGCTGCTCGACACCAACTTCCTGGTGCTGGATGAACCGACCAATCATCTGGATATCAAAACCAAAGATGTTTTTCAAAATGCCCTGCTCCATTATTCCGGAACGGTGGCGATTGTTTCCCATGACCGTTACTTCCTGGATCGCCTGGTCAACAAGGTTTTTGAACTCAAGGATGGGACGATCAGGGCTTACGCGGGAAATTATTCCTACTTTATTGAAAAGCGCGCCGGGCAGACGGCGGACACGAACCGGAAAAGGGAGCGGGAAGAGACGGCAGAAGAAAAAAGGACTTCCCTGAAAGATCAAAGAAGACTGGAAGCGGAAGAGCGCAACCGGCGATCGAAAATTCTCAATGCCATTAAAAAAGAACTGGCCGCGCTGGAAGAAAAAATTGCCGGGATGGAGGCCCGCAAAGCCGACTGTGAAAAATTGCTGTGCGATCCGCAAACGCACAAAACCCCGCCGAAAATCAAAGAACTTCAGATGGAATTCAAAAGCATCCAGGATGCACTGACGTCGGCTTACACTCTCTGGGCGGATCTTTCCTGCAGGATGGAAGAAGCCGGTTTGTAACGGACCGGCAAAGAACCGCCGCGACGTTTTTCTGCGGCAGCCGCCTGGGGCAAGGGGATTACGCCCCGTCCAGGCCCGAGCGTTCCATATGCTGATACCAGGTGGCCGGGTCCACCAGAAATTCTTCTGTATCCTTCAGCGACAGCAGGTGCTGCCGCTCCACCCGGGCAAGCATTTCAAAAAACGCAACCTCTTTGGCATCCGTGCATTGTTTGGCCAGTTTGGAATACAAGGCGACGCCGCGGGCCTCGAAATCAATCGCCGTGCGAACCGCTTTGAGTTCATCTTCCGTGCCGGTGATGCGGGCGGACTTTTTCCCGGACATGCCCTGCAACACGCTCCCGGTTGAGGACGGCCGTACTTTCAGGGGAATCGTGGCCGGCCATTTCTTCGCCTTCATCCATTTCGCGTGGAGTTTTTTCAACATCTCGTAATGTTCTTTTTCCTCATCGGCAATCTGTTTGAACATGTTTTTACCGGCCATGTTCTTGGTCTTGCGGGCTTGGGCCAGGTAAAACTCACGCTCCTTTTCTTCATTTTCCAAAGCAAAGGCCAGTGCATTCATTCTTTTTTCCATGAAACCCCCTTCGGCGAATGATTGTATTTACGTGGTATTATAGAAGATATTGCAAATTCAGGCAATACGTTTTTTCAGAAAGCCTATTTCAGAAAACCCTGAATGATCCGGTTCACGGCCTGGTCATAGGTCAATCCCAAGCTCATCAGTTTGGTTAACTGATCATTCGCAATCTTGCCGATCGAAGCTTCGTGGGTCAACTCCGCGTCGGGATGGCCTGCTTTCAACGACGGCATGGTCTCATTGGTTCCGTTGTCCATGATAATCGCGTCGCACTCGATATGGCCGTAGCATTTGTTTTGCGCATCGATGGTCGCATAAAGTATCTGCTTGGAATTGCCCTTCATCACCGAACGTGAAATCATATTGGCCCGGCTTCCCGCGCCTTTCAAAACGATGTTATTGGTGGATACGGCCGTTTGCTCACCGTCGGTCAAAACCCTCTCGGTGATCAGCAGGAGGCTATCCGACTCCAGAACCGCTTCATTGACGCGGTTGGCTTCATCCACGCCGCCGATCTGCGTCAATTCCATTTCCGCATGCGCGCCTTCGGCCAGAAAGACTTTGGTCGTCGGATTAAGCGACCGGCGGCCCGTGCCTGCGCCGGATGCATAGTGCTTTTCAACATACGTCACCTTCGCTCTTTTCCCGACCTTGAATTCATGAATCCCCGCATGCCCTTCCGGCTCGGAAGTGCCGCAGTGAATCCCGCAGCCGGCAACAATCGTGACGTCGGCGTCATCGCCGATAATGAAGGCATTATACACCACGTCATACAGACCGGCCTGGCTTAAAATCACGGGAATATGAACCGACTCATTTTTCGTCCCCGGTTTGATTTTGACAATAATGCCGGTTTCATCGTCGTTGGTTTCAATGTTGATGTTGGCCGATACATGACGGCTCAACAGTTTGCCGTTTTTTCGTATATTGTAGGCGCCTTTCGGCAATTCCTCCAGTTCGGCGACAGTTTTCAATAATTTTCTATCGATAGCATCCAGCATCGCCATCTCCTTCGCAGCTATTCCGGTACGTACACACACTCAGGTCATCCAGCAGCGGCATGGCGCCTTCCAGATTACCGCTATAAACGATCTTGCCCGAATTAATGATCATCACCACATCCGCCGCCTCCAGAAAGGCTTTGTTATGGCTGACCACGATGGTGGTGGCGCGATTCTCAGCCAGCTCTTTTTTCAGGAGACTCACCATCGGGCCGATCGTCCATAAATCGATTCCCGTGTCCGGCTCATCATAAATCGCCAGTTTGGGATTGGCGGCGATGGTCGTCGCCAGCTCAATTTTTTTGATTTCACCGCCGGACAATCTGGCATCCACCTCTTTATCCAGAAAGGCCCGGGGGCAAATACCCACCCGGCCGAGAATCTCCAGCAGCTTGCTTTCCTCTTCAACGCCGGTAGCCACCGCCAGCAAATCACGAAACGTAATTCCTTTAAACCGGGCGGGCTGTTGAAAGCTGTACGCGATACCGGCTTTGGATCTCTCCGTGATCGTCAGCTTGGAAATATTTTGTCCATTGAAAAGAATGTCGCCGCTGGATACCGGGTTGATGCCCATGATCAACTTTGCCAATGTGGTTTTGCCGCTGCCGTTGGGCCCGGTGATGACATAAAATTTCCCGTCGTCGAACGTAAAATCGATCCCATCGATGATGTTGCGCAGCCCGCCGCCGCTTTCCTCGCCATCGGGTACGGTAAAATACAGATTGTGTAATTCCAGCATATAATAAATCTGCCTTTTTTCTTAAGATTTGTTCGTCTCTGATATATGTTGCTTTGAAGATTCTGTCAATAGACAGCTCATGATTTGTTGAAATTCGAAAAAAGCGCCGGGATACGCGGTGTGCCGCCGTCAACGCGAAGCATGAATTCCCGGGCTCTGAATAACCTCTGAAATGGGAAGCGGAAAGCCGGCGGAAGGAAAAGGAATCAGACGGATACTTAAAGAGCAGGGAACTTGCGTCCTCCTGCTCTTTAAATGTTGATGGACAATCAATTTACTTCTTGACTGCTTTTTTCACGACTTTCTTTTTCGCCACTGGCTTCTTTGCTGCAACTTTCTTCGCCGCCGGTTTCTTTGCCGCAACTTTCTTCGCTGCAACTTTCTTCGCCGCCGGTTTCTTTGCCGCAACTTTCTTTGTCGCAACTTTCTTTGCCGCCGGTTTCTTTGCTGCAACTTTCTTCGCCGCCGGTTTCTTCGCTGCCGGTTTCTTCGCTGCGGCCTTCTTCACGACTTTCTTTGCTGTTGCTGCCATTAGGTTTAGCCTCCTTTAATTGAGTTTACTTCTTCTTTGCAGAATCCGTAATCTTCCAAATGCGGCTCAATACTACTTTATTTTTTCCTTTCGGTCAACAAAAACTATAAAAATTATTTACTTTTTTTTATTTTTTTCAAAAGGATTTTTGCGGATAAAAAAGACTGCGAAAAATATTTGACGGAAGCGCCGCAAAAAAACAGCAACGGGACGGAATCGTGAAACCCTTTGGCGACAAGGCTCTCATGCTTTTCGGATCAGAGATACGTTTTCGCTCCGACGAAGCGCCGGGCATAGTAATCGGAGGACAGCGCATCGATGCGGATTTTCTTTCCCCGGGAAGGCGCATGAATAAACCGGCCGTTTCCGATATAAATGCCCACATGCGACACTCTTCCCTGTCCCCGCGTGTCAAAAAATATCAGATCGCCCTTCCGGAGCTCCTGTTGCGTAATCGAATCTCCGGCATCATATTGCGTTCGTGAATGCCGCGGCAAATCCAAACCGTTCAGCTGATAGACCGTCATGGTCAGTCCGCTGCAGTCAAAGCCGGTGTCGGCGGATACGCCGCCCCACAAATACGGCACACCGATAAAATCGCGAGCGGTTTTCACCAGCGACTCCCGTAAATAATCCGTCCCGTACTGCGCGCGTTTGGCCGCCGCGGAATCTTCCGGCAACACGATATAGTATTCTTCAATCACGCCCGCCTGCTGCAACGACTGGGCGCGGAGCCGGGCCGAATCTTTCGTCGCGAAGTTCCCGAATCGCACCTTGAACAGCCCGTCGGCCGCCCTGAAATAGGTGGCGGGGAGCCCCTGGCCTTTGAGCTTCTCCGTCAGACGCGCGGCATTTTCCACCCGAGCGAAGGCGCCCGCCTGAATCGTGTGCCCCATCTTCATCAGCTGTCTTTTTTGCGGTCCAATTGCAGCGGGATACACTTTTGCTTCGCGGCCCGCGCAGGCCTGAACCAGCAAACCCATCAACAAAAGAACCGCCAGTTGGAAACAGATTTTTTTCATTTTCTCTTTTCCATGCGACGCGCTCTACACTTTCCAGCGGTTTTGCACAAACGCCATCGCCTCTTCCCTGTCCTGAATTCTGTTTTCCAGCTGCTCTTCTTCCAGCGCCCGCAGCATTTCCCCCATCCGTTTTCCCGGAGCGTAACCCATCGCCAGCAAATCATCGCCGGTCAGCAAACGCGGCGGATGCAGTTCTTCAGGCCCCGCCTTTTGCAGCTGCTCCTGACAGAACGCATAATGGTCCAGCATCCCATGACTGGCCAGACAATCCAAACGGTGCAGCTGCAGATGCAGATGAAAGTTCGGCATCCGCAAAAATCGCTTCAAGCGGGCGGGACGCATTTTCTGCACGTTCATGAAAGTCATGTGCCGGCGGACCAAATCCAGAACTTTTTCCCGAAGGGTTCGTGAGAACCGCAGCCGCCGCATCACATCATCGGCAATGGATTCTCCCAGCTTCACGTGCCCGTAAAAATGAACACCGTTTTCGTCTTCCGTCCGGGTGGCGGGTTTTCCGACATCGTGCAAAAGCGCTCCCCAGGCCAGCGCCGCATCCGCTTCGGGTTTGCTCTCCCCCGACAGAAGCTCCATCATAATCAGGGTATGCCGCCAGACATCGCCTTCCGGATGAAAACGCGGCGGCTGCTCCACTCCCCGCATCCGGTCCACCTCCGGCAGAATTTGTTTCAGCAGGCCCGTCTCGGCCATCAATTCCAGCCCCCGTCGTGCTCCGCTCCGCGTGATGATTTTATTCAATTCCCCCTGCACGCGCTCGACGCTGATCTGCCGGATTTTCGCCGCGTGTCGTTCAATTGCATCCCGGACGTTGTCCTCCAAATCAAAATCGAGATTGGCGGCAAAGCGGACTGCCCGCAGCATTCTTAAATAGTCTTCATTGAAACGAACCGACGGATCGCCGATCGTGCGGATGATTTTCTTCCCGATATCGGCGCAGCCGTCCACATAATCGATAACGGCGTTCGTTTCAGGATCCATCAACAGGCCGTTGATCGTAAAATCCCGCCGCAGGACGTCTTCCCGGGACGATGAAAAGCGCACCTGCGTGGGGCGGCGCCCGTCTTCATAAACATCATCACTGCGAAACGTGGCCACCTCATAAGGAAAACCGTCCTCCAGAACCACCACCACGCCGAATCTGGCGCCCACGGCAACGGTGCGTTCAAAAAGACGGATGACCTGATCCGGCGGGGCGGACGTGGCGATATCGTAGTCTCCGGGAGTCACGCCGCGAACAAAATCCCGGACGCAGCCTCCGACAAAATAGGCTTCAAAACCCGCCCGCCGCAGACCTTCGGCAACCCGCTTTGCGCCGCGACGTTTTTCGATGGGATGATCGTCCGCCGTCCGGATCAATCTTGCTTCCTCATGAAGATGGGGTTTATAACCTTCCCAGCTTGATCGCGCAGAATTCGCCGCACATGGTGCAACCTTCCTCGTTCGCGCTTTTGCTCTTTTCCAGGAGCGCGGATGTTTTTTCCGGATCGATGGACGCATCCACCTGCCCTTGCCAGTCAAAGTTTCTGCGGCACTGCGACATTTTCCGGTCCCGTTCAAAAGCGCCCGGAACGCCTTTGGCAATATCGGCAATATGCGCGGCGATCCGTGCGGCGATCACGCCGTCGCGGACATCGGAAAGCGAAGGCAGCCGCAAATGTTCGGCCGGCGTCACATAGCACAGAAAGTCGGCTCCTGCGGCGCCGGCAATCGCGCCGCCGATCGCGGACGTGATATGGTCATAGCCGGGCGCAATATCCGTCGGCAGCGGCCCCAGAACATAAAACGGCGCCCCCTGACAGATTTTCTTCTGCAGTTTGATATTTGCTTCCACATCGGCAATAGGAACATGTCCGGGTCCTTCAATCATGACCTGCACACCCGCGGCCCGGGCGCGGGCCGCCAACTGGCCCAGCAGGATCAACTCGGCAACCTGTCCCTGATCGGTCGCGTCGGCAATCGCTCCGGGTCGCAGGCCGTCCCCCAGGCTCAACACCATATCGTAGCGGCGTGCTATGTCCAGAAGGCGGTCATATTCCTCATACAGAGGATTTTCCCGGCCGTTACAGCGCATCCAGTTGGCCGTCATTGAACCGCCCCGACTGACGATGCCCAGCACGCGACCCTGCGCCTCCACGGCGGCCACGCTTTGGCGGGTAACTCCGCAGTGTACCGTGATGAAATCGACGCCGTCGCGGCCGTTTTCTTCGATCACGGCAAACAGGTCATCCGACGTCATATCGGAAATGGCTCTTTTCTCTTCCAGCAGCTTTACCGCCGCCTGATAAATCGGCACCGTGCCGATGGCGACCGTTGATTTTTCCATGACGGATTTGCGAATGCCCGCCGGATGGCCTCCCGTGGAAAGATCCATCACGGCGTCCGCCCCCGCCGCGATCGCCACGGACAACTTTTCCAACTCCAGATTCAAATCATTGTTGTCCCTGGACGTTCCGATATTGACGTTGACCTTGGTGCGCAACCCGCGGCCGATCGCCAACGGTTTGATGGCTCTATGGTTTACATTGCGGCAGATCACAATGGTTCCGTCAACGATCCCCTGACGGATGGACTCCGGCGAAACGCTTTCTTGAACCGCGCTGAGCGTCATTTCTTCGGTAACGACGCCCCGACGGGCCTTTTCCAGCTGTGTCATTGTTTTTCTCCTTAATTTTCCTGTCTTATGCCTAAAACATTCACCGGACCGTGACCTCTTCCCAGAGGCAGCGCGTCTTGAATCGCCCGTGCCGTCATGCTTTGCGCCTGCTCCACGGCGAAATAAATATTTTCGCCCCGCGCGAGATGGGACGCCAGAATCGAGGCAAAGGTGCAGCCGGTCCCATGGGTGTTGTTTGTTCGCCTCCACTTTGCCGCAAACGCCTCATATTGTTTGCCGTCATAGAGAATATCCACGATGCCTTGCGTCTTTCTCCCGGGGAGATGCCCTCCCTTGACCACGACTTTTTTCACCCCCAGATCCAAAATGACGGCGGCGGCTTTTTTCATATCCTCCACGGAGCGGATTTTCATCCGCGCCAGAAATTCGGCTTCCGGAATATTCGGCGTCACAACGTCCGCCAGCGGAAGCAGTTTTTTCACCAGCGCCTGCCTTGCCCTGTTTGTCATCAGGGGGTGTCCGCCCTTGGCGATCATCACCGGATCCACCACGACATTTTTGAGCCGGTAGCGCTCAATCTTTTTCACAACGGCACCCACCGCCTGCGGGGTCATGAGCATGCCGGTTTTGACCGCATCCGCGCCGATATCCCCCAGCACTGAATCCAGCTGCGCCGCAATCCACTTCGGCGGCACGGGAAACACAGACTGCACCCCCCGTGTATTTTGCGCGGTCACCGCGGTCACGGCGCATACCGCATAACAACCACAGGCATGAACCGCTTTCAGATCCGCCCCAATTCCCGCTCCGCCTCCGGAGTCGGATCCGCCGACGCATAAAACCCGTACCGGCTTTCCCATTCAGTCCGCCTCCGGAAATACATTTTTTTGCCAGTAACGAACAACCAGCAGATGTCCCGAGCGGACATGAATGCGGGCCCGCCTGGAAACAATGATGTTGCTCACGCCGCGGGACTCGGAAAGCTCGAAGGTTCCTTCTTCCAGCGGATAAGCGAATCCCTCCAGCGAAACGCCTTCCACGCGGGAAGAAAGCGCCAGGAGGGACACAAGGCAGCCTTCCGCGTTTTCAAAGACCGCGTCATGAAGGGGAACAAAAGTTTCACCGTATTCATCCAGCAGGCAGACGGCGACACCCGCTTCTTTCCCCCGGATCAGCAAAAACAAATTGGCCAGGGCGTGGTCGATTCTGCCGCCCAGCGCTCCCCAGATCTGAATCCTCTCCGGTCTCAGCCCCAGGGCGTAATCCAGCGCCAGCGCCGTATCGGTAAAATCCTTGCCGGTCGGATAACGGATCAGTTGAGCGCCCTGTTGTTCATAAAGCTCCCGTTGCTCCGGCAAGAGAGAATCCATGTCGCCGATCAGAACATCCGGCACAAGCCCGGCTCCCGCCAGATGGCGCGCGCCTCCGTCGCAACAGATCATCAGAAAATGGCCCGTCTGGTTCAATTTCCTGCGGAAAAAATCCACGTTTCCGAGACGTCCCCCGCTGACAATGACAATGTCCTGAGGCATGGATCATCCAAAATAAAAAAACCATACCCTCTCACCTGCAAAGGACATGGCTTCGATGAATGCGTGGAAACCGCCACTCCCTACGCCGGCATTATCCGGGTCAGGTTCAAAGGGTATATTCTCAGCCGCGACTTGAAATCGCGGCACCCCGCGTGTAAAAGTAATACATTGACCGTTAAAAAGCAACGGAATAAATCATCGTTTATGTTTCGTCTTCCCCTTCATAGACGCAGCCGGATTCCGGACTTTCCTGAAGGACAATCCGGGACAACTGCGGCAGGACGGGTTTCAGGCGCTGCCATATCCAGCGGCAAAGATTTTCCGACGTGGGATTTGTCAGGCCTGCGATCCGGTTTAAATTTTTATGATCCAACTGATCCAAGAGCGGTTCAAAAGCGGCGGCAATCTCGGCGTAATCCATCACCCAGCCGCTGTCCGAACCGGTTTTCCCCCGGATGTGAATTTCGACACGAAAAGAATGGCCGTGCATCTTTGCGCATTTGTGGCCCTCGGGCACCCGGGGAAGCCAGTGTGCCGCATCGAATTTAAAAACTTTAAAGATTTCCATCATGCTTATCGAACCCCCAGGATTTTATGCAGCTGCAGGCTGATGCGCCACCGGGGGTGCGCCAAAACATACGCCAGCGCCAGCCTGGTGGCTTTTTCCCTGTCCGGACCATCCATCGGCTGCAGAAAAAAATGCCGGAACTTCAAATGCGCATACCGGTGCGGCCCGGCGCCCGCCTGTGGAAAAACCAGTTTCAATTCATCTCCGGCCGCCTGCTTCAGTGGAGCGCCGGCTTTCGGACTGACGCAGAGCCAGTCGATCCCGGCGGGCGCGGGGATCGTGCCGTTGGTTTCCACGGCAACGGCAAAGCCTTCCTTATGCAGGTCGCTGATCAGCGCGTGGTCCAGCTGCAACAGAGGCTCCCCGCCCGTGCAGACCACAAAAGGACGAACTAATTTGTTTTTTTTGACCGGCCAGGCCAGTGATATCTTGTGCGCCAGTTTGGCAGAAGATCGATAGACGCCTCCGTTGATGCCGCCCGTCCCGACAAAATCGGTGTCGCAAAATTTGCAAATCGATTTGGAACGTTCTTTTTCTTTGCCCGACCACAAATTGCAACCCGAAAAACGGCAAACCACGGCCGGACGGCCCGCGTGACAGCCTTCGCCCTGTATCGAATAGAAGATTTCTTTGATGGAATACATAAGTCCTTCAGCCTTCAGCCTTATACCTTCCCGGATCTTTCATTCCTGCTTCCTTAAACCCCTTCAGCCTAAGCAGGCAGGAGTCACACCGGCCGCAGGATGCGCCTTCGGCGTCCGGGTCGTAGCAGCTGTGTGTCAGCGAATAATCCACGCCCAGTTCAACACCTCTTTTGATAATCTGCGCTTTGCTCCAGGCAATCAGCGGCGCGTGAATCCGCAATTTTTGCCCGCCTTCCACGCCGGCCCGGGTCGCCAGATTGGCCATGTGTTCATACGCCTCGATATATTCAGGGCGGCAGTCCGGATAGCCGCTGTAGTCCAGTGCGTTGACGCCGATGAAGATATCGGAAGACCCGATCACTTCCGCCCAGGCCAGGGCGTAAGACAGGAAGATCGTGTTTCTGGCCGGAACATAGGTCATGGGGATGACTTTCCCCAACCCCTCAACCGACCCATGCTTGGGAACGGCGATGTCCGCGGTCAGAGACGAACCGCCGATGCGCCGCAGATCGATATCGACCGTCAGGCGCTCAACCACACGGTTTTCCCGGGCAACGCGCGCGGCCGCTTCCAGTTCAACCATGTGCCGCTGACCGTACCGGAAGCTCAAGGCATAGACGTTAAACCCCATGCTCCGCGCGATAGCCAGCGTAGTGGCGGAATCCACGCCGCCGGACAGCAGCACTACCGCCTTCTTCTGTGATTTCATGGATGGATCGGTCATGGGGAAAGTATTTAGCAGATTTTAAAGAATTTCTCCCGCGCTATTTAGAGGCCGGGTCTGCAATACGGAAAAGCCGACGGGTGTTGACCGCCGCGGTTTTCGCCACGTCCTCCCAGGCAAAGCCTTTGATTTCAGCGACTTTCTGCGCAGTATGGACAAGGAACGACGGCTCGTTTCTCCTGCCGCGATGGGGAACGGGCGCAAGATAGGGACAGTCTGTTTCCAGAAGAATCCAATCGATCGGCACCTGCCGGACAACCTCCTGCAGCACTTTGGACTTGTCAAAGGTGACCACGCCGGGCACGGAAATATAAAAACCAAGATCAATGCACTGCCTGGCCATGGCCCAGTCGCCGGAAAAACAGTGAAAGACCCCTGAGCGGATGCCGGAGGCTTTCACCATGCGCAGCGTCTGATCATGCGCTTCGCGGTCATGGATAATCACCGGCAGGTTCAGCTCCCCGGCCAAATCCAGCTGTCTGGCAAACATTTCAATCTGTTTTTTTCGCGGGGAAAGGTTGCGAAAATAATCCAGGCCGATTTCGCCGTAGGCGACAACTTTCGGGTCCTGCGCCAGCTTCTTCAGGGCGTCCAGCGACGAATCATCGGTGTCGGCCGCATCATGGGGGTGGATGCCGACGGTTGAATAAATATTTTCATACCGGCGGGCAATGGACAGCGCCTTGCGGCTCAGATCCGGATTGGTTCCCACCGTGATGATGCCGTCAACGCCCGCCGCCCGGGCTCGTTCAATCACTCCAGAGCGATCGGGATCGAACTCCTTCATCTCCAGATGGGCATGGGAATCGATCAGCATAACTACTTTTCGTCGGTCGGAATCTGAATTTCTTCGGCGTTTTCCGAAACATCGGGAAGCTTTTTTAAAAGACCGGCCAGCTCTTTTTCCGACAATTCTCCATCCGACAGTTTACGCGCGATGATTCTGCGGTCAATTTTCAACAATTCCGGGTTTACCCTTTTGGACATCCTGATCCTCCTTTGCCATTCAACAAAGTTCTGCGGTCCTGCCGCCTGCAATGGTGCGCTCTATTAATACATTTTACCGGCATAATCAAGTCCCGGGCATTTGGGGAAGCGGGTGCGCGGCTCACCGCTTCAGGCGCGGATCGGACGCGTCACGGATCCCTTCACCCAGCAGGTTGTAGCCGACCACCGTAATGAGAATGGCCAGCCCCGGGTAAAGCGACAGCCACCAGGCAATATCGATATTGTCTTTGCCCGCAGTCAGAATATTTCCCCAACTCGGCGTCGGCGGCTGCACGCCGATGCCCAGAAAACTCAACGCCGATTCCGTCAGGATCGCCCCGGCAATGCCCAGGGTAGCGGCCACCAGAATGGAAGCCAGCGCATTGGGCAGAATGTGCAGAAAAATAACTCTTGCGTCATTTGCGCCGATAGCCCTGGCCGCCCGCACAAAATCCCGTTCGCGCAGCGAAATGAAATCCGCCCGCACCAGACGGGTGACCCCCATCCATCCCGTGAGACCGATGACGATCATGATGTTCCAGATGGAGGGCTCCAAAAAGGCAATCACCGCCAGAATCAGAAAGAAAGTGGGAAAGCAGAGCATGACATCCACAAAACGCATGATCACCGCGTCGATCCAGCCGCCGTAGTAACCGGCGACGGCGCCCAGAATCATGCCGATTAAAATGGCCAGCCCCGTGGCGACAAAACCGACTTTCAGGGAAATGCGCGCGCCCCAGATCATCCGGGAAAGAACATCGCGGCCCAGTTGATCCGTGCCGAACCAGTGCTCTCCCGACGGCGGTGCCAGAACATTTTGCAGATTGATCGCGCCCGGATCGCAGGGCGAAATCACGGGCGCCAAAAGCGAGATCGCAAACAGTAAAACCACAATGGCGCAGCCTGTCAGCGCCAGTTTGTTTTTATAAAACATTTCCCAGAAGCCCATCACAAAGCCCTCAGGATATCCGGATACGCGGATCCGCCGCCGCGTACGACACGTCCGCAATCAGATTCCCTGCCAGCGTCAAAACCGCCCCGATCAGCAGAATCCCCATGACCGTCGGATAATCGCGCGCCATCACCGACATGTAAAACAACTGCCCCATGCCCGGAATCGCGAAAATCGTTTCAAAGATGACGCTGCCGCCGATGAGCCCCGGAATCGACAGCCCCAGAATCGTGATCGCCGGCAGGAGCGCGTTGCGCAGGGCGTGCTTGTAAATCACCTGCCGCTCGCTCAATCCCTTGGCGCGCGCCGTCAGAATGTAATCCTGCCGGATCACTTCCAGCATATTGGCCCGCATGTAGCGGGAAAGCCCCGCCAGACCGCCGAAAGCCGAAATGAACACCGGCAGAACGAGATGCCGGGCCAGGTCAACCAGCTGCCCCCAGCCGCTTAAGTATTCATAATTGAGGGACCGCAAACCGGAAATGGGCAGCCAGCCCAGCTGAATGCCGAAAAAAATCATCAACAGCAGGGCCAGCCAGAAAGTCGGCACGGCGAAACCGATAAAAACGATCACCGACATTACTTTGTCGAAAAGCGAGTCCTGATGGACCGCCGACAGAACACCGATCGGCACGGCCACCACAATAATAATGATCAGCGACAGCAGATTGATGGCAATCGTAATCGGCAAACGCTCCAGAATCTTGTCGGCCACCGGCCGGTGGTCGGATGAAAAAGATGTTCCCAAATCGCCGCGGGCAAGCTTCTTCAGCCAGGACACATATTGAACATGAACAGGCTTATCCAGTTCATAGAGACTCATCAGCCGCTGGCGCATTTCCGCCGACGCCTTCGGATTCATCTGCGTCTGCAGGTCCGTGGGCGAGCCGGGCGCCAGGCGCATCACAAAAAAGCAGATGATCGTGATGCCCAGCAAAAGCGGAATCATGAACAGGGCTCTCTTGACCAGATACGGGAACATCCCTCTCTCCTGCTCAGAGGTTCAGACCGTCCAGATACGACGTCTTGTGTAAATTTTCCAGGGACTGCCAGAGGTGCTCCTGGGCGTGCGCCTCCAGCGTGATCGTCGGCTTCACGCCCAGATGCTTCAGCGCGGCAAAAAACCGGTCAAAGGGAAACGTGGCGTTTCCCACCGGCAGATGCTCATCGAATTTGCCGAAATTATCATGGAGATGCAGATGACCGATGAAACGGCCCAGCTGTTCCATCCAGTCCTCCAGGGACGCCCGGGCAAAAACATTGAAGTGGCCTGTGTCGAAGCAAAAACAAACGCTTTCGGAATTCAGCGCCTCCAGCAGGCGGCGCAGGATGCCCGGCTCCCTTTCATAAACGTTTTCCAGCGCGATGATCGCCCCTCCGTCTTCGGCCCGGCCAATGAGCTGTTCCCAGAAACGAACACTGTTTTTCAGCCACAGGTCATCGCAGGAAACGTAATAGCGCTGATCAAAGGACGGATGGCAGACGATTTTCAGCGGCCGAAAAAGGGGGATCAGATCAAACACCTGCCGGATTCGGTCCAGACTGGCCCGGCGGATCCCGTCGTCCAGCGCGCCCGGCCGCAAATCCATAAAGGGCGCGTGAAACGTGACTTTTAACCCGGCATCCGTAAGCGTCCGGGCGTTTTCGGCGCACTGATTTTTATCCAGTGACTGCAGCGCAACATGGCTGAAATAAATCTCCAGATTGAGTTTCTTTTCCAGAACCATCGGCAGATACTGAGGCAGAAGAGGGTAAGGCATATGGACATGAACCTTCCGGATGATCTGAAGCATTTACGATTCCTTTCCATGATCGACAGGGGTCATTGATTTACCATAGTCATTTTTTTTTCACAACCCGAATGAAATTGTTGTAGTGCGTAGCTTCAGGCGCGCGATTGCCGTTTTGCATGGTTTGGCGGGACTGATAACCTGCGGTCACGCGAGTCCCGCACGATATTAAAAAGCTGTATTGTCAACTTTTCGCATTTGTGACATAGTGCCTTCGCATGCAGAAAACGGCCGCGGCTGTTTTCTGCAACATGTGACAAGGAGGATCGTTTGCCCGTCAAAAAAAATGAATCGTCCCGGCGGCTGCTGATGTGCATCAACGCGGTTTTACAGAAAAAAGCGAAAAACATTGTCGCCCTGAATGTCCGGAAGATTTCTTCCTTTACGAACTACCTGCTCATCTGCTCGGGCGCTACCGACCGGCAGGTGAAAGCCGTCGCCGATACGGTTCAGGAATACCTGAAGAAAGAGGGCATCCGTCCGCTGGGCGTGGAAGGTGAGACGAATGCCGAATGGATCCTGCTGGATTATGACGATGTGGTGATCTCCATCTTTCAGGAAGCCACCAGGTCTTTCTATGATCTGGAAAACCTGTGGGACGCGCCGCGAATGGAGATCGATGAGGCCACAACGGAAATCAAGAGATTAAATAAGGATATGGCTTGATTTTTCGTGAGTTTCTATCACAAATTTCCGACGCTTTTTTCCCGCGAATCTGCCTCGCCTGCTCTTGCGTTCTTCCCACCGGCCGCCCGGAGTTCTTCTGTGCCGATTGCTTTTGCCGGATCACCTTTCTTGACGGAAGCCTCTGCCCTGCCTGCGGGATCACGTTTCCCGACTCAGCCGCCGGAAACCATCTGTGCGGTTCATGCATGGAACATCCGCACTGGTTTGATTTCGCCCGCGCCGCTGTCGCTTATGAGGGAATCATCCTCGATGTGATCCACCGGTTTAAATACGGGCGGGATTTGACGGCAGGCGCGGCGCTGGCAGGCCTGCTGGCCGATTTTGATTTTGCCGGAATCGATTTCAGCGCTTTTGACGCGATGATTCCCGTGCCTTTGCATATCAAACGGCTGCGGGAAAGACGGTTTAACCAATCGCTGGTTCTGGCGAATGCTCTGGGTAAAAAACACGGCGTCGCCGTCGATTTTTCCTTGCTAAAAAGGCGAAGATTTACTTTAACGCAGACAGGATTGAACAAAAGCCAGCGGGATAAAAACATTGTCGGCGCTTTTACCGCAAAAGGTCCGGACAGGATCCGCGGCGGGAGTTTCCTGCTGGTGGATGATGTTTACACTACAGGCGCCACCATCACCGAATGCGCCAAAATGCTGGTTGAAGCGGGAGCGAAACGGGTCGCGGCGGTGACGGTGGCCAGAGTCCTTTAATCTCTGGCGGGCTGCCCGCGGTAAAACGAGGGGCAATCGATCCGGAAGGAGCTTCCCTGATCACGGCAACCACTTGAAATATTTATTGTCGCAACCGCGGCAACCGGCGCCCTGAAGGGAAAAAACCTTATAGAAATGGTTTTGCGCCTGGCTGGGAAAGGAGTCATCATGGACAAGGTTCTGGACAAAACGGTCTTAAAAGAAAAGTTGGACCTACTGCGCCAGGGGGGGAAAAAAATCGCCTTTACCAACGGCTGCTTTGATATTCTTCACGCGGGGCACGTCCGTTATCTGAAGGAAGCCGGAAAAACGGCTGATGTTCTGGTTGTGGCGCTCAACAGCGATTCTTCCGTGCAGGCCATCAAGGGGCCCAAAAGGCCGCTGGTCCCCGAAAAGGAGAGAGCCGAAGTCCTTGCCGCTTTGGAATGCATCGATTTTATAACAATTTTCCCAGAAGCGACCCCACTGGAGCTGATTGGCCTGCTGAAACCCGATGTTTTGATCAAAGGCGGCGACTGGACAGAAGAGCAAATCGTCGGCCGCGAAGAAGTCCGGCAGTGGGGCGGACGCGTCGAGATCATCCCGGAATTCGCAGGCAGGTCCACGACCGGCATCGTGGAGAAGATATTAGCGGCCTATGGACCGGGAAAACAAAGGTGAAACGGACGGACAGATATGCCGGATGGCGGCTTTTTTCGGGGTTTTTATGTATGATTATTTTGCTTTACAAACCTATTACCATTAGGTAAAAGAGTCGTTCAAACATTACAGGTAAAGGAGTGGCGGCATTGGAAAAACAAACGACTTTAAAGCCGGAAAAGCTCGAAGCCTTTCGCAAACTGCTGACTCAAAAAATCAATGAATTGCTCAACGAGGCGGGTAAAACCGTTTCGGAAATGACCAGCGGCAAGGAAAATTTCCCGGATCCCAGCGACCGCGCCTCTCTGGAATCCGACCGCAACTTTGAGCTGCGCATCCGCGACCGCGAGCGCAAACTCATCGTTAAAATGCAGGAGGCCATCAAAAGAATTGACGACGGCATTTACGGCGTCTGTGAGTCCTGCGGCGGCCCGATATCCGAGAAGAGACTGATGGCCAGGCCCGTCACGACCGAGTGTATCGACTGCAAAACCAAGCAGGAAAAAATGGAAAAGCTCAAAGGCGAATAACGACCGGAATTCAAAAAGCCCCGCGAACCGGGGCTTTTTTATGGCCGGTTTATCCATCCGATATTTTCTTTTTCCTTCAAAAGTGGTAACAAGGTCCATGTTCGTAAGCGTCGCCGTCAACATTCCGGCCGATAAACTTTTCACCTATGAAGTTCCGGCCCATCTTCAGAGTGCCGTCGAGATCGGTAAACGCGTTTTTGTGCCGTTCGGCTTCAGGAAACGAACCGGGTTTGTGATTGAAATATTATCCGACTGCAAAGTCAAAAACGCCAGGCAGATCCTTGCCGTCCTCGATGAAGAGGCGCTGTTCGACGCGGAGGACCTGAAATTCTACCGGTGGATTTCCGGTTATTTCATCTATCCGCTGGGGAAAACGCTGGCCGAGCTGATTCCCGCGGGATCGGAAAGAATAGAGCTACGCCGGCTGGTGCCCGCGCCTGCCGCCTCCGACGCGAGGCCGACTGCCGCGCAAAAAAAGCTTCTGGACATCCTGTGTTCACATCCCGGCGGTCTGGCCCTCCGCGATCTGATCCGCAAATCCAATCTGAAAAACGCGGCTTCGGTCGCCCGCAGCCTCCAGGTGGCCGGCCTGGTTCACGTAGTGGAAAAGGAAAAAAAGCAGCTGGGCATCAGGATGCAAAAAATCATCCGGCTGAGGAATCAGGCTGCCGACCCGCTGAAGCTGACGCCCCGGCAACAGATCGTCGCCGATTTCCTCAAAAAAGAAGGGCCGACGGAGCTCCGCGCGCTGATGGAGAAAACCGCGACAAGCGCCGCCGTCATCAAAAAGCTTTTGGAAAAGGGCACCCTCTGCGTCAGCAATGAGGAATTTATCAGGAAAGCCCCGGTGGAATCCGCCCTTACCGCCCCCCCTCCGGATATGACGCTCAATGAGGAACAAAAAAAGGCCCTGGATACCCTTCAACAATTTATCGAAAACGCGGCGTTTCAGCCCGTTCTGCTGCACGGCGTGACCGGCAGCGGTAAAACGGAAGTGTACCTGCGCGCCATCGACCAGGCGCTGAAGGCGGGGGGCGCCGCCATTTATCTGGTCCCGGAAATTTCCCTCACGCCACAGTTGATCTCACGGATTGCCGGGCGGTTCGATCCGGACAAAATAGCCGTGATGCACAGCGGCATCGCCGAAAGCGTCCGTTACGACCAGTGGCGCCAGATCAGGCGGGGCCGGATCCAACTGGTCATCGGCGCCCGCTCGGCGCTGTTTGCCCCGCTGCCGAACCTGAAAATCATTATCGTGGATGAAGAGCACGACCCCTCGTACAAGCAGGATGAACGGCTCTGCTACAATGCCCGCGACCTGGCTGTTGTCAAGGCCCGGGCAGCAAACGCCGTCTGTGTGCTCGGTTCGGCGACACCGGGCGTGCGCACTTTCTATAACGCCCGCATGGGGAAATATGCGCGCCTGGAATTGACTCAAAGGGTCAACCGTCAGCCGCTGCCGCGCATCGACGTCGTGGACATGAAAACGCAAAAGGAAACCGGCGGCAAATCGCCGATCCTTTCGGATGCGCTGGTCGCGGCGCTGCACAGCACCCTGGACCGCGGGGAACAGGCGCTTCTTTTTCTCAATAAGCGAGGATTCGATACGTTTCTCGTCTGCGCCGACTGCGGCTACACCTTTTCCTGCCCCAACTGCGCGGTATCCCTGAAAAGTCATCCGGCGGAAAATGTCGTGAAATGCCACTACTGCGACTACAGCAGCAGGGCCGTCCCGCTCTGCCCCCGGTGCGGCGGCGACCGGATCCTCAACTACGGCGCGGGCACGCAGAAACTGGAAGCCGAACTGCAGAGTCTGTTTCCACAGGCGCGCATCTGCCGCATGGATTCCGACACCACGGCGCGCCGCGGGTCGCAGGAAAAGATTCTGGCCGCGCTGGAACGCGGCGAGATCGACATCCTGGTGGGAACGCAGATGGTTGCCAAGGGGCACGATTTTCCGTCCATCACCCTGGTGGGAGTCATCTCCGCTGATACGTCGCTGAATATGCCGGACTTCCGCGCCGCGGAAAAAACGTTTCAGATGCTGACGCAGGTGGCGGGGCGCGGCGGAAGAGGCGAAACGGCGGGGCGCGTCATCATCCAGACTTTCAACCCCGCACATTACGCGCTGCGTCACGCGCGCGGCCACAACTATTTATCTTTTTACAAAGAGGAAATCGAGTTTCGGAAAGCACTGAAGTATCCGCCCTTTGGACAAATCATCAATCTCCGCCTGTCCTCGGCAAAGCAAGCCGCCCTTGACGAGACGGCGGGGGAGCTGGGACGCGACGCCCGGGCGCTTTGCGCCGGGCTTGAAACCATCGTGGAGATCGTCGGCCCGGCCCAATCGCCGCTGGCGAAAATCCGGGGAGAGCACCGCCAGCAGATGATGATCAAGGGAAGGGACAACCGGCGGATGCATTCCATGGCCGCCCGGCTTCTGAAGAAGCACGCCACGAGCACGGTAAAAATCACGGTGGATGTGGACCCGGAAAATTTTATGTGAAGGAAACACACAAAAACGGCAGCGAAATATCCGCTGCCGTCGGTTAAGTCTGTTCCAATCAGTCTGCCCCGCAAGACGCTAACACTGCTGTTTGGTCTCCAGCCGGATGCGATCCTGATAGTACTGTGTGATTTCATACACCGCGTAATCGATGAGCAGCATAATCCGCATAACGGAGTCGATAGCCTGATTATGCTCGATCGCATTGATAAAAATCGCTTGAAATTCCGCGTAGAGCCACATATGGCGGCGCATCATGTTCAGGGCATAGATGGATTCATGCAGCGGAACGCCCATTTCGTAGCAGGTTCTCGCGTAGTGCATAAAGAATTCCTGCGCCTTGTCCAGACGGTTGGTGGCAACGATCATATTCCGCAGCTGGCTGTAGAATTTAACGGCCTGCAGTTGCAGCTTCTCATCGGGAATGTCCCTGTAATGAACGGTTCTCTTATTTTTCTTGACAGCGGCGGCCCAGTGCGCTGCGATTTCATCAATATTGGCTTCCAACACATCCAGCAGCTTGATATATTCTACCATAATCCTTTCTCCTCTCTTGCATCCTTTGCGTGTAAGGGAGCGTGTTATTTTTTGCCTTTTCCCTTTTTCATCAATGACTGATATTCCTTGGTCACTTCATAAATCGCGTAGTCAAAAAGCAGGATCGTGCGGCTCAGGGTATCCAGGGCCTGCCGCTGATCGATGCCGGAGCTGAAAATAGTCTGGAACTCCGCATAAAGCCAGGTATGTCTTCTTAAAAGAATCAATGCATAGACCGCCTCATCCATGGGAATCTGCATGGCAAAACTTTCCTGGGCGTACGTACGAAAATATTTCAGGGTTGCTTCGCCGATTTTATCCTCGGCAAACATTTTACTGAAATTGTGGTAAAACTTGACCCCCTGGTTAATGATGCTTTCTTCGTCCAGATTTTTGTATCTTTTTGTCCGGGCATTGTTTTGGACGTCCATTGCCCATCTTTTGGCCATTCTTCCCGCATGCTGCTCGGCCAACTCCACATACTTAATTGCGTATGTCTTCATGCTTTATCTCCTTTCGTGAAAGATCCACCGGTCATGAAAATCGTTCCGTTAAATTCAATATAAAGCATGAAATTAAAATTGACAACAGGAAAATACCATAAAACCTCCGGCCACCGGTAATTCTTGACACAAACCTCACAATTCCATATAGGATCACGAAAACAACAAGGACCCGACATGGCCACGAAACCACGCATCCTCTTCATGGGCACTCCGGCTTTTGCCCTGCCGGCGCTGGAAATGCTCCACGGCAGCGGCTACCCGATCGTTGCGGTCGTCACCCAACCGGACCGCCCCGCGGGAAGGGAGAAAAAGGAAACCGCCCCGCCCGTGAAGCAAATGGCGCAGAAATTCGGCCTCACGGTTCTGCAGCCGGAAAGAGTGAAGGACCCGTCTTTTCTGGAAGTTCTGGGCACAGTCCGTCCCGACCTGGTGGTTGTGGCGGCTTTCGGGCAAATTCTGCCCAAAGCCGTTCTTGACTTCCCGCCGCTGGGGTGCCTGAACATTCACCCTTCCCTTCTGCCCGCCTACCGGGGAGCCGCGCCGATCAACTGGAGCATCATCCGGGGCGAAAAACAAACCGGTGTAACCATTATGCTGATGAATGAAGGAATGGATTCCGGCGATATTCTGACACAGGAGCAAACACCTATCGGAGCATCGGAGACTTACGGTGAACTGCATGACCGGCTCGCTCTTCAGGGCGCTGCCCTGCTGATCCAAACCATCGCCGGGGTCGTCTCCGGTTCTGTCCAAAGACACAAACAGGATCCCTCCCGCGCAACCTTCGCACCCCGCCTGAACCGGGAAACCGGCAGGATTCAATGGCGCAATGCCGCCGACGACATTGTCAATCTGATCCGCGGCCTGAATCCGTCGCCCGCAGCCTATACGCTCCTGGAGGGGCGGAACCTGAAAATTTTTACCGCCGCTGCCCGGCCGGGGTCGCCGCTGGAACCGCCCGGTTCCGTCGCCGCGGCCACTTCCGAAGGATTGTCCGTGGCGGCCTCCGGCGGCTATGTGGTCTTGAAAGAGGTTCAGCTGGCCGGAAAGAAAAGAATGCCGGTTTCCGACTTTCTGCGCGGCCATACAATGAAGCCGGGAATCCTGTTGGAATAATCTCCGGAACGTCAAAGGACGTTTGTTATTTCTGGACCTGGTTTAGAAGTTTTATCAACTGATTGGTCGTTTCTCTCAAACGCCGGGCCAAGTCAAGTTCTTCTTGACATACAAAACGGGACTTTCTATAGTTCACCGGCAAAAGAAAGCTCTCCTGTGGTTTCATCGTGTTTTGGGCAAAGCGGCAAAAGCCGATCCCGGGCGCGAGACGAATGGCCAAACGCACCACCGGCCGGTTTTGCATTGTCTGGAGACGGGAGAGCAACGGAGGAACGGCCATGCTTGCAGGGCGGGAAGACCATCTTGAAAAATTCAAAAAACGCTATCCGGAAAAATTCGTCCCCGAAAAAGACCTTTTCGGATGCATCCGCCGCGGCAATTCCATCTTTGTCGGTACGGCCTGCGGCGAACCGCAGAACCTGCTCGAATCGCTCATCCGCTACGTAGAAAACACGCCCCACACCATTTACGGGACGCAGATCATTCACATCTGGACCCTTGGCGTGGCGCCTTACGCCAACAAAAAGTTCAAGATTAACTTTCGCCACAATTCGTTCTTCATCAGCGACAGCTCCCGACAGATGGTCAATGAAGGGTTGGCCGACTACACGCCGACCTTCCTTTCGGAAATTCCGTCCCTCTTTCGCCGCGGAATCATCACCATCGACGTCGCGCTGGTGCAGCTCTCAGAGCCGGACGAAGAAGGCCTGATGAGCCTGGGCGTGAGCGTGGACATCGTCAAAGCCGCCGTGGAGCAGGCCCGGCTGGTCATTGCGCAGGTCAACCGGCACATGCCGCGCGTTCGCGGCGATGCCATGGTGGATATCCGCGACGTGGATTTCATCCTCCCCCACGACGAACCCATCCTGGAATATACGCCCGAGCCTCCCGGCGAAGTGACCGAAAAGATCGGGACCTATGTGTCGCGCATCGTGCAGGACGGCGACACCATTCAGGTGGGATACGGAACCATGCCTAACGCCATTCTGGCCCATCTTTCGGGCAAGCGGGATCTGGGCGTGCACACGGAGCTGCTCACCGACGGCATCATTGACCTCATGAAAAAAGGCGTCGTGACCAACGCGAAAAAATCCCTCGACCGCAAAAAGACCGTCGCGTCGTTCTGCATGGGGAGCCGCAACACGTACAAATTCCTGAATGACAATCCGGCGTTTGAGTTCAGGCCGATCGACTATACCAACAGTCTCTTTGTCATCGGCCGGCAGACCAACATGACCGCCATCAACTCCGCGCTGGAAATCGATCTCACGGGACAGGCCACCGCGGAATCGATCGGCTCAATCTTTTACAGCGGCGTGGGCGGACAGGCGGACTTCATGCGGGGTTCGGCGCTTGCGCCGGGCGGCAAGTCCATTCTGGCCATGCGTTCCACCTCGGTCGACATGGCACACTCCCGCATCGTCCCCTGCCTTTCCGCCGGCGCGTCGGCCACGCTCACCCGCGGGGACGTGCACTATGTGGTCACGGAATACGGAACGGCCTATCTGCACGGGAAGAACATCCGGGAACGCGCCATGGCCCTCATTTCCATCGCGCACCCGAATTTCCGCCCCTGGCTCGTGGAGCAGGCGCGCGAACGGGGACTCATCTACCGCGATCAGGCGTTCATCCCCGGAACAACAGGCGTGTACCCGGAGCATCTGGAAACCTACCGCTCCACGCGGACCGGTCTGGCGCTTTTCCTCCGCCCCGTCAAAATCAGCGACGAGGGAATCATCAAGGCCTTTCTCTACTCGCTGTCGGACAAAAGCATCTATACGCGCTTTTTCACCAACATGGTTCACATGCCCCATAACGTCCTTCAAAAATACGTAATCATCGATTACTCGAAAGAAATGCTGATGCTCGCCATCCAGGAGCGGCAGGGCATGGAGGAAATCTTGGGCATGGGCCAGTATATCATCGACACGGATACCCACACGGCCGCCGCCTCCTTCCTGGTGGGCGACGCCTGGCAGAACCGCGGTATCGGCATTGTGTTGCTCGACTACCTCACCGAAATCGCAAAGAGGGATGGACTTCTGGGCTTTTCCGCCACGGTGCTGGCGGAAAACAAAGCTATGCTCCGCCTTTTCGAACGAATGAATTTTCAGATGGAAAAGCGGCTTTCTTCGGGCGTCTATGAGCTGACCATGGGCTTCTACCCAAGAGAACCCTGAGCGTTTTGATTCCCGTTTCTTTTGCAAAGATATCGTCGGAACTCCGGGCGCGCATCCGGAAACCGCCGGCCGACTGCTCCGATAGAACGCCCCGTTCAGATGACATTCCAAAGCCGGCATCGGAAAAAAGCGCAAAAAAACTTCCCCCGGGGCACATCCGCCGGAAGGCGGGGCATTTTACCGTGCGTTTTTTCCTTTTTCGGCAAGCTCTTCCAGAAGCGTCCGGTTCACCAGCCAGATCGTGGATCCTTTTTCCTCGATCAGCTTCCTGCCTTTCATGCCGCCCAGAGCCCGGGAAAGCGATTCCGGTCCGGTGCCCAGCAGGCCGGCCAGCTGCAGCTTAGAAATGTTGAGTTCGACCCGATCCCGGTTTCCCTGCTCCCGCGCGAGCTCCAGAAGACAGGACGCCAGACGGCCGGGGATTTCCTTGAGCGACAGATTTTCCACTTGGACGGTAAACTCCCGCAGGCGCGCGGCCAGCAAGGCCAGGATATTCATCGTGAGGGACGGCTGATGCGTAATCAAACGAATAAACTCCTCTCTGTTGAAAAACAGAAGACGGCAAGGAGTCACCGCGCGGGCATTGGCGGGAAAAGACTTCCCTGAAAAAACCGGAACCGCGCCGATGGTGTCACCCTCCCGGACGATGTGAAGGATCTGCTCCTTTCCGTCGGGGGAAAGCTTGTAAACATTGACGACCCCCGCGACCACCAGATAAAAGCCGATGCCTTCATCACCGTCATGGAAAACGACCTGCCCTTTGGCGTAGTGCCGGGAAACCGCTATTTTTTCGATTTCCACAAGATGCTCATCCGGAAGTCCTCCGAAAAGCTGGCTTTGGATCAGAATATCGCGAATTTTGTTCATCCGTTGCGCCTCCCGGTAATACATTTTTTCTTTACTTAACATAAATCAAGGATGTCCGGAACGATTTTCAGTATCTTTACGGCAAATCATCACGAATCTTCACAGGAGATATCCCATGTTTTGTTATCAGTGCCAGGAAACCGTCAGGAACGAAGGCTGCGCCGTCAGAGGGGTCTGCGGCAAAACCGAAGAAACATCCAATCTGCAGGACCTGCTGATTTATCTTTTGAACGGCATGGCCATCTATGCCGACCAGGTTGTGGCTGCGGTAAAATCCGGCGCCATCAAGCGCTTTATCGTCATGGCAGGATGCGATGGTCGGCATAAATCCCGCGGCTATTACACCGATGTGGCCCGGGAACTCCCCGCGGATACGATCATCCTCACCGCCGGCTGCGCCAAGTACCGCTACAACAAGCTTAAGCTGGGCGACATCGACGGGATTCCCAGGGTGCTGGATGCCGGGCAGTGCAACGACTGCTATTCGCTGGCGGTGATCGCGTTGAAGCTCAAGGAGGTTTTCGGCCTGAACAACATCAACGAACTGCCGATTTCCTTCGATGTTGCCTGGTATGAACAAAAGGCCGTGGCCGTGCTGCTGGCCCTGCTGCACCTGGGAGTGAAGGGCATCCGCCTCGGTCCGACGCTGCCTGCTTTTGCCTCGCCGAACGTGCTCAAGGTTCTGGTGGAGAATTTCAACATCAGACCGATCGCGGATCCGAAGACGGATGTTGAAGCAATGGTGAAAGGGAATTAAGAGAGGAAAGTTATGAAAAAAATATTGCGGAAAATCATTGAAATTGACGAGGAGCTGTGCGACGGGTGCGGCCAATGCGTGACCGGCTGCGATGAGGGCGCCCTGCAGATCATCGACGGAAAAGCCAAAGTTGTCTCCGAGACGTTTTGCGACGGTCTGGGCGCCTGCATTGGAGAATGTCCGACGGGCGCGCTGAAAATCGTTGAGCGTGAAGCTCCTCCGTTTGACGAAGAAGCCGTCAAAAAACATCTGTCAAAAAAAGAACAGGAAACGATGCCGTGCGGATGTCCCTCTGCGCACATCCAGATTTTTGAAAAACCCATCACCTGTGAAGCGGCCAACAAACCGAAATCGTTGCAGAGTGTTGAGGATGAATCAGCCCTCACCCACTGGCCGATTCAGATTAAACTGATCCCGGCGGGCGCCCCCTTTCTGAAAGGCGCTGACCTGCTGGTCCTCGCGGACTGCACGGCGGTCGCCTTCCCCTCGCTGCACCGGGATTTATTGAAAGGCAGGGTGGTGATGATGGGCTGTCCGAAATTCGACGACGTGCAGGAATACGTTCAAAAGTTTGCCGACATTTTTCGGACGGCGGACATCAAAAGCGTCACGGTGGCCGTCATGGAAGTCCCCTGCTGTTCGGGCATGCCCATGATCGTCCGGAAAGGCATGGAAGCGGCAAACAAAAAAACCCCCCTGACCGAAATCGTTCTGAGTTTAAGAGGGAAAGTTATGAAAAAAAGCCCGTGACGCGCGTCATAAACTTATTTGATTCGTCAGGGATCGGCGCTGCGGCAGGGCGAACCAGTTTCACGCCGGTTTAAAACTGCTGGCCCACGTTGAGATAAATGGACGAATGGCCCCGCTGGGCCTGGCCATAAGCCAGGTAAACCGGCCCGATATACGTTTTGATTCCCAAAAAAATGCTCCCGGCCAGAATCAGGGATTCGAAATTGATTTCCGACCGTTTGTTCCAGACATTGCCCGCTTCCGCCGACAAGCCGATGTACAGGGGCATCTTCAGCGCGCCCATTCCGGCAGAGCCGATTTCCCGGTAGGCCACCAGGCGGGCCAAGCCGGTATGGCGTCCGTAGATTTCATTGGTGGAAAAGCCGGACAGATTCAGGAAGCCGCCCAGCGGAAATGTGTCCTGAACATCCATGCTGTCGTCATCCAGCATGGTTTTAACATCGAGCGCGGGAATAAAGGTGTACTTTCCCCAGGTGAAGGCGGTCATCCAGCTAAACCCCAGGGCCTGCTCATCAATGTCCGAGCCCAGCGCCTTCAGGTTGTAACTCCACAGCAGATTGGCGTTCGTTCCCCTGAGCGGAAAAATATAATTGTCCAGCCTGCTGTAAGCGACGGAAGCCTGAACGCTGCCGCGGTTATAGGTGTTTTCCGGCATACTGGGGTCGCCGATGGCAATCTTCACGTTGCCGTGCTCCCGGTGAAGGCCCACGCGCACTTCGCCCCAGTTGCCGAATTGCCGGCCCGCGCCCAGGCCGAATTGAGTGGACTGAACACGGTACTGCGTCAGGATTTCGCCCTTATCGTTGTAGGTGTTGATGTTGCGCATGAGGTAGGCGGCATTGGCGGCGGCAAAATAATTAAAGGAATAGTCCAGCGGCTGATAAAGTTCGGTATAGATGCGCGGGTTCTCGCCGATTCTCACCTCGGTTCGCCATTCTCCGGCCAGACGGTTCAGAGCCGCTTTGGTAAACTGCGCGGTCAGAGCGTAACTGCCGGATCCCTTGAAGTTATCCTCCAACCCCAGTCCGAACCGGAAATAATTCGGCCCCCATACTTTATCGAAAGGTTCGATGACGATCGCCGTGGACTGGTCTTTTTTCCGAATGTGGAAGTCCACGCGTTCAAAGGTGTCGATGCCGTACACCCGGTCGATATTTTTTTTCAAGTCGGGCATGTTCAGGGGTTCACCCGGTTGAATGTCCACATGCGCGGCAATCAGCGCGTCGGGTAACGACGACTTGTTGTCCACCTCCACGACGTCGATCACCGGCATCGGCTGGTCTTTCTTCCGCTGCGCCCGCAGATAGGCGAGAAATTCCTCTTCCCGCACGACCAGATGCTCGAGATCGGGTTTCATCTCCGCGGTCTTCTTCCGTCCGGCGGCAACGGCCTCTTCCGCCTTGGAGAAATCACTGCTGCCGATTGCGCCCATCTCCGGACGAATCAGAATGTCCCCTTCCCGCATGGTGCGAATCTGCGCTTGGGTGTTGCGCTGCACCATGATGGAGGTGAGCTGAGAGGTGATTGCCACAGAGGTGGCCAACTGATCACGGCTGCTCAGTTCTGTGCTGATGTCCACGACAATCACGACGTCCGCGCCCATCCGCCGTACGATATCGATCGGCAGATTGTTGGCAATGCCGCCGTCCACCAGAAGCCTGCCGTCCATTTCCACCGGGGCGAACAGCGCGGGAATGGACATGCTGGCGCGAAGCGCCTTCACCAGCTCCCCTTTTTCCAGAATGACGGCGTCGCCGGTTTCGATATCCGCGGCCACGGCCCGAAACGGAATATTCAGCCGGTTAAAATCGTCAATGCCTTCCGTGTGAATCAGTATGGATTTCAGAATCAGGTTCAGATTCTGCCCCTGAAGCACTCCTCTGGCCATGGTAAATTCTCCGTCTTTGAAACCCAGATCGAGGTCGATCAGAAAGTCAGCGGCGTCTCTTTTCCGGCGGAAGGTCATTTCGCTCGCGTCCGGCTTATCTTTGAAGGCTTCATTCCACTGCATGCTGGTAATGAATTTTCCCAGTTCGGCGGGCGACAGTCCTGAAGCGTAAACGCCGCCGACAATTGCCCCCATGCTGGTTCCCGCGATGCAGTAAATTGGAATTTTCATTTCTTCCAGAACCTGAATCACGCCCACGTGCGCCAGTCCCCGCGCGCCGCCGCCGCTCAGCACGAGGCCAATCCGGGGACGTCCGTCCAAAACGTCCTGGCCGGCCTGAAGATCGGACGCAGCGAATAAAAAAGCGCCGGCGCACAGGCAGAAAAACAGAATTCTTATTTTCATTGATTTCCCGGAAGGATGAATGGTTCCCGCTCCCATGGGTGTCCCCTCCGATAGATGTCTTGTGAGATTAATTGTTCAGAAGCGTCCAGATACCCGCCGCGGCGATCCCGCCGCTTCCCGGTATGCCGGAGGCACTCTTCCAGCCGCGTCGAACAGGATTCCTTCCCGGCTCAACAAGCGCTTCTTCATATCGGCGCCGCCGCCAAACCGGCCCGGCGTTCCGTCGGCCCGGACCACGCGATGACAGGGAATGACAAGCGGAAAAGGATTCTTCGCCATCACTGAACCCACCGCCCGGGCCGCGCGCGGAAATCCGGCCCTGGCCGCCAGACCCCAATATGTGCACACTTTCCCGTGAGGGATGCCGAGCGTTTCCTTCAACACCTGCGTTGAAAATTCCGTCAGCCCGGATAAATTCAGCAGCGATAAATCCACGCGCCGTTCTTTCCCAAGGCACAAATCAACGATCAGACGATCCAGACCGCCGGATATTTTGCGAGGCTTTTTCCCGACAGCGGGAAAATCCCGCAGGATTCTCCGAACCATCTTTTCCCTGCCCGGAAGATAAATTCGTTCCAGCCGGATCCGCTTCCCTGTCTTCCCCCACACCCATCCAATTTCGTCGCTTCCTGCCTTCATGATTTGATAATACATAAAAAACCTCGTCTTTTCCTTCAGTCTTCAGCCTTCGGCCTTTATCCCATGTGTTCAATCAATATCTTCACACCGATGCCGATCAGGACCAGTCCTCCCGCGATTTCCACTTTTTTGCCGAAGATTTTTGCCAGCGTTTTCCCGAATACCATCCCGACCGCTGTCATCATGAAGCAAACCACGCCGATCATCGCCGCCGGAAAAAGAATGGGCGTCTTCAGAAGAGAAAAACTGAATCCCACCGCCAGCGCATCGATGCTGGTGGCAATCGATAACAAAAACAGCGGCCAGCCGCGCGTCTGATCCCCTTTTTCCTCATCGTTTTCCGCCTCAAATCCTTCCCAGATCATTTTTCCGCCAACAACCGCCAAAAGCGCGAAAGCAATCCAGTGGTCGAAGGACTGGATCAGTTCGACGACCGTCGAACCGGCCAGCCAGCCGATCAACGGCATCACAAACTGAAAAATGCCGAACGCAAAGGAAAGACGCAAAACCGGCGCCCAGGACTTTTTATGATGGGCCGCGCCGATGCCGATCGCCACGGAAAACGCATCCACACCCAGGCCGAGCGCCAGAAGCAATATGGTTGTCAGGCTCATCTGCAGCAACTCTCTTACAACAAAAATCTTGGGGGATTCTATAGCCATAGGACAGACGAAAAGTAAATCCTGAATTTTGCACACATTATTTCCGCAATCCGCGAGAAAAATTCCATATCATTAATTCTCACGGGGCCTTTCGAGGCTGAATACGCGCAGGAAACTTCATGGAGCGGATTATCCGGTCCTGCCCATCGGGGAAAACCGGTTTGTATTGACAGAAGACGGCGTCCTCCCTATACTTCCGGCATGCGGAAGGATCTGAAAAACGGGCGTATTTCGACGTCCTGCCCCATTGATGAGATTTTGCCGGAGCTGAAAGAAGCCGTCCGGAAGCATTCGTCCGTGGTTCTTCAGGCACCGCCCGGCGCCGGCAAGACCACACGGGTTCCGTTGGTGCTCCTGGATGTGGTCCCGCCTGCAAAGGGGCGAATCCTCATGCTGGAACCCCGGAGGATTGCCGCGGTCTGTGCAGCCCGGTGGATGGCCGGGACGCTGGGCGAGGAGATCGGCGCAACGTTGGGGTACTCCATCCGGTTTGACAGCCGCGTCTCGAAGGGAACCCGCGTTGAAATCATGACGGAGGGGATTCTCACAAGGCGCATCCTGGCCAATCCTGATCTTGCGGGTGTCGCCATGGTAATCTTTGACGAGTTCCATGAGCGGAGCCTGCAGACCGACCTGGCGCTCGCTCTTTGTCTGGATATCCGCCGCGCCCTGCGGGAAGATCTGAAAATTCTTGTGATGTCCGCCACACTCGACGGCGGTCCGGTCGCGGCCCTTCTCGACGGGGCACCCATCATTTCATCACGAGGCAAAGCCTTCCCTGTGGAAGAGCGCTACTGCGGGGATCATCCGGATATATCCGTTACGGCGCGCATAACGGATGCCGTTCAGAGGGCTTTACAGGAGACATCCGGCGACATCCTCGTCTTTCTGCCGGGAGCCGGCGAAATTCTTGCCGTACGCAATGACCTCGAAGAAAAACTCCGTGGGAGAGCGTTGAGCGACCTGTCGATCCATCCCCTTTACGGTGATTTGCCCTTTGAAGAACAGGAACGGGCGATCCTTCCCGCTTCCGGACGAAAGATCGTTCTCGCGACCAACATCGCGGAAACCAGCCTGACTATTGAAGGCGTCCGCGTGGTGATTGACGGCGGATTGACCCGCAGGCTTCAGTACGATCCGGCAACCGGCATGAACCGTCTGGTCACCGTCACGGTTTCACAGGCCTCGGCCCGGCAGCGCCAGGGACGCGCAGGGCGATTCGGACCGGGCGTCTGCTATCGTCTCTACAGTCAGCATACCTTCCAATCCCTGATTCCCTTTACCCCGCCGGAAATCGCCATTTCCGATTTATCGTCTCTGGTTCTGGATCTGGCCGCCTGGGGCGTCGGGGACCCGGCCGCGCTTTCCTGGCTCGATGCGCCTCCGTCCGCTGCCTGGCGTGCAGCGCGGGAGCTGCTCAAAAGATTGGGCGCGCTGGATGCAAAAGGTTCGATTACACCGGCCGGCGGGGCCATGGCGCGCCTGCCGCTTCATCCGCGCCTGGGCCGCCTGCTTCTGAAAGCGACCGACCTGGGCTTTCCGGCCCTCGGCGCGGATCTGGCGGCTCTCCTGTCTGAACGGGACATCATCCGCCACTCTCGCTCTTCACCAACGCACGCCCCTGACGGGTTTGATTTGAGCGAACGCCTCCAAGTGCTGCAGCAGGGGCGGCAGAAAAAAAGCCTGACTTCCAGGGTCGATCTTCCGGCTCTGCGCGCCGTCGACAGAGTATCGAGGCAACTGAAGCGACTGACGGGAAAAACACGGGAGAACTCCAAGGAAGAAACAAAGGACATCATTCCTCGTTTGCTTCTGGCTGCTTTTCCCGACCGCATCGCCAAAAGGCGCGCAGACGACAGCGGCCGTTATGTCATGCGTTCAGGAAGAGGCGTCCGGCTGTCCGCAAAAACCATCCCGGCCGGAAGCCCCTATATTGTTGCGGCCGTGGTGGACAAGGGCGCAAAGGCGGAAGGCACAGTGCATATGGCCGAACCACTCACGGAGGAGCTCATCCGGAAGGAATTGTCAGACGCAATCGAAACCCTGCGCCGCGTCGGCTGGGACACACAGGAAGACAAGGTCATCGCGGTTGAGGAAGAGCGCCTGGGAGCCATCGCGCTTTGCGTCAGACCGGCAAGCCCGTCCGGGGAGGAAATCGCGACGCTACTTTGTGATGCCATCCGGTCGAAGACCGTCAGGATTCCCTTCGATCGCGAGGCCTTGCAGTTTCAATCCCGCGTGCGCCTGGTGAAAGAAACGTATCCCGAAGAAAACTGGCCTGATCTCTCTTGCGAAGCGCTTCTGGCGTCGCCCGCGGACTGGCTTTTGCCTTGGCTTTCCGGCATCCGCAACGGTCAGCGGCTTGCCGCCCTGAACATCCTGCCAGCGCTTATGGAAACGCTGACGTGGCGCCAGCGGCGTCTTCTCAATGAGCGGGCCCCAGTGACTGTCTCCGTCCCCAGCGGCCACAACATCCCGATTGATTATGTTGCGGGCGAAATCCCGGTCCTGGCCGTCAAACTCCAGGAGATGTTCGGTCTGGCCGATACCCCGGCCATCGCAGGCGGCCGGGTAAAATTGCTGCTCCACCTTCTGTCACCCGCCCGGAGACCGGTTCAGGTCACCCGGGATCTGAGCCGATTCTGGAACACCGGCTACCCGCAGGTGAAAAAGGAACTGAAGGGCCGCTATCCGAAACATTTCTGGCCCGACGACCCCTGGAACGCCCCTCCGACAAGAAAAACAAAAGGCCGGAACGGGTAAGAAATGCGTCATATCTGTCAATGTTCATCATGGGCTAACGACGAAATCAGCGGGCGACGGGCGTAGCCTGCCGATCCGCTGTATTGATCTTGTCAGACCTTGCGATCTGATATTTTCTCAAGTTCCTGGAGACGTTTTCGATCAACGCACTCCTTAATGATGATCTTTAGGATTCATCGGACTAACCATCATGTCCGTTTCAGGCACAACGAAAGATGAAAATATCCGGCCACTTGCGGACATTTTCATATAAAAGCGTACTTAGATTCATGAACGGCCATAATCTTTAGTTTGAAGAATTCCATGTCTCGGAAGCCATAGGCCATTCGTTTCATCGTTTTAATTTTGATTCGACGTTGCAACATTCCGGTTCAACCTGCAAGATTGAACCGGCAAAAAGAGCGGTCCGTCCTATCGACAAGCTCGCCGGAAACAGCGGCGCAGGCGCTGCGATCGGGTACGGCGTTAGGCCCCGCTATCCAGTATTTCCTTTAGCACAACAGCTTCGTTCTGCGCTTGAGCTCTTGCTGCGTACACAAGTGTAATGTTCCCTTGGCGAGAGAGTGCCCGAAGCTCAGTCATCGCGGGATTGCTTTTGAGCTCGGCCCGATACCGTTTTTCGAATCCAGACCACTTCTCTGGATCATGTCCAAACCATTGCCGAAGTTCTGTTGTTGGCGCGACTTCCTTGAGCCAGAAATCGATTTTTGCTCTGGCCTTGGACAATCCGCGCGGCCAAAGACGATCTACAAGAACTCGCTTGCCGTCTGATTTGGCTGGCAGATCATAAACCCGCTTTAACATCACACTCATGATATCCTCCATTCTCATCTAAGACAAAGCCGAAACTATTTTTTTCGCCAGTTCCCGGCCGATTCCCGGCACCTTCTGCAAATCTTCCACGGAGGCTTTGCGCACCTGCTGGGCCGAGCCGAAATGCTTCAACAGCCGCGTCCTTCGCGACGGGCCAATATCGGGAATCGCATCCAGAACGGATCTCAAATCATTCTTCGTTTTGACCTTGCGATGATAGCTGATCGCGAATCGGTGGGCCTCGTCCCGCAGCCGCTGCAGAAGGACCAGTGCGGCGGGCGAGGACGAAAGATAAATTGCGTCTTTGCGCCGGGGCAAATAAACGCGATCCTCGGATTTCGCCGGCTTTCCCTGAAGCCTTCTTTTGGCCGCCAGAAAGGATCTTTCTTCCTTGGCCAGACCGATGACGTCCAGTTTGATCTTCAAGTCGCCCAGAACGGCAAGGGCGACGTTGAGCTGCCCCTTGCCGCCGTCAACCACCAGCAGGTCCGGCACCGGGTCGGGACCCTGGAAGCGGCGCGTCAGCACCTCCCGTATCATCCCGTAATCATCCGGCTCATCAGGGCCGCGGACACGAAAGCGCCGGTAGCCCGATTTGTCCGGCTCCCCGTCCTGAAACACCACCATTGACCCCACGGCATTTTTTCCGCCGAGATTGGAGATGTCGAAACATTCGATCCGGCGCGGCAAAGCGGCAAGCATGAGTTTTTCCTTAAGGAACAGCAAAGCGGCCCCTTTCTGCTCTTCCTTCCTGCAGTCGGACGCCTGAAGTTCACGGGCATTGGCGCACGCCAGATCGACCAGCGCTTTTTTCGCGCCCCGCCGCGGCACGGCAATGCGCGCTCTTTTTTGCTGTTTTTCCGCCAGCCATTCGAGCAAAACGGCTTCATCGGGAAGACTGTACGGAAGGAGTATCTCTTCCGGCAGGCCGGCTCCATCATAATGCTGCCGCAGTGCCGAGGAGAGAATTTCTTCCCGGTCCGCTTTTGTTTTCACCGGCGTAAAGGATTTGCTGCCCGTGAGCTTGCCTGCGCGCACAAACAGAATGCAAATCCGGTGCGTTTCGGAATCGGAAAAAACACCCAGCACATCCTGGTCTGTATCTGACCCGCCGTCTACATGCTGCTGCTCCAGCGCATGCGTGAGCGCGCCGATGCGGTCGCGCAGCCGCGCCGCCTCTTCAAAGTTCAGATCCTGCGCCGCTTCTTCCATTTGTCTTTTCAAATCGGAAATCAGTTCACGGCGTCGGCCCCGTAGAAAGGACACGGCATTTTCCACCAGCGTCCGGTACGCCGCTTCATCAATCCGGTTTTTGCAGGGCGCCAGACACCGGCCGATTTGATATTCCAGGCACGGCCTGGCCCTAAGCTGAAAATCCCGGTCCCGGCATGTGCGCAGGGGGAAGACGCGCTGAATGAAACGGAGCGTTTCCCTGGCGGCCAGCCCCGACGGGTACGGACCGAAATAAAGCGCCGCGTCATTTTGTCTTTTGCGCACCAACCGCAGGCGCGGAAACGTCTCCGAGGGATCCAGCGACAGATGGTAATAGGTTTTGTCGTCCCGCAGAATGACGTTGTAGCGCGGACGATGCTTCTTGATGAGGTTGTTTTCCAGAATCAGCGCTTCTTTTTCCGTGGCGGTCGTGATGAACGAAATATCGTTTGTCCTCGCCATCAGAAACGGCGCCATCGGCCGCGTGTCCCTGCCTGTCAAATAGGAACTGACGCGGTTTTTCAGATCATTGGCCTTGCCCACATAAATCACCTTCCCCGACGCGTCCTGCATCATATAAACGCCGGGGCTGCGCGGGGCGGCAGCCATCTTTTCTCTCAGATCGTCATTCTCTTCCATCAATATCTTATCAGCCATTGCCTGTTACCCGCGGCTCGACAGGCTTTCCATGACAGTCGTCCTATCAGCGGGGCTAAAGCCCCGCACGACTTTGTCCCTTCACCATCCACTAATCTTTCACCGCTCGCTTTCTCCGGCAATAATCCTCCCATACGCTTCTCAGGACGTCCGGCCGGTTGGTGAAAATGCCGTCAATCCCGAGGTCCAGCAACCGCTGCATATTTTTTTCGTCATTGACTGTGTAGATATGCACGGGAATGCCGTGAAGTTTCAAATCGGCAAGCCACTTTTTGCCGAGCTCGCGCCGCGAACAGTTGAAAGCGTCGGCGCCAAGGCATTGAACAATCTCCGAGGGCAGGCGCAAGCCGTGCTGCTTCTTTTCATAGAGCACAGCCACAGGCGTCCGCGCATCGATCTGTTTGAAATGCAAAATGGCGCGGGAATCAAAGCTGGAATACACAACGTGCTCCCGCATGCCGATTTGATCGACGATTTGCAGACATTTCTCCTCGATCCCGCCGGAGGTTTCGTCCGTCACCGCCTCCGTCTTCACCTCGATGTTGACGGCGATTCTGTCCTTGCAGAGCGCCAGAACTTCCGTAAGCGTCGGAATGCGCTCCCCCGCAAATTCTTTGTGAAACCAGCCGCCGGCATCGAGTTTTCGCAGGCGGACAAACGGGTAATCGGCGATCCTTCCCCGGCCGTCCGTGCAGCGCGAGATGTTTTCATCATGAAAGACCACCACTTCCCCGTCCGCCGACAATTGGACATCCAGCTCCACCATATCGGCTTTCATCGCGATGGCTGCTCTGAAGGCGGCCATCGTATTTTCCGGATAATAGGCCGACGCCCCGCGATGGGCAATAACGGCAAACGCGGCTCTTCCTCGCGCTTCCCTACTGCTCTGCCGGTCTTCAGGATAAATCAATGCATGATAGGATATGGCCATGGGCAGCCCTGCTTTGCTTTTAGGTGTCCGTTTTTTAACATATTTGCCTGCAGAGTTCTTCAACTATTTTATCGTTTACAAAAACCGGAGAAAAAGGTACGCGAGTCGGTAAGCCAGTTTGTTTTTCATTTCTGACGGACAGGAGGGGAATATGAAAGTGCTTGGCGTCATGGGAAGTCCACGTGTCGGAGAGAACAGTGATGTTCTCCTGAGCCAGGCTCTGGAAGGCGCCAAAGCAGCCGGATCCGATGTGAAAAAAATCATCCTGGCCCGGAAAGAGATTCCCGAACCAGAGAGCCCATCGTTTATCCCAATTCCTGAAAAACTGTTGTTTCTATAGCATATTTACCGAAAGCATACCTAATGATGATTGCGGATGGAAATGCCGCCTTTTTTGCCGGGAGCAACCGTCGGCAAAGTCTGCCGCGCCGATTTTTTCCGCCGGTTCCGAAATCTTCAGCCCGCTTTTCAATGCGCCTCGTCCCAGTTCGCCCCCGAAGCGATCTCCACTTTCAGAGGCACTTTCAGGCGAATCACGTTTTCCATTTCGCCGCAGACAAGCTTTCTGACTTTCTCCTGTTCCTGAACCGGAGTCTCCAGGACCAGTTCGTCGTGCACCTGCATGATCAGGCGGGCGGCAAGATTTTTTTCCTTCAGCAAACGGTCGATATTCACCATGGCCACCTTGATCAAATCCGCGGCAGACCCCTGGATGGGCGCGTTGATGGCCATCCGTTCGGCAAACTGGCGCACGGACGGAATCCTGCTTTGCAGCTCGGGCAGATAGCGGCGACGATTCAGAATCGTGCAGACAAAGCCGTTGTGCCTTGCCCCTTCCAGAACACCGTCCAGATAGGCGCGCACTTTTTTGTAACGGGCAAAATAGCCGTCAATATAGACTTGAGCGGTTTTCTGGGAAACGCCCAGCTCCCGGGCCAGGCCGAACGCGCTCATGCCGTAGAGAATGCCGAAGTTGATCACTTTGGCCTGCCTGCGCATATCGGGGCTGACCATTTCGGGAAAAACGCCGAACACGTCGGAAGCCGTCCGCGCGTGAATATCGGCATCGGCCGAGAAAGCGTCCAGCAGAGCCTCGTCTTCGGACAGGTGCGCCAGCACGCGGAGTTCGATCTGCGAGTAGTCGGCGGAAATCAAAACGCAACCCGGCGCCGCGATAAAAGCCTGACGGATTCTTTTGCCCTCGACGGTCCGGATCGGAATATTCTGCAGATTGGGATTGCTGCTCGAGAGCCGGCCGGTCGCCGCCACGGTCTGATTGTAAGACGTGTGGATCCTGCCGGTTTGCGGGGAAATCAGGGCCGGGAGCGCGTCCACATACGTGGATTTGAGCTTAGCTAAAGACCGGTAGGCCAGAATTTCGGCGGGCAGCTCGTGGCTACGGGCCAGGTCGGAGAGGACATCCACATCCGTCGAATAACCTTCTTTTGTCTTTTTGCCCTTCGGAAGCTTCAGCTTTTCAAAAAGAATCGTCTGTAATTGTTTGGGAGAATTGATGTTGAAGGTTTCTCCGGCCAGACGGTAAATTTTTTCTTCCGAGAGGGCCAGCAATTGCGACAGTTCCGCGGACATTTGCTTTAAAAGCGCGGCATCCACCAGAACGCCCTTTTTTTCCATCCCGGCCAGCGTAAACAGAAGCGGCATCTCCACATCTCGATACAGAGAGGAAGCCCCGGCCAGATCCAGTCCATCCAGCAGTTTTTCCGCCAGTGGGAGCAGAGCAGCGACGCGCTGACCGGCGGATAAGGCCGCCTGGTACACAGGTGCCAGCGAAAGCGACGGGGTTTTCCCCCTGCCACCCGCCGCTTCCGCCGTGGAGGGGACGCGCTCCTGCAGGTATTCCCACGCAATTTCGTCGAGCGTATAAGAGTGGCGCGCGGGATTGAGCAGATAAGCGGCCAACTGCAAATCCAACGCGGTTTCAACCGGCAAGTCCGGCAACATAACCAGCGACGTTTTCAAATCGTACGCGTATTTGGTGACCTCCGGATTAGCCCAGAAAGGCATGAGCGCGGACCAGACCTCTTCCGCCTTGAGCTGCTGTCCGGCGCCGTCATGCCCCAGTGGAATATAAAATCTTTCCCGGCCCGCCCCGATAGCCATTCCTATCAGCGTCTGCGGCGGATTTTTCTCCGGGAACATTTCACACGCGAAAGACCTCGCACCCCTCAGTGTTTCGACCAGCTCCGCGAGGGCCGCCGTATCCGACACGATTTTGCAGGGAACCTCCGGTTTTGCCGGACCGGCTGAAATTTGCCGCAAAAGCGATGAAAATTCAAAATCCCTGAAGAGCCGGGAAAGCGTTTCCCTGTCGGGTTCTCTGCGCGCCGCATCCTGCAGATCAAAATCCAAATCCACGTCCGTGCAGATCACCGCCAACCGGCGGCTGAGCCGGGCCTGATCGGCGTATTTGCGGAAGCTTTCGCGCAGCTTGACGTTGTGCAGCTTCTCCGCGTTTTCCAGAACCGTTTCCACGGAGCCGTATTCTTCAATCAGCTTCCGGGCCGTTTTGGGTCCGATGCCGGGAACGCCGGGAATGTTGTCGGACGCGTCGCCCATCAATCCCAGAATCTCCACCACCTTGTCCGGACCCACGCCGAATTTTTCTCTGACCGCCGCGCTGTCATAGGTTTTGTCCTTCATCGTATCGACCAGGGTCACCCCGTCGCCGATAAGCTGCATCAAATCCTTGTCGCCGGAAATCATCACGGCGCGCCACTTCTTTTTACGCGCTTCAGCCACCAGCGTCCCGATCAGGTCGTCCGCCTCCGTTCCCTGCTTCTCCAGAATCGCGATAGAAAATCCGCGAACCACATCTTTGATCAAGGGAACCTGTGCGATCAGATCCTCCGGCATGGGTTTGCGTGTTGCCTTGTAATCCTCATACGCCTCATGCCGGGTCGTTGGCCCCTTGAGATCAAAGGTCACAACGATATAGTCCGGATGGATGTCTTTGAGCAGCTTCATCAGCATGGTGGTGAAGCCGTAGATCGCGTTGGTGGGAAAGCCCCTGGAATTGGACAGCGCGGGAATGCCGTAGAAAGCGCGGTACAAATAATTGCTGCCGTCCACAACGGCCAGGAGGGGATTTGGGTTCTTTTCAGTCATCGCTTGCCGTCTCTACAGGTCGAAGGACGCGTCGATCTTGAATGTCCTGACCGCGCGCATGTCCAGAATGTCCGTGACTCCGGTCTTTTTCTTCACGTCCGACAGAAGGGCTTCCAGTTCTTCGGCGCTCTCCGCGGTCGCCGTGAACCAGACATTGTATTCGTGCCCGCGGCGGTAATTATGCGTCACGCCTTTTTCGGCGTTGACGATTCGGACAAAGGACCGGATTTGGTCTTCGGGCACCCGCGCCGCGCACAGCGTACTCGCGCGTCCGAGTTTTTTTCCGTCGAACACGGCACCGATCCGGCGGATAATTCCCCGGTCCTTCAGCTTCTGAACGCGGGCCAGCGTTTCCTCTTCACTGATTCCGCAGCGCGCACCGACGACGAGGAACGGCTGCTCTTCCAGCGGAAATTCCTTTTGCAGAAGATTGAGCAGTTTTTTATCAATCGCGTCCATACTGCCTCTTTCTCCCCTCCCCTGGCGGGAGGGAATTAAAGGGAAGGAAACTATCCGGAGAACGCTTTCGTGTGCCTCCATTCATCGCTGCGGTTGATACAAGCACAACGGCTCCTCCGCCAGATAATCACCCGTCGCTTCATAGGCCCGTGCCCGGCAGCCGCCGCAGACCTTGATGAACTCGCAGCGCCCGCACTTGCCCTTGTAGCTTGCATAATCCCGAAGATTGCGGAACACTTCGGAGGTCTCCCAGATTTCACCGAGGTTTTGCTTCCGGATATTGCCGCAGTCAAGTTCGAGGTAGCCGCAGGGCTGCACCTGCCCGGTATGGGATATAAAGCAAAAGGAAATGCCGCCCAGGCAACCCCGGGTCGATTCATGAAAATGACCGTCAACTTTCTTTACGGGTCTTTCCCCTTTCGGTTTATTCTGGTGCATAATCCGGAAATAGTGCGGCGCGCAGGTTGCTTTGAGCTGGATTTCGCACGTCAGACTTTCCTGATAAAACCAGTGGAGCGTCTCTTCGTAATCCGCCGCTGTGATTGCCTGCCGGGCCAGCTCCCTTCCCCTGCCGGTCGGCACCAGCAGGAAAATGTGGTGCGCCGCCGCTCCGATGCGAAGCGCCAGATCGTGAATAGCTTTGACTTGATGCAGATTGGCGGTCGTGATCGTCGTGTTGATCTGAAATTCCATTCCGGCGGCTTTCATCGCCGCAATGCCGGCAAGCGCACCGGAAAACGCACCAGGTTGCTGGCGAAACGCGTCGTGGCTTTGCGCGTCGGGCCCGTCGATGCTGATGCTCACCCGCTGAATGCCGGAATCGATCATCTTTCGAACCGTGGCTTCATTGACCAGCGTGCCGTTGGTCGCCATGACCATACGCAGGCCTTTTTGCGTGCCGTAGGCAGCCAGATCAAAGATATCCGGCCTCAATAGCGGCTCGCCGCCGGTGAGAATGACGACCGGCTTGGCAAAGCGCGCGATGTCGTCAATCAGACGGAGACATTCGCCGGTGGAAAGCTCACCCGGATAAGGCCCGAGATGTGAGGCGGCCCGGCAGTGCACGCAGTTAAGATTGCAGCTTCGCGTCACTTCCCACGCGATCATCCTAACCTGATCTCCCCTCCCCTTGTGGGAAAGACGGGAAGAGGGGGACACTTGCCACTTTCCATTCTTCATTTCGCGAGCGCCTTCGCCAGATCCTTCGCCCAGTAGGTAATGAGAATATCCGCGCCGGCGCGCTTGATGGCCGTAACGCTCTCCAACATGGCCTTTTCCTCGTCGATCCAGCCCAGCTTCGCCGCGGCCTTGATCATCGAATATTCTCCACTCACGTTATAGGCGGCGAGCGGCAAATCGAATTCCTGCCTGGCCCGGCAGATGATGTCCAGATACGGCAAAGCCGGCTTCACCATGATGATGTCCGCGCCTTCATTGACGTCGAGCGAGATTTCCCGGATGGCCTCGTCGGAATTGGCCGGGTCCATCTGATAGGCCTTGCGGTCGCCGAACTGCGGCGCGCTTTCAGCCGCTTCGCGGAACGGTCCGTAAAACGAGGAGGCATATTTGGCGGAATAGGCCATGATCGGAATGTTTTCCAGCGCGTTTTCATCGAGAATCTCGCGGATGGCCGCAATTTGCCCGTCCATCATAGCCGACGGCGCCACCACGTCCGCGCCGGCTTTCACCTGCGACAGGGCCGTTTCCGCCAGCACTTCCAGCGTGGCGTCGTTTTGCACCTCGCCTTTTTCGATGATGCCGCAGTGGCCGTGGCTCGTGTATTCGCACAGGCAGACGTCCGTGATCACCAGCATGTCCGGCACTTCGTTCCGGATGCGCTTTACGGCCTGCTGAACGATGCCGTCTTTGGCAAACGCACCTGTGCCCTGCTCGTCTTTTTTGGCCGGAATGCCGAAAAGCAGCAGCGCGGGGATCCCCAGCGCATGCGCCTCGCGCGCTTCCTTCGCAAGGTGCTCCAACGACATCTGAAATTGCCCCGGCATCGATGCGATGGGTTTTTTCACATCCCTGCCCGGCACGGCAAAAAGCGGATAAACCAGCTCGTTCACGCTCAGGCGCGTTTCGCGCACCAGCCTGCGGAAGTTTTCGTTCTTTCTCAACCGGCGTCCCCGGTATTCAGGAAATTGCATACCCTACTCCTTTTGTGATGATATTTCTTCGTCGGTCAGATAGCAGGCGGGATCCGGTCCCCAGACGTCGCCCGCCGACTCGGCCCGCGCCCGAAAGTTCCCGCCGCACACGGAAAGCCACACGCACGTCGCGCAGCGGCCGGTAACGTGTTTCTTTTTTTCTTTCAGTTTCATCAGAAATTCATTTTTTTCATCAGTCCAGATTTCGCTGAAGGGCCGCTTCCGGACATTGCCCAGCGGCCGGTTGCGCCAGAACTGATCGGGATACACCTCGCCGTCCCAGCTGATACAGCCGATACCGACACCGGTGGAATTGCCCTCGTTCATTTCCAGGAGCTCCAGGATTTCCGCCGCGCGCGCCGGGTCTTTTTCCTTCATCTTCAGATACAGGTAAGGCCCGTCGGCATGATTGTCCACCGTGAGGATTTCGGGCGCCAGGCCGTCGTCAAACATGGCCTTGGTCCGGTCGGCGATGAGATCCAGCAGACGGCGGGACTCCTCATGCGCCAGGTCTTCGTCGCGGAGCTTCGAACCGCGGCCGGAATAAACCAGGTGGTAAAAGCACATCCGTTCGATTTTTTCTTTTCTGAGCAGGTCGAACATGGCCGGCACATCGGCCGCGTTGTGGCGATTGACGGTGAAGCGCAGGCCCACCTTGATGCCTGCTTCCCGGCAGTTGCGGATGCCTTCCATGGCTTTTTCAAACGCGCCTTTCATGCCCCGGAACCGGTCGTGCGTCGGCTGCAAACCGTCGAGGCTCACGCCGACGTACGACAGCCCGATTTTTTTGAATTCCGCTGCGATTTCTTTGGTAATAAGCGTACCGTTGGTGGAGATGACCGCGCGCAGCCCCCTGTCCGTCGCGTACTTTGCCAGTTCGAGCAAATCCTTCCGCATCAGCGGTTCGCCGCCGGAAAATAAAATCACCGGTGATCCGAAAGCCGCCAGATCGTCGATCATGGCCTTCCCTTCTTCCGTGGTCATCTCATCGGGATAATCGACATTCGCCGAGCTGGAATAACAGTGGATGCATTTGAGGTTGCAGCGGCGCGTCATGTTCCAGACCACCACCGGCTTCTTGTCCGCCGAAAATTGCAGCAGATGCGACGGCAGCCGGCCCGAGTGCCGGTTGTAGCGCAACACATCGGAAGGCTCCACCGCCCCGCAATACAGTTTGGAAATGCCGATCATGGGTGATCCTTTCCTTTCGGTTGCTGAAAGTGATCGACCAGCGTCCGAATCAGTCCTTCCATCGTGTATTCGCGCTGCAGGATGTCGATTTTGAATCCCGCCTTTGCGGCGGTCCCGGCCGTTACCGGACCGATGCAGGCCACGCTGACGGAAGGCGGCAGTATAAAATCCTTTCCCATGATGTCCACAAAATTCGTCACGGTGGAGGAACTGGTAAACGTGATGACATCCACCTCACCCGCCGCAAGCCGCCGGGCCAGCTCTTCTTTTTTCCTGCCGGAATTCACCGTCCGGTAGGCGGTTGCCACCGTGACGCGCGCTCCCTGCTCCTGGAGCGTCCGGGGAAGAATATCGCGGGCCTTGGCCGCGCGCGGAATCAGGATTTTCTGAGACCGAATATCCATGGCGGCAAAGGACTTCAAAATGCCTTCCGCAATAAACTCCTGCGGCACCAGATCGACCCGGATACCCCGGTCTTCCAACTGTCTGGCTGTAGCCGGACCGATGCAGCAGATTTTGACGCCCTTGAGATCGCGCACATCCCCGCTTTTTTGCTGCATGCGCTCGAAAAAGAAGCGCACGCCGTTGGCGCTGGTGAAAATGAGCCACTGGTAAGATTCCAGCTCGGCCAGCGCCGCGTCGAGTTCGCTCCAGTCGGACGGCGGTTCGATGGCGATGGTTGGAAACGCGATCGGCCGCGCGCCTTCAGCCGCGAGAAGCTTCGCCAGGTCGTCGGCCTGCCGCTGGGGCCGCGTGATGACAATGCCCCTGCCAAAAAGCGGCCTGGCGTCGAACCAGCCCAGTGTGTCGCGTAATTCCACCACGGGCCCGACCACCAGAACAGCGGGCGGTTTGAATCTGTTGGCGCGGGCCAGTTCCTCAATGTTCGCCAGCGTGCCCGTCAGCGTTTGCTGCTCAGGCAGCGTGCCCCGGCGAATCAAAGCCGCCGGTGTCTCAGGAGATTTTCCGCGCGAGATCAATGCGTCGGTAATCTGGCCAAGATTCTTCACGCCCATCAGAAACACCAGCGTTCCAATGCCCGCAAGCGCCTGCCAGTCGATGTCGCTTTTTTCCTTGGTCGGATCTTCATGGCCGGTAACAAACGCCACCGTGGAGGTGAGCCCCCGGTGCGTGAGCGGTATGCCCGCATAAGCCGGCGCCGCGATGGCGGAGGTTACGCCGGGAATCACTTCAAAAGGAATGCCGCGGGCGGCCAGTTCTTCCGCTTCCTCGCCGCCGCGACCGAAGATAAAGGGATCACCGCCCTTGAGGCGCGCGACCGTGCGACCGTCCAGGGCCTCCCGGACCAGAAGGTCGTTGATTTTGTCCTGCGTCAGCGTGTGGTCTCCCCCCTGTTTGCCCGCATAGATTCTGCGCGCGTGCCCCGGCGTGTATTGGAGCAGCTCTTCATTGACCAAGTTGTCGTAAACCACCACATCGGCAAGCTTCAGGGCCTTCACTGCCTTGAGTGTGATGAGGCTCGGGTCTCCCGGCCCCGCTCCGATGATATAAACCTTGGCTTTTTTCATTTTACCCCATCAACTCCAGCAGACGGCGGCCGCCGTTTTCCAGGATCATCTCCGCCAGCCTCCGGCCCATGGATTCGGCCTCATCCGGCTCGCCCCAGACCTTGTCGCGCAGCACTTCCCTTCCATTGGGCGCGGCCAGCAGGCCCTCCAGCGTCAGGCGTTTGCCTTCCATCAAACCGTAAGCGGCAATCGGCAAACGACAGCCGCCGCCCAGCGCCCGCAGATAGGCGCGCTCGGCCGTCACTTCCGTCGCGGTCACGGCATGGTTGAGTCGCGAGCAAAGCCCCGCCAGCTCCGCATCGCTTTTTCTCACCTGAAGTCCTAAAGCGCCCTGGCCCACCGCCGGCAGCATGATTTCCGTCGGCAAAAACTGGGTAACCGCTTCCCCGTAACCCAGTCGCTTCATACCCGCCGCGGCGAGCACCACGCCGGTGAGATTTTCCGTTTCGATCTTTTTCAGGCGCGTGTCAATGTTGCCGCGCAGAGGAACAACCTCCAGATCCGGCATAAACGATTTCAACTGCGCGCCGCGCCGCTGGGAGCCGGTTCCGATTTTGGCCCCCTTGGGCAAATATTCAAATTTGACTCTGCCGCACGTCACCAAAACATCGCGGACATCCTCGCGGGGCAGAATTGCCGCAAAGACGAGCCCCTCCGGAATTTCTCCGGGAACGTCTTTCATGGAGTGAACAGCCAGGTCGATCTGACCGGCAAGAAGGGCCTCTTCCATTTCTTTGACAAAAACTCCCTGTCCGCCGATTGTCGCCAGAGAAACATCCTGCATAATATCGCCGCTGGTCCGGATGACGCAGATTTCCGCCTCAATCTCCGGCGCCGCTTTCTTCAGGCCGGCCACCGCGGAATTCGTCTGCGCCAACGCCAGTTTGCTTCCTCTTGTACCAACTTTAATCTTCATCTTTTACCTTTCATTCCTGTTCGCAGCAGTTGAATTGGGGCATCCGCTGAGCGAATATCCCCGAAATGCTGCGGCTCTCAGCGAAATGGAGCATCAGGCAGCCGAACTGTTTGAGCCCGAAGGGCGAGTTTTCGGCTGCCGCGCAATGAGCGCTAGAGCCGCCATTGCAGGGAATTCTGAGCGAAGGGATGCCCCTTCAATTGCCGTATCTTCTTCAATCATCCAGCCGGAAAAGCTGACGGGCCACCGCCACAATATCCTGTGAGGCAAATTCGGCGCTTTCCTCTTTCATCACCGCCACCGGCGCGTGCAGCATCTTATTGACGATGCCGTGAACCAGGGCTTCGACTTTTTCGCGGTCTGCGTTTTCCAGATTTTCCATCCAGCCGGATGCTTTCTCCATTTCCGTCCGCACAATGCCTTCGGCCTTGTTCCTGAGCGATACGATGGTGGGCACCGCCTCCAGCTCCTTGAGCCAGTTCGTGTAATTGGCCACTTCTTCTTCGATGATTGCTTCGGCTTTCAGCGCCTCGCGCCGCCGGTTTTTGATGTTTTCATCGACAATGTCCTGTAAGTTGTCGATGTTGTAAAGATAGACGTTTTCAACGCCGTCCGCCGCCGGATCAATGTCCCGCGGCACGGCAATATCGACCAGAAACAGCAAACGGTTCTTCCGCTTGCGCAGACAGCGCCTCACCATCTCTCCGGTCACGACATACGACGGCGCGCCGGTGGAACTGATGACAATATCGGCATCGCACAGCGCTTCGTCAAGTTCCCCCCATCCCCTGGCTGCGCCGTGAAACTTTTCGGCAAGCAGCCGGGCCTGGTCCGGCGACCGGTTGACGACGGTAATGTCCTCCGCGCCGTTGCCCGCCAGGTGCGTGCAGGTCAACTCCGCCATTTCACCGGCGCCGATGATCAGAATCTTCCTGCCGGCAAGTGTTCCAAAAATTTTCTTGGCCAGTTCCACCGCGGCAAAGCTCACCGACACGGGGTTGGCGGCAATGCCCGTCTCCGCCCGGACGCGTTTGGCCGTGCGAAATGCGCGGTGCATCAGGCGGTTGAGCGCGACGCCGGTGGCGTTTTGCGCCAGCGCCAGCCGGTAGGCGTCCTTCACCTGCCCCAGGATCTGCGCCTCGCCCATCACCAGCGAATCCAGGCTGGATGTCACGCGGAACAAATGCCGGATCGCCTCCCGGTCCCGATAGGTGTACAGACAGGCTGCGGCTTCTTCGTCCGCAAGGCCGCCGTAACGCGCCAGAAAAGATTCGAGCTCATCCAGCGCCCGCGGCGCGTCCTCCAGGGAGGCCACCAGCTCCACGCGGTTGCAGGTGGAAAGATGAAGAATCTCCAGCACACCGCCGATCGACCTGAGATCGCCCAGCAGGTCCGCCTGCTCCTGGCATGCGGCAAAAAGTCTTTCGCGCACGGCCAGCGGCGCTGTTTTATGATTTAATCCGACCAGTCCGATCATGGTTTCTTTCAAATAAAATTATGCACAGTTGCCAGGCAAAACCGTATTCCAATCGCCGCTAATAAAAAGGCGATCAACCCAAGGCAGGACAACACCGCCATCCGGGAACCCTTCCAACCGATAGCCAGCCGCTGATGCAGCAGAAAACCGTAAAACACCCAGACGGCAAAGGACCAGATCACCTTGGGATCGGCGGGCCAGGAGCCGCCCCAGACAAAAGCGGCATAAACAGCCCCCCCGATCATGCCGAGAGTCAGCAGAGGAAACCCCCACAGCAATCCGAAGTGGTTGATTTGGTCGAGGTCGCCAAGCGACGGCAGCAGACGCCCCAGCGGGCCCGGTTTTTTATTTTTCAGAAGATTATTCTGAATCAGAAACATCGCCCCGGCCGCTGAAGCAAGAACAAACAGCGCTTCGCCGGCAATCGCCAGCACTAGGTGCAGCGTCGTCAGTCCGCCCTGCCACTGGGACGGCACAAGATTTTTATCCGATCCCTGGCCGGCTGCGGCAATCATAAACAACAGAATAAACGGAGCAATAAAAGCGCCCAGCAGACGGGTTTTCGTTTTCAACTGTAGGCCCAGATAGATGCCGACAATCACCCAGGCGTAAATCGACAGGAAATGGCGCGAACCGAAACTGCTCCAGCCGGCCCAGTGGGCAGCCGCGAAAAGAAGATACAGATTCAGAACGATAAATCCGGCCGTCAGGATCCATGTGGATATTCTGGCCAGCGCCACTCTCCGGACCAGAAGAGAAAGCAGATAGCCTGCGGTGGCCAGCGCGAAGCAAAACAGTGCCGGCGCGAACAGCATTCCTTCAGCGCTGGTCAATGCGCACCTCCTCGCCCGTAACTTCGCGGACGATTTTTTTTGCCGCGTCAGCATCTTTTTGCCGGAGGCTCTCCAGCAGACCGGCCGCCATCAACTGATCAAACCAGGTCCGGCCGCGGCCGGCATTCTTTTCCATCCGGCCCCGGAGCTGCCCCAGAATATCCAGCAGCGCCGCGTATTCTTCGCCGTAGGCGGCTTCCAGCTCCTCCCGCAAACGCCGAGCCAGCGCCGGGGAATTCCCTCCGGTGCCGCAGGCGATGGTCAAATCTCCCCGCTCCACCAGAGAAGGCAAAATAAAATCGCATTTTTGCGGGTCATCCACGATGTTGACGGGAATGCCCCTGGCCTTTGCGTCCCGGGATATGGAGGCGTTGATTTCTTCGTCATCCGTCGCCCCGATCACCAGAGCGGCGCCGGACAGATGCTCGTTTGCATAGTCACAGGCCACATGCCCGATGTGGCCCTGTTTCTTTAAATCCGCCAATTCGGGAACAAGGAGGGGACTCACCACGTGAACCGCCGCCCCGCAATGAAGAAGACGGGCAACTTTTCTGGCCGCAACATCTCCTCCGCCGATGACAACACATTTCTTCCCTGCAATGTCCCAAAATACCGGATAATATTTCAAGTTTTTCCTTTCAGGCCCAACCGGAAGCGGCATTGTGCCATGGACGGTAAAGTTAACATGAAGGGTTGCAAAATTCAAGCGGGGGTTTGCCGGTGCTGTTTTTTCATCTAGCCGGAATCAGTTACTTATTGACACTGCCGCCGCTTTGCGTTTATGGTTTTTTACAAATGCGGCAAAGGCAGCAAAAATATTTCAAAGGAAACCGTCAACATGCTTACTGAGAAAAATCTTCAACATTACGCCGATGTCCTGCTCTGGGCGCTTGCGACGGCAAAGAAAACCGCCTTGAAGAGAAATGATATTGTTTTGATTCAATACGACCGGCCAGCGCTTCGGCTTGCTGAAATCCTCTACGACAGACTGATGGATAGAGGCGTCCGTCCCGTCCAGCGAATGGCGGCCACCTTCCGCATGGAAAAGAGCTTTTACCAAAAAGCCGGTCCGAAACAACTGACTTTTCTGGCCCCCGGCGACAACGAGCTTTACCGTCACATCCACGGTCGGATTTTTCTCCACGCGCCCGAATCGCTGACGCATCTCAAAGATATCGATCCGGCCAAAATCGGCAAAGCCATCGTCGCCCGCAAACCCCTCAAGGACATTCTCGATCAGCGTGAAGCCTTGCGCCAATACAGTTGGACACTGTGCCTGTTGCCCACGGAGGAACTGGCGCGCCAGGCCAAAATGCCGCTTGCGCAGTACGCCCGACAGGTTATCCGGGGCTGCTACCTCAACAAAAAAGACCCTGTCTCCGAATGGAAAACCATCCACCGGGCAGTCAGCCACATCAAGAAAGCGCTCAGTTCGCTTGCGGTCCAATCCTTTCATCTGGAATCCGACTCCATGGATCTGCGGATTTCACCGGGTGAACAACGCAAGTGGGCGGGAGTTTCCGGCCATAACGTGCCCAGCTTTGAAGTGTTTGTTTCCCCGGACTGGCGGGGAACCGAGGGCGTGTACTATGCCAACCTTCCCTCCTTCCGCAGCGGAAACTATGTCAAGGACGTCCGCCTTTCGTTTGCCAGGGGAAGGGTCGTCGCCGTCGAAGCCGCGCAGGGCGAGGCCTTTGTGAAAAAACAGCTCGCCATGGATCCCGGAGCGTGCCGGCTCGGAGAGTTCTCTCTCACGGACCGGCGCTTTTCCCGGATCGACCGCTTCATGGCGGAAACGCTTTTTGACGAAAACTTCGGCGGGAAAGAGGGCAACTGCCACATTGCGCTGGGCTCCTCCTACAGCGACACATTCAACGGCGACCCGGCCCGCCTGACCCCGGCGCTCAGGAAAAAACTGGGATTCAACGATTCCGCCCTGCACTGGGATCTCGTCAACACGGAGCCGAAAACCGTCACGGCGCATTTGAAGAACGGCAGAAAAACCGTAATCTACGACGGCGGCGAGTTTAAAATTTAATCGAAGGAGACGGCGCATGAAAGTCGATTTTTACTGCTGGAGCCAGTGAACGACCTGCCGGAAAGCAAGGGAGTTTCTCTTGCAGAAGAAGGCGGAGCTGACCGAGCGTGATTTTTTCAAAAATCCCTTTACCGCAGACGAGATCAAGGCGCTGCTTGCGGGAAGCAAACCTTCGGAAATGTTTAATTTTCGAAGCCCCAGTTTCAAAAAGCTGTCCCTGGACCCGGAGGACCTCCAGAACCAGGATTTGATCGAACAGATGCTGAAAGAGCCGCGGCTCATCCGCCGCCCGGTCGTGAAAATCGGCGGCAAAGTTTACTTCGGTGCTTCCGCGAAAAAGCTAGCGGACATCGTCAAGGCGTGAAAAGAGCCGGTTCGCCGCGCTCATGATGGACCACGCGCGCAAAGGATCCACGCTGGTCAGCCGCTACGGCGGCGAAGAGTTCATCCTGCTCCTGCCCGATTCTCGCGTGGAGGAAGCGCGCCGTACCGGATATAACCTTATAAACTTCGGAGCGCCGTCGATGCCGGATGACCTTCCGCACCGGAAATCCACGGGCGTTTTTGTGTGCCGGGTATGAATCAGACCATCCGTCCATATCTATCGCGTCTGGAGGATCTTTTTTCCTTTTCCCCCGTGGACGCGCAAACTGTCGTCGCCCGTTTTCAGGAGGATATGCGGCGCAGTCTGGACGGACGCGCCAGTTCTCTTCAAATGCTTCCCTCCTATGTGGGACGTCCGACGGGGGCGGAACAGGGATGTTTTCTGGCGCTCGATCTGGGCGGCACCAACCTGCGTGTCCTGGCGGTCCGGCTGGACGGCCGGGGCAAAGCTGAAATCACGGCCGTGAACCGTCTGGCAGTCCCGGAAAGCGTCATGCGCGGATCGGGGGAGGCGCTCTTTGATTTTCTGGCCGAGGGCGTCGCTGTTTTTCTGGAAGAGCACCGGCTCGACCGCAAACAGCACCGGGACTTGGCCTTCACTTTTTCTTTTCCCGTCGCGCAGAGCGCCGTCAACGCCGGAGTGCTTTTGAATTGGACCAAAGGGTTTACCGCCGCGGGCGTCGCGGGACAAAATGTCGTCGCCCTGTTTTCCGACGCGCTCAGGCGCAAACGCATCGAAGAGGTTTCGGTCACGGCCCTGGTCAACGACACGGTGGGAACACTGGCGGCAAAAAGCTACGCCGATCCTTCCTGCGACATGGGCGTCATCCTCGGGACGGGCACAAATGCCTGCTATCCGGAAAAAAACGGCCGATCGGCACAGGGCCGATTTCCGCAGTCTCGACAGGAAATGATCCTCAACCTGGAATGGGGCAATTTCGACAAGCTCGACGCCAACGCCTGCGACCAGGCGCTGGATCGCATCACCCTCAATCCCGGTCGCCAGCGGATGGAAAAGATGGTTTCCGGAATGTATATTGGCGAACTGGTCCGGATGATCCTGCTGGATATGACGGACCGGGGGATATTGCTTGAAGAAAGGCACAAGCCCGTTCTGGCCGGCGAACAATCCGTCAGTTCGGAGCACATGTCATTGACGGCGCGCGGGAAAGATCTTTTTGCGGCCATCGGCATTCCGGACGCCTCCGATCGGGACCGGGACGCAGCCGCACGCGTCTGCCGGATTGTTTCGCGGCGGTCGGCCCGCATTGTCGGCGCTGCGCTGGCCGCCGTGGTCGCCTGGATGGATGCGAGTCTTGAACAAAAGCACACCATCGCCATCGACGGCGCCCTTTTCGAAAAATATCCCGGCTATCCGGAAAACATGCGCAGCGTCCTGGAAGAGCTCTTCGCCCGCCGCGCCGACCGGATTTCTCTTTGTCCGACGTCGGACGGCTCGGGAATCGGCGCGGCCATCATCGCCGCCGTAGCGTCTTCCGGACGGGAGCAAGACCCTGCGGCATCCCGAAAACAGACGCGAAAGAACCGCTGAAATCATTTTCCTTGTTTCCGGTCCGTTCCTGGTTTATATTCCAATCGAAAGTTACCTGGAAAACAAAAATTTGCACGGCGCCCGGCAACACCGGGAACCGGTCACATCCCGATGAAAGGACAAACGCATGAAAACGCAATCCGGAAATTTCAAGGCGCCGGACGGGAAGTCCATCTACTGGAAGGGATGGACGCCGGACAATACCCCCAAAGCGGTGGTGCACGTCATTCACGGCTACGCCGAGCACATTGACCGTTACGGAAATGTGGTGGGCGAGCTTCTCCCGGCAGGATATGCCGTTTTCGGCACCGATCACCGCGGACACGGCAAAAGCGAGGGAAAGCGCGGCCACGTCATGAGCTTTCAAGAGTTTATTGACGATGAAAGGCAGTTCCAGCGCGAGGTCATCCGGACAAAATTTCCCAACCTCCCCTGTTTTGTCCTCGGCCATTCCATGGGAAGCCTCATCGCCATGAATCTGGTCGAGCAAAGCGCGGAGGGGATCCGGGGGCTTGTGCTGTCGGGCACCGGCTCGCGGCCGGGAACGGACATCCCGAAGATCCTGCTTGCGGCAACCCGGATCCTCTCGGGCCTGCTGCCGTCGATTCACGTAAAGTCGCCGCTTCCGCCGGAGTTTATTTCCCGGGATCCGGAAGTGGTAAAAGCTTACGTGAACGATCCTCTCGTTTACAACGTGATCACGCCGCGGCTTGCCCATGAGATGAACCGGTATGTCGTCATCGGCGCGGAAAATTCCGGCAAGATTCAAATCCCCGTTCTGATTCAACTGGGCTCCCGGGACACCGCCTTTTCCGGACAGAAGGACCTCTTTGAAATGGTCGGAACAAAAGACAAGACGTTCAAGCTTTACGAAGGCCTTAAGCATGAGGTTTACAACGAGCTCACCCAAGACCGGGCCCGGGTGCTCCAAGACCTGCGAACCTGGCTGGACGTGCATGTGTAAGACAGGCACGCTGCCCGGACGGACGCCGGAGAAACCGCTGAACCTCGTGACCGTCCCTTTTCAAACCGACGAAAAGAACCGTGCGGCTAGCGGGCATCCTTCGCCGGAAGACCGAGAAACTCCCGGATGCTCTTTATAAATTCATCGGCATCGGGGCAACCCAGCGCGATGATTTCACCGGGGCAGACCGCGCTTTGATCGCGGGTGAGGATGTTGGCCGACAGCTCGGCGGCATGAAGAACAATCCCGTTTTTTTCCAGGAATGCTACGGCCGGTCTGGACGCCACTTTTGTATGGATTTCAGCAACGATGCCGGAGCGGACTATCAGCATCGCCGCGGCCAGTCCGATGACTTTATCGTGCAGGATCAGGCCGGACCTCCCCTGAAATTTTTCCAGGGCATCCCACAGAGGACGCAAACCGCCCCCTCCCGCGCAATAGACGATTTGGCCGTCTTTCAGAAGCGCGAGGGAATACCGTGTAAAATCAGGCATCAGCATAAATATTTTTTGATCGGCCCGACGGCAGGATGGATAAGCAGCGCCCACAGAAAATTCCCAAGAAACAGGACAAGCGCCAGTTTGGCAATATAGACGGCGGGCAAACCGACAAAATAAAAATCCGTCACGACCAGCCAGGGTAACTGACAGGCAAAAGCCAGCAAAACCGACGGTATTATTTTGCCGGTTTTTCTGAAAAATACGCCCGTCATCCATCCCAGCAAGGCATTGCCGGCTATCAGGTAGGGGTTGCCGAGCAGAATCGCGCTGTAGAGCGAACCGGTAACGCCGGCGGCCATTCCGCCCGCCGGGCCAAAGCAAACGGCCGCCAGAAAGATTGCCGCCGGAAAGAAATGAATTCTCCAGCTATGAGCAAAGGTTATATTGATCAGGCTCAAGACACAGGGCAGCAAAACCAGCAGACTGAAAGCCAGAGCGATCCGGCGAAAAGATCTGATTCCGTTAATCGTTACAGAGGAATTCGTCATCACATGCCTCCCTTTTTGAGCTGGATTTTACACGATGAAAACTTTTTTGCAAAGCGCATTTTTACACGACAGGAAATGCCCCGGCAAACTTCGGGAAGCCCTTAAAAAGATGTCCTATAAATCCGGACGAACTGCCGGAATTTTGATCCTTGACGAAATATGGGCATATGCTTATAATATGACTTAAAGGATATTCAGGAAATGCCCAGACCGAAATGCAATCGTCAAATCTATGGAATACCGGATAAAAATTATTTCAAACCGCGGGGCATCCCTGCGGCGGATCTGGAAGAAGTGGTTCTGGGCCTTGACGAATTTGAAGCCATTCGCCTCGCGGACCATGAACAGCTTTATCAGGAAGAGGCGGCGGCCCGAATGAAGATTTCCCGCCAGACGTTCGGCAGGATCGTCGCCTCTGCGCGAAAAAAGATCGCCGACGTCCTGATCAACGCCAAAGCGCTGAAAATTGAAGGTGGAGAAGTAACCGTAAACAAAATCTCTCCCCGTGACCGGAGGAAGGTCCCCTGTCCCATTGGAGAGCATTGCTCCTCAAAAAAGGTTCCTGTATGAAAAATCAGCGGATTCCCAAATCTTTGCCCTTCGACCCTGAAAGCGGACAAAACATCATTCTGGATTCCATTGCCGACGGTGTTTTTACCGTCGATAAGGATTGGCGGATCACCTCTTTTAACCGGGCCGCGCAGGAGCTCACCCGGGTTCCCCGCGAGGAAGCGCTGGGCCAGTCGTGCAAGGACGTTCTGAAAGCCGACATCTGCGAAAAAAATTGTTGTTTGCGCATGACCATGAAGACCGGGAAACCCATTATCAACAAGAGGGTCAATATCATTGACGCAAACGGCAGAAAACTGCCAATCAGCATCTCTACGGCCCTGCTTCGCAACGCCAGGGGAAAGCTTCTGGGAGCGGTGGAAACCTTCCGGGATATCAGCGTCGAAGAAGATCTGCGCAAAGCCATTCAGGGAAAATACTCTTTCGAAGATATCATTTCCAAGAACCACAGGATGCTCCGGCTCTTTGACATCCTTCCGGACATCGCCGCCAGTTCCAGCACCGTCCTGATTGAAGGCGAGAGCGGCACGGGTAAGGAGCTCGTCGCCCGCGCGGTTCACAATCTCAGTCCCCGAAAAAGACATCCCTTCGTGGCGGTCAACTGCAGCGCTCTACCGGACGCCCTTTTGGAGTCCGAGCTTTTCGGTTACAAGGCCGGCGCTTTCACCGACGCGAAGAAAGATAAGCCCGGACGCTTCAGCGCGGCTGAAAACGGCACACTGTTTTTCGACGAGATCGGCGAGATTACTCCCGCCATGCAGGTCAAACTGCTGCGCGTCCTGCAGGAAAAAACGTATGAGCCGCTGGGAACAACCCGGAGCATCGAGCACAACGTGCGCATCATCGCAGCCACCAACCGGAACCTGGAAGACCTGGTTCGTCGGAATCTCTTTCGCGAAGACCTGTTCTACCGGATCAATGTTTTTAAGATCCCTCTGCCGCCGCTGCGCGAGCGAATGGAAGACCTTCCTCTCCTGATCGATCATTTCATCGACCGTTTCAATATCCTGCAAGAAAAGAATATTGAAGGAATCAGCGATGAAGCAATGGCTTTACTGATGGCTTACCGTTATCCCGGCAATATCCGGGAACTGGCCAACCTGATCGAGCGCGCCTTCATCCTCTGCAAAGGCGGCGTGATTGAAAAGAAACATTTGCCCGACTTCCTGTTTACGGCAAACGCTTCCCCGGCCGGGCAAACCGCCTCTTCTTTCCGGGATCTGGAAGCCGACTATCTCATCAACGCTCTCAAACAAAACAACGGAAACCGCCACCGCACCGCCCGGCAACTGGGAATCCATCGAAGTACTTTGTATCGCAAAATAAAGGCGCTCAAACTTCCCCCGGCCGATTAACGATCGCTTGTCGCACATTTGCGACACATTTGCGACAATGTTGCAAATGTGCACAATCGGTCGCCGGAAGGGCGGGCGGCGCGCTCTTCCAACCTATTGTTACTGCTTCATTTATGGCTTGTTCTCCTTTCTGGCATCGGTTTTGCGTAGGATAACGGGTAAGGGGATGCAACCGTAAAGAAAAGGAGAATGCATGAAACTGGCCCTGTCGGTATTTAAAGATTCCATTGCAACCGTTTTTGACTCGTCGGATCAGCTGTTGATTCTGGAGACGGATCGCTCCAGCATTACCAAACGCGAGACAGTCCGGATTGACACGACAGACCCGAACCGTCGCGCGGCGAAGCTTCGGGAACAAGGCGTTGCGGGTTTGATCTGCGGCGCGATTTCCCGTCCCATGCAGGCAGCCATCGCCTCGTTGGGCATCGCGGTGTATCCGTTTATCCGCGGCACGGTGGAAGAAGTTCTTGCCGCCTATCAAAGCAACCGGCTGGGCCAGGATGCTTTTTCCTTGCCGGGCTGCCGCGGCCGCGGAGACGGCCGCGGCAAAGGGCGGCGCTTCCGTTGCCGCTGGAGACAAAACGGGAGCGGCTATCGATGAGGCATAACACCACAAGGAGATTAAATTGAATTTATCAATCCCGAAAGAACTGTTCTTTACCAAAGGCGTCGGCACGCACCGTGAACAGCTTCACTCATTTGAGCTGGCGCTTCGGAATCCGGGCATCGAGAAATGTAATCTGGCGCAGGTCCCCAGCATTATGCCGCCCGACTCCAAAATTATTTCCCGAACGGAGAGTCTCAAAAGGCTGCGGCCCGGGGCGATCACATTTTTTGTTATGAGCCGCGGCTGTTTTCATCCTCTGACCGGATACGCACCCGGATCGAGGAGGCCATCAACAAAAACACGGCAAACCGGTAAAAACCGGAAGGAGGTAATTTCATGAACGGAAGAAATCAGACAGGCAGAGGAATGGGGGGAGGCCAGGGCCGCGGAGGCGGCGGACGAGGCCGCATGGGCGGCCCGGCGGCCGGCGGAGCGGTCGGAACCTGTCGTTGCCCCCAGTGTGGCCACACGCAGCCGCACGAACGGGGCGTGCCCTGCACACAGGTCAAATGTCCTCAGTGCGGCACGGCCTTGTTTAGAGAATAAGAAAGGAGGATAAAGATTATGCCTAGAGGAGATGCAACAGGCCCGATGGGCATGGGCCCGATGACGGGAAGGGGCGCCGGATTTTGCGCGGGTTATGCCGCGCCCGGTTACATGAACAACGCTCCTGCAAGAGCGTTCGGCATGAGGTTTGGAAGGGGCGCTGGATTTGGATGGGGCTTTCACGCGCGCGGATTTGGCCGGCGCAACCGCTTTTACGCGGGCGGCACACCGGTAAGAGCATGGGCCGGCAGGTGGAACGCGCCGATGACCGCGCCGGATCCTGAAATGGAAAAACAGGCGCTCAAAAATCAGGCGGAGGATCTTCAGCTGCAATTGGACGCAATCAAAAAGCGCCTTGAAGAACTTTCGGTTCAAAGCTAAAATCAAGAACGTGCGGACGGGCGCCGCTCCCGGGACGTCCGTCCGCATTGTTCAAGATGCATGAAAAGAGGAAGGAAAAAATGAAAATCGCATTCACCACCACCGGCGACGACTTATCGGCGCCGCTTGACAGCCGCTTCGGCCGCGCTCCGAAGTTTTTGATTTACGACATCGACGCCGGCGCGTTCACCCTAGCGGACAACCAACAGAACCTGAACGCGGCGCAGGGTGCGGGCATTCAGTCCGCGCAGAACATCGCGCGTCTGGGTGCATCGGCGCTGGTCAGCGGACACTGCGGCCCCAAAGCCTTTCATGTGCTCCAGGCGGCGGGCATCAAAATCTACTACTCTTCCGCCGCAACCGTAAAAGAAGCGCTGGAACTGTTCAAGGCCGGAAAGCTCCAGGAAGCGTCATCCGCCGACGTGGAAGGTCACTGGGTATGAAGACGGATTCGCGGATATGGCACCGGCCGATCGGCGTCATACACAGCGAACATAGCGCCGCGGAGAAAACGCCCATTCAGCCGGTTTATGCGAAGGGGTGCCGGGGGCGCGCCGAGATATTTCCGGAGTTTGCCGGGGGACTTCGCGACCTGGAGGGATTCTCGCATATCTACCTGATCTATCATTTTCACCGGGCGCCGGAAGCGAAACTGATCGTCAAGCCGTTTTTGCAGGATGTGGAGCGTGGCGTCTTTTCGACGCGGGCGCCCTGCCGCCCCAATCCCATCGGCCTGAGCGTCGTCGAACTTGTCAAAATGGAAGGCCATATTCTGCATGTCGATGGACTGGATATCCTTGACGGAACGCCGCTTCTGGACATCAAGCCCTACACGGAGAAGTTCGACCTGCATGACGTGAAGAAAAACGGCTGGCAGGACGAAGTGGACGAAACGACAGCCCGTATCCGGGGAAAGAGAGGTTTTCGATCATGAACACGCGTCTGGATTGCATTCCCTGCTTTATTCGCCAAGCCGCTGACGCGGTCCGCCTGTCGGCTCCGTCAGAGGAAGATCAGAACCGTCTGATGCGCAGCGTCCTCCAGTGCCTGGAAAACATCGACCTGCGGCTGGCGCCGCCGGCCGCCGCGCAAATGATTCACCGGCGTCTGCGCAGCCTCCTGCCCACGGGTGACCCTTACCGGGCTTCCAAGGACCGCCACAATCAACTGGCGGCCAAGCTGATCCCCTCCATCCGGCGGCGCATCGAAGCCTCCTACGATCCTCTGACCATGGCGGTGCGCTACGCTATTACGGGCAACATCATCGATCTGGGCGCCAAAAGCAACGTGGGTTTCGGGGATATTTACGCCGAACTGCAAAGCGCGCCCATCCAGCCGATTTTCGGAGATCTGGAAGCATTCAAAAAATCTGTTGCCCGGGCAAAGCAAATACTGTATCTGGCTGACAACGCCGGGGAAATTTTTTTCGACCGCCTGCTTATCGAGCAACTGGGCAGCGCAAAAATCACGCTGGCGGTGCGCGGTAAACCGGTGATCAACGACGCGACGCGCGAAGACGCGCTGGCGTCCGGGATGGATGAAATCGCCCTGGTGATTGACAATGGTTCGGACGCGCCGGGAACGATTCTGGAGGATTGCAGCGCCGAGTTTCGCGCGCATTTTGATAAAGCGGATATGATCATCGCCAAAGGACAGGGGAATTATGAAAGTCTCGCGAATGAAGACCGTCCTATCTTTTTTCTGTTTCGGACCAAATGCAGTGTCATCAGCCGCCGCTCGGGATATTCCATCGGGACGTATGTCGCGTTCCGGGGCGGCGCATCCCCGAGGGCGGACTGTTAAATGAAACCTTCCGAAATTGCCTTTGAGCTCAGAAAGCATGCCCCTTTTACCTCGTTCGGCACGATCACCGGAATTGTCATCATGGCGTCATTTGTTCAGTTTCAGGTGCCGCGGGGCATCTCCGACACACTGTTCTGGGTTTTTCACCCGCTGCACGTTCTTTTAAGCGCCATGGTTACCACCTCCATGTACCGGATCCATATCAAATCGAATATCTGGCGCACTTTGCTTATCGGTTACATCGGATCGGTCGGCGTCGCCACGCTGAGCGATTCATTGATCCCCTTTTTAGGGGAGTGGCTTCTGGATCTTCCCAATCGCGGTGTGCATCTGGGATTTATCGAAAAGTGGTGGCTGGTAAACCCGCTGGCTTTTGCCGGCATCGGTCTGGGCTATGTCGTTTCGCATACGAAAATCGCGCACGCCGGTCACGTACTGATCAGCACCTGGGCGTCGATTTTCCACATCACCATGGCGCTGGGGACTTCTCTTGACGCGGTCACGGCTATTCTGATCGCCGTCTTTTTGTTTCTGGCCGTCTGGGTGCCCTGCTGCACCAGCGACATTATCTTCCCGTTGCTGTGGGTGAAAAAAAAGGAGGCCGGATGAAGATAGCCATCGCTTCCGGAAAGGGCGGAACCGGGAAAACCACCGTTGCCGTCAATCTGGCGCGCGTCTTTGACGCCAATGTTACCCTGGCTGATTGCGACGTGGAGGAACCCAACGCGCATCTATTTCTTGCGACCGCCGGCAATGAAGAAAAAGAGGTAAACCTGCTTGTGCCGCAAGTCAACGAAACGCTTTGCGACGGCTGCGGCAAATGTTCGGAAATCTGCCAGTTCTCCGCGATTGTGACCTTCGGCACAGTCCCCCTTGTTTTTCCGGAAATGTGCCACGGCTGCGGCGGCTGCGCGCTGATTTGTCCGCCCAAAGCGATTACGGAATACCCACATCGCATCGGTGTGGTGGAAACCTCACGGGCGGACAACATTACGCTGGTGACCGGACGTCTGGACGTGGGCGTGGCGCTTGCCCCGCCTTTAATCCGTGCAGTGAGAAACGCGATTCCGGCGGGCAAAGACGCCATCCTGGACGCGCCGCCCGGCACATCCTGCCCGGTGATCGCCGCGATCCGGGAGACGGATATCGTGTTGTTGGTGACGGAACCTACACCCTTCGGCATGCATGATCTGACGCTGGCCGTGGACATGGTGAGAGAGCTTGACCTTCCGTTCGGCGTCATCGTCAACCGGATGGGCAGCGGAGATGATCGCGTACAGCAGTTTTGCGAAAAAGAAAACATTTCGATTCTGCTGACGATTCCCGACGACCGGCGGATAGCAGAAAATTATTCGCGCGGTGTCCTCATGGTGGATGCCCTGCCCGAATATCGGGAGATTTTTAAAAAATTGATACAAAAGATCAGGGAGCAAATCGGTAAAGGAGAAAAGCAACATGCCCACCTATGAATATGCATGCAGCCATTGCGGCCTGAATTTTGAAAAACGGCAGAGCATGAATGACGAACCCGTTTCGGGCTGTCCGGAATGCGGCGGAGAAGTCCAAAGGCTGATCAGCGGGGGGACCGGTTTCATGATGAAGGGATCCGCCGGTCGCGGCAGGACATCCGGTGAATGTTTGCTGGAAACAACGGGACGCACCTGCTGCGGGGCTGCCGGCCGCTGCTCAGATTCCGTCTGCGGAGAATGAAATGGGATCGACGGTTTTTAAATATGTTTACGGACCTGTGCCTTCGCGCAGGCTGGGACGTTCTTTGGGGCTTGATCTTATCCCCTTCAAAACCTGCTCCTACAACTGTATTTATTGTCAGTTGGGCAATACAACGGATTTGACCATCGAAAGACGCAACTACGTTCCAGCAGACGATGTGCTGGCCGAACTGAAAGAAAAACTGGCATCCGGCATTACCTGCGACTATATCAGCCTGGCCGGCTCCGGTGAGCCAACGCTGTGCGCGTCAACCGGTAAACTGATTGCCGGAATCAAGGAAATGACCGACATTCCCATATCGGTGATCACCAACGGGGCTTTGCTTTATCTTCCCGAAGTGCGCCGCGAGCTTAAGCGCGCCGACCTGGTGATCCCCTCGCTGGATGCCGGTGATGCAGCTTTGTTCGATTATGTCAACCGTCCGCATCCGGATATCGTTTTTGAACGGGTCGTTGAGGGGCTGATCGCTTTTGCCGGAGATTTTTCCGGACGTCTCCTGCTGGAGGTTCTTCTGGTCTCCGGCGTCAGCGGCCTTGGCGACGAGGTCAAAAATATCGCGGCCCTGGCCGAAAAGATCCGGCCGGAAAAAGTCCAGCTCGGCACGGTGACCCGCCCTGCCCTTGAAGATTTTGCCTGCGCCGTGAAGCCGGAACAGATGAAAAAACTGGCCGGTCTTTTTACCGGCAAGGTTGAACTTCTGCCCAATGATCAACCCGTGGTTTCAGTGTTGGATGCGACATCCGAGGCGACGGACGCGGACATTTTGAATCTGTTGGCCCGGCGCCCCTGCTCGCTGGAAGGAATCGCGCAGGGGCTTAATCTCCATCCACACGACGCGGCCAAACGGCTGAAAAAGCTTCTGGGAGAAAGGCATATCAACTCGCACAGAAACGGCCGGACGGTCTTTTACAAACGATCCGGCCGGAACGGTTGAACGAGCATGAGACAGATCCAAGTCGCAGAAAAAGACACGGACAATTTGATTGCGGTCGGGAAATCCAGCCGAATCACCCTGATGAAGCCGGAAAAGGAAAGTGGAGCATGAACAGCGGGGAAGAGGCAAAAAGATACGCCAAAACCTGCCAGGAAGACTTCTGGCAGAAGATTTTTCGGGCGGAAACCGACTATCTTATGGCTCGCCTTGAAGGCTGCCGGGATATTTTAAGCGTCGGTTGCGGCCCGGCGATCATCGAAGGAGAGCTTATTCGGAAAGGTTTCCATCTGACGGGGCTGGATGTTTCAGCCGAAGCGCTCGCCTGTGCGCCGGATGGTCTCCGGACCGTTACAGGCCGGGCCGAAGACATGCCGTTTCCCGATAACTCTTTCGATGCGGTCATTTTTGTCGCGTCGCTGCAATTCATCGCAGATTACAGAAGCGCGCTTACGAGAACGTTCGCCGTTTTGCGTCCGGAGAGGATCTTTCTCGCTATGCTTCTCAACCCCGAATCGTTGTTCTTCAAAAAAATGAAAAACGAACCGGATGCTTACGTGCGTTTTCTCCGGCACCAGGATTTGCGGGAAATAGCAGAAGAGGCGGCCCGGCATTTTGTTTTGCAAACCGAATACGCGCTCGGCATCCGCGGAGAAAACGTCTTTGAAAGCGACAATCCCTCTGATGCGGCTTTATATGTATTGGTGGGCCGGAAGGCAAAGCAGCGTCAAGGTCTTCAGGGAAAAATATGAACCGCAACCTGCAGATGGACCGGGCCAGACGAATCCTGGGAATCCGCCCGGAAGACGGTGTCGAAGAGGTGAAAAAGCAGTACCGGGAAATGGCAAAAATATGGCACCCGGATGTCAACAAGAGAGAAACAGCGCATGCGAAGATGCAGGAAATCAACAGGGCATTCGCGTTGCTGATGAAAGAAGAATTCGGCGTTCTTAATTTCCGGGAAGACTACAACCGATGGTGGTGGCGGCAGTACGGAAACGATCCGATCTGGGGCAATCATTTTCCTGAAGAGCATCATGGAGCGCCAGAGCGAAAAAAGGCCGTCCGGCGTTAAAAAAGGAAAGCGAGCAATGATAAAAGAACTGGTCATCATCAGCGGCAAAGGGGGAACGGGCAAAACCAGCGTAACGGCATCCCTGGCCGTGCTGGCAGACCGTCCTGTGATCTGTGACTGCGACGTGGACGCAGCGGATCTTCATCTGGTCTTAGAGCCGGAAATATTGCAGGAACACGAATTCCGCAGCGGTCATGAAGCATTCATCCGACAAAACGACTGCACCGGCTGCGGCATCTGCGCGGACCTGTGCCGGTTCGGGGCGATCCGGATGGAAAAAAAAGAGGACAGTGACACGCTGTTTGTCATTGATCCCGTGTCGTGCGAAGGCTGCGGCGTATGTGTTCATTTTTGTCCCGAAAAAACCATTGATTTTCCGGAGAGTCTCTGCGGTAAATGGTTCGTATCCAAAACGCGCCTCGGACCCATGGTGCACGCGCGCCTCGGCGTCGCCGCCGAAAATTCCGGGAAACTTGTCTCCACCGTGCGCCAGGAAGCGCGTCGTCTTGCTGAAACAGGCGGTCATGACCGGGTGATCATCGACGGACCGCCCGGCATCGGTTGTCCCGTCATCGCGTCGGTCACCGGCGCGGCGCAGATTCTGGTGGTCACCGAACCGACCGTATCGGGCGAGCATGACCTCGAAAGAGTGTTGGGACTGGCCCGGCATTTTCAGATTCCCGCGGCCGTTTGCGTCAACAAGTGGGACATCAATCCCGATATGACCGGGCGAATCGAAGCAAAGGCAAGATCGGCGGGGGCGTCCATCGCCGGGCGCATTCGTTACGACCCCGCCGTCACGCGCGCGCAGGTTTTGCAAAAAACGGTCGTGGAAACAGACGCCGCCAGCGCCTCCGACATTCTCGACGTTTGGAAGAATTTGAGCCATTCGGAAGGGATGATCCGGAAAACATGAAAACAGGAGGAAAATAAAAAAAGTGGAAGACAAAAAAACGTGTGACTCGTGCAGCGAGGAGAGCTGCTCGGCGAAAAAGCAGAAAAAAAATGAAAATCAGGAAGAGTATGCGGACCGGCAGCGCCTGCAGGCAAGACTTTGCCGCATCCGGCATAAAATTGTCGTGCTCTCCGGTAAGGGCGGCGTCGGCAAAAGCACGGTGGCTGTCAATCTGGCAACAGCGCTTGCGCTTCATGGACAGCGGGTTGGTCTGTTGGACGTGGACATCCACGGCCCGAGCGTCCCCACCATGCTGGGACTGGAAGGCGAATCGCTCAAAGGCAATCCCGGCGAACTTTTTCCAGTGGAATTCGGCGGATTGAAAGTCATGTCGCTGGGCTTTTTGCTGCACAATCCAGATGACGCGGTCATCTGGCGCGGTCCGATGAAAATGGGCGTCATCAAACAGTTTCTGACGGACGTGAATTGGGGTGATCTGGATTATCTGATTATCGACGCTCCTCCGGGCACCGGCGACGAACCACTGTCATTGTGCCAGTTGATTCAGCCGCTCGACGGCGCGGTGATCGTGACCACGCCGCAGAAGATCGCGGCCATCGACGTGCGCAAATCCATCAGCTTTTGCCGACGGGTTAATGTGCCCGTTCTTGGTGTGGTGGAAAACATGAGCGGTTTTGTCTGCCCGAAGTGCGGAGAGCTCACTCAAATCCTGCCGGAAGGCGGAGGGCGAAAGATCACATCCGATATGAATGTTCCCTTTCTGGGCGCGATTCCCATGGATCCGGCTCTTGCCGAGGCCGGAGATTCCGGCCGGGTGTTTATCTATCACTTTTCGGAAACGCCAACCGGAAAAATCATGCAGGATATTATCGATCAGATTCAAAATATGAACTCAACAAAAAAACTGGATTCGTAAGGAGAAACAGCCATGAAAATCGCCATACCGTTAGCGGAAGGAAAACTGTCGATGCACTTCGGCCATTGCGCGAGCTTTGCGCTGGTGGACGTGGATCCGCAGACCAAAAAAATTATCAAACAGGAAGAAATAGCCGCCCCGCCTCATCAACCCGGGCTTTTGCCCCCGTGGCTGGCCGAACGGGGCGCGACCATGATTATTGCCGGCGGCATGGGGCAGCGGGCCCAGCAGCTTTTCACCCAGCAGGGCATTCAGGTGGTCGTGGGCGCGCCGGCCGAGACGCCGGAAAAAATCATTACAGATTATTTCGCGGGAACGCTGCAGATCGGAGAAAACGTCTGTGACCACTGAGCAACCACAGGCAGAGGCGGAAGGGATGTCCAATCAGAGGCGTGGGATGGAATTTTTTCATCCTGTACGCCGGAACTCATTTGGTTTGCCGCAAATAAAAGGAGGGGCAAAGTTATGGTGGAGACAGCATTGAAAATGGTGGAAAAAGTTGAAATTCTGACCCTGCAGGACAACTACATCGAGATGACGGCCATGGACAACAATGCCGTCGTCACACGGGCCGCCCCATTAAAAGACGGTGAAATCAAAGCCTCTATTGGCGCGGAGCACGGTTTTTCAGCGCTGGTCAAGATTACGGCGGAAGGCAAAACGCGCGCGATGCTTTTTGATTTCGGCTTCTCTGAAAACGGCGCGGCGCAAAACGCTGAAACCCTGGGCATCGATCTCACGGACGTAGAAGCCGCGGCGCTCTCGCACGGGCACAGCGACCATACCGGCGGCATGGCCAAGCTGGCGGCAATGACGGGCAGGACCGGCCTTCCGCTGGTTGTGCACCCGGCCGCTTTCCAGTCGCCGCGGTATCTTAAATTCAGCGAAGAATTCAAGATCTATTTTCCTCAATTCACGCGTGATATGGTCCGGCAGGCGGGCTTGTCCGTCATCGAAGCGGAGGGACCGCATCCAATGCTGGACGGAACCGTTCTCTTTCTGGGCGGCATTCCGCATACCACGGATTTTGAAAAAGGCTGGCCCCTCCCCCATTCCCAGAAAGACGGCAAGGAAAGCTGGGACGCCATCGAGGATGATTCCTCCATCGTCATGCACATAAAGGACAAGGGATTGGTCATCTTATCCGGCTGCGCGCACGCGGGAATTGTCAATACCGTTCAATACGCCGTTAAGACCACCGGCATTAGCAGGATTCACGCCGTCATGGGAGGATTCCATCTCTCCGGCCCGTTTTTCGAACCTCTGATCGACCGGACAACCCTGGAGCTTCAGAAGATGGCTCCAGCCTACATCATTCCCACGCACTGCACCGGACGAAAAGCGATCATGGAAATGGAAAAACAGATGCCGCAGCAGTTCATTTTGAATATGGCAGGAACAAAGCTGACATTTCAATAAAAATAAGGTAACGGGTGACAGGACAATGTCGCGTGGGGTTTTAGCCCCGCTAATTGTCATGGTGAGCCAGTCGAACCATGAGCGATGGGTGACAGGATAACATGCACCATCCACTATCCACCAAACCAAGGAGCTTTCATGACAAAAAAGGCTTTTCAGGATTATTACCCGGAGGATTTGAGCCACTGTTACGGCTGCGGCTCGCTCAATGAAAAAGGACTGCAAATCAAAAGTTTTTGGGACGGTGAAGAGGAGGCGGTCTGTATTTACACGCCCCGCGACCACCACACCGCCATTCCGGGTTTTGTTTACGGCGGGCTTATCGCCTCGCTTATCGACTGCCACGCCACCGGCACCGCGTCGGCGGCTCAATACCGCGCGGAGGGCCGGGAAATGGGCTCCGATCCGCCGATTCGATTCGTGACGGCGTCGCTGCATGTAGATTATCTGCTCCCCACACCGATTGGCGTTCCTCTTGAAGTCCGGGGGAAAGTGAAGATGATCAAAGGCCGCCGGGTTGTTGTTGAGGCGCGCTTGCTGGCCGAAGGAAAGGTCTGCGCGAAAGGCGAGGTCGTCGTCGTCCAGATGCCGGAAAACATGCGGCCGGGCAAATAGAAAATTGAACAATCAGACGATGGTAATGCTATGATGAATTATTCCGTCAAAACCTTTTATTTCAGCGCCACGGAAACGACAAAGAAAATTGTGGCCGCAACGGCCAGAAAGCTTGCGGAGAGCCTGGGCGAACAGGTGGCGGAAAATATTGATTTTACATTGCCGGATGCCAGAAGATCGCCTGCATCCTTTACGCCTCAAGACCTTGTGGTTGCCGGCATTCCTGTTTATGCGGGCCGAGTCCCAAATGTTTTATTGAAGTATCTCAATGAAACACAGGGGAACGGCGCGCTGGCCGTCGCCGTGGTGGTTTACGGCAACCGCCATTATGACGACGCACTCGTCGAGTGGCGGGATATTCTGGAATCAAGAGGTTTTAAGGTCATTGCCGCAGGCGCGTTCATCGGCGAGCATTCCTTTTCCAGAATCCTGGGGCAAAACCGTCCTGACCCACAGGACATGTCCCGGGCCGCGGAATTTGCCGGGCTGATTTATCGAAAACTTACGGCTTCTCCCGAAGCCCGGCAGACCGTAACCGTTTCCGGTAACAAACCTTACCGTCCCTATTACCGACCCAAAGATAAGGACGGCAATCCCGCCTCCATCCTCAAGGTTGTTCCCAAAACCGGCGACGACTGTATCCACTGCGGCCTCTGCGTCAGTCTTTGTCCTATGGGGTCCATTGATGCGGATGATGAATCCATCATAACGGGAATCTGCACCAAATGCTGCGCCTGCATAAAAAACTGCCCGGTGGAGGCAAAGTATTTTGACGACAAAAACTACCTTTGGCACAAGCAGGAATTGGAGGTTGCCTTTACTTCCCCACGACGGGAGCCGGCATGGTTTTTATAAACGTCCGGCTCGTTGATCTTGACCAATGCAATGGATTCCGCTATCTATTAACTGTTTTTCAAGATTTTTAAATCATTCAACAGAACCATTTGAAAATGTTTCAATGATTTCCAACAACAGGAGTACTTCATGGCAAACCGAAAGAGAATTATCGTGATCGGCGGATCGGCCGCCGGCCCCAAAGCGGCGGCCAAAGCCCGCCGGATCGACAACGACGCCGAAGTCATCATTCTGCAAAAAGACGCGGATCTTTCGATGGCGTCCTGCGGATACCCGTATTACGTCGGCGGCTTTTTCAACGACCGCAACCAGCTTTTGTGCACGCCGGCGGGCGTGGTGCGAAACCCCATGTTTTATCTGAACGCCAAGGACATCGAGGCGCGGGTCAATACCGAAGTCACGGCAATCGACCGGAAAAACAAAATCGTCTCGTGTAAGAATCTGGCAAACGGTGAAACAGGGACGCTGTCCTACGACAAACTCATCATCGCAACCGGCTCCGTTCCGCGGATGCCCCCGGTTCCAGGAGTGGATCTTCAGGGCATCACCACGCTGCAGTCGATGAAAGACGCGGATTTTCTGCGCAAGATTCGCGACGAAGGCAAAATCAAAAAAGCGGTTGTCGTCGGCGGAGGGCTGATCGGCATCGAGACCTGCGAAGCGCTGCAACTGGCTGGCATTGAAATCAACGTCATCGAGCTTCTGCCGCAGCTTCTGACCTTCCTGGACTGGGAACTGGCCAAGCTGGTGGAAAACCACGTGAAAAGCAAGGGCGCCAATGTCATCACAGACAACGGCATCGCCGCTTTTCTGGGTGAAGACGGAAAGCTCACGGGCGTCAAGCTGCAAAACGGGACGGAGCTGCCGTGCGAGCTGGCGGTTGTGGCCATCGGCGTACGCCCCAATGTCAAACTGGCCAAAGAAGCCGGACTGAAAATCGGCGAACTGGGCGGGGTTGACGTCAACGAGCATATGCAGACTTCCGATCCGGACATCTATGCCGTGGGTGACTGCGTGGAAACCACCAGCCGCATCACCGGCAAGAAAGTGCTGGCGCCTTACGGCGATCTGGCCAACCTTCAAGGACGTGTGGCGGGTGAAAACGCTGCTTCAGTCAACTGCGTGACGTTTCCGGGCACCATCCAGACAGGCATCTGCAAGGTGTTCGACTACGCGGCAGGATCCACGGGGCTTTCGGAAACAGCGGCCAAACGCCTGGGAATGGCCGACATCGTCACCGTCATCAACGCCAGTCCCGACAAGCCGGGCTTCATGGAAGGCAAGCTGCTGGTGACGAAGCTGATCGCGGATTCAAAGACCGGCCGTATTCTCGGCGCGCAATCCATCGGCCCCGGCAATGTCTCCAAACAGATTGCCCAGTGGGCAATGGCCATTCAGGGAAAGCTGACGGTTGAAGATCTCATCAACGCGGATTTGCCCTACGCTCCACCCTTCTCGCTGGCCATCGATCACTGCATCGCCACGGCGCACATTCTGCAAAACAAAATGAAGGGCCGGATGACGGGGATCAGTTGCAAGGACGTTTATGACAAGCTCAATGCCGGCGAAAAACCGTTTATCATTGATACGCGGGGTCCGGAGGAATTTGAAGAAGTGCGTCTGGGCATCGGCGAGACGCTGATTCCGCTGGGGGCTATCCGCAAACGTCTCGGAGAACTGCCCGAAGACAAAAACAAAGAAATCATCTGTTACTGTAAAATTTCACTGCGCGGTTACGAAGCAGCGCTGGCGCTGGAAGGCAACGGCTGGAAAAACGTGAAGGTCATGGAAGGCGGCATTATGGCGTGGCCGTATCCGCGGGAGAAATAAATGTCCGTAAAATCTGAAAATAATAAAGCCATCGCGGAGGATACCATACTCTTGGATGTTGTTTCCAACTGGCCGGCAACAGAAACAGCAATTAAAAAACACGACGAAAAGGCGGGAGTATGTTTGTGTTGCTCCTGCCTTTTCGACACCGTTGGAGACGTTGCCGTCCGTTTTTCTCTGGATAAGGACGCGTTTCTTCACGACCTGCAAAAAGCCGCCGGACAATCGCAAGAAAAAAACAAATCACTCAAAGGAGAGCTGGCATGAAACAATACGCCCTTTTTGTCTTCAACGGAGATCCGATGTGTTTTATCCATGTGCTGCTCAACGCGCTGGATATGAAAGCCAAGGGTCATGAAGTAAGAATTATTCTGGAGGGAGCTTCAGTCAAACTGATTCCCGAACTGGTCAAACCAGAAAATCCGCTGAACGGATTATGGAAGAAGAATTGTGAGGCCGGTCTTGTTGAAGGTGTCTGCAAGGCCTGTTCCAGTAAACTGGGGACTTTGGAAGCGGCGAATGAACAGGGCTTTAAGCTTCTTGACGATATGTCCGGCCATCCGGGCATCGCGACATACCGTGATCAGGGATATGAAATCATTACCTTCTGATCCAGGCTTGTTTTGTTCATGCGTAACGTGTAAATGGAAAAAACAATAAATTAAGAAGATCAAATAAGATGAACTTGTAAAAGGTAACCCAAACCGTCACCCCGGCGGATACCCTAAAGGGCACGAGTGCCGGGGTCCATAACCAACTGTAGTTACTGGATACCGGCTTTCGCCGGTAAGACAAAAAGAGCGCGCAATTGATTTTTTACGAGGACGTCAAATAAAGAAAGGAGGCAATAACGTATGGCAAAGGAAATCAAGGCCGGCTGCGCCAGACCCACCGGCGGACCGGTCGGAGAAAAACCGGTAGCGAAAAAAGAAACCCCCGAACAATCCTTCATCAAGGAGGTGAAAAGCATGGTAACCGTCGGCAAGAAGGCTCCGGATTTTACGGCGCCCGCGTACCACAAGGGCAAATTCGTCAACGTTCAACTCTCCGAGTTTCTCGGGAAATGGGTGATCCTGTGCTTTTACCCCGGCGATTTCACATTTGTCTGAGCCACCGAAATCTCCGCGGTCGCGGAGAAATATCCCGAATTCAAAAAACTGGGCGTTGAAGTTCTTTCCATGAGCGTGGACAGCGCCTTCGTCCACAAGATGTGGAACGACCATGAACTCTCCAAAATGGTCAAAGGCGGCGTGCCCTTCCCCATGCTCTCCGATGGAGGCGGAAAAGTGGGCAGCATCTTCGGCGTCTATCTGGAAGACGCGGGCGTGGAGGCCCGCGGCCGGTTCATCATCGATCCCGACGGCGTCATTCAGGGTTTTGAAGTCCTAACCCCGCCGGTGGGACGCAATGTAATGGAAAGCATCCGCCAGATTCAGGCGTTCCAGCACGTTCGCAAAACCAAGGGCGCGGAGGTGGCACCTTCCGGCTGGAGGCCCGGCAAAGCTACACTCAAACCCGGCCCCAATCTGGTGGGCAAAGTCTGGGAAGTCTGGAAAACCAAAATGGCGTTTGATGATTGATTCTCCTGACCAACCTATGAGCGGGCGGCTCCGGTCTTGAGCCGCCCGCCGCAAAAATCTCTCCGGGGAGGAAACATGCGACGAATTTCTCTGATATTCGCTTTGCTTTTCATCCTGGCGCCGGCGGCAGGCGTCAAAGCGGACGTCCAAGTGTCATCGCCTGAACGCGCGCAGGCCGCGCCCGATTTTACGTTGCCGGATCAGGACGGAAAAATGTGGAAACTCAGCGACACGCTGAAAGAATACCGCTCTGTGGTGCTCGCCTTTTATCCCAAAGACGACACCGGGGTTTGAATTCGCCAGTTTGTTGAGTTTCAACAAAACATAGAAAAATACGAAGCCAGAAAAGTTAAAATTTTAGGCCTCTCGAGGGATTCGGCCGACTCGCACCGCAAGTTCATTGCCAAACACGGCTTGAGCAAGATGACGCTGCTGGTGGACAAAAATGGTAAAATCGCCAAAACGTACGACGCGGATCACTGGATATTGCCCCTGTCCAAACGCGTTTATCTGATCGTCGATCCGAACCTGAACATCCTTTACAGGAAAGACATGGGCTTTGGCCTGCTGCCGGACCAGACGCAAACGCTGATTGCGGAAATCGACCGCATGATCAAGTAAAAAGACATTTCGGAACCGGACAACGGAGCGGTCCAAGAAAGACACGAAAGACCGTTACCCGGCTCCGGCAACTTCACTCCTGTTTGCTCCGGCGCTGATCAAAACGACGGCCATACAAAATACTGGCCATCGTCAGCCGAAGCATCTGGACGGTCCCGCCGGCCACACCCCACGCACGAGCGTCACGAAGCATCCGCTCCACCGGAAATTCCCGGCTGTAGCCGTAGCCCCCGAAGACCTGCATGGCTGCATTGGTCACCTCAATAACCATCTCATTGGCAAAACACTTGGCCATGGAAGCCTCGTAAACGGAAGGCAATCCCTGCCCCGCTCCCGCAGCGGCCCGGTAAACGAGAAGACGCGCCGCGTCGAGCTTCATTGCCATGTCCACGGTCATAAACTGGATCGCCTGGAACTCACAGATCGGCCGTCCAAACGCCTGACGCGTCTGGGCATAGGCAATGGCCTCGTTGAGGGCGCCTCCGGCAACCCCCAGACACATGGCTGCATTGCCGCACCGCTCGATGTCGAAGGTCAGCATCAGCTTATTGAATTCACCGGCCCTGATGACCAGATTTTTCTTGGGAACCCGCACATCCTCAAAAATCAGTTCGCAGGAAGGCATGCCTCGGAGGCCGAGAAAATCTTCCTGCTTGCCAAAGCTGAACCCGGGCAACCCTTTTTCGACCAGCAGACCGCCAATCCCCTTGTAACCGGGGATGTCTCCGAAGCGGGTGTAAACAAAGTAATGGCTTGCGTGCCCGCCGCCCGTGATAAAAACCTTTCGGCCGTTAAGGATGTAATGATCACCGTCATCAACGGCTTTTGTGCTCAAAGACGTCAGGTCCGAACCGGCTTCCGGCTCCGTCATGCAGACGGATACACTGAGATCTCCCTTGCACACCCCCGGAACAATGGTTTTTCTCTGCTCTTCGGTCCCGAACATATCGATGACTCGCACCGGTCCCACATTAGACTCGAAGATCGGTCCTGCGATGATGGGGCTGTATTTGGCCATTTCCTCAATTGCCAGCAGGGCATTGAGCGCCGGCTGTCCACCGCCGCCGTAGTCCGGTGAAAGCGTCATCCCCAGCAATCCCATCTTTCCATATTTTCCAAGCAGATCGGCCGGAAATTCCCCCGATCGGTCAATTTGCACCGCTCGTTCCTTCAGCTTCTCCCGTTCCCCCATAGTCTGAAGCGTTCGAATCAACATCTTTTGTTCATCATTCAATGAAAAATCCATTTACTATTCTCCTTTTATCTTGATCGCTCCATCAGCCGGATAAGCGCCCAAATATCCGGGCTGTTTAAACATACCCTTTGCCTTCATAAACCCGAATCATGCGGTGCGGGTCGAGAATTTCCCGAATCGCCTCCAGCTCCGCGGCTCTGGGCGGTTCCGTCTCGTGGACCTCCGGGGAGATTTTCAAATCCCAGCCGGTATTTTTCCGGATTTCCTCCACGGTGCAGCCCGGATGATAGCTTTCCAGGTAAGCTTCTTTAGTTTCCGCGTCAAAACGAAGAATGCCTTTATTCGTGATGATCACCCATGGACCGGTTGCGGAAGGCAATCCCCATCGTTCACGGGCGCCGGGACCGTTGAGATAGCCGGGGGTGGTAATAAAGTCGACTTTTTCGACAAGACGCCGGGGATCGTGCTGGACGATGATCAGCGTTCGCCTGGCCAGGGCCCCGATGGGATTGGCCCCGCCGCTTCCCGGCAACCGGCTGCGCGGGGAATCATAGGGACCGATGCAGGTCGTGTTCAGATTTCCATAACGATCCACCTGAGCACCGGACAGAAATCCCACGTCCACCCAACCACTCTGCAGAAACATGCCCATCACGTCGGTCAGCCCGCCGATCATGGCCGACCCGGGATTCAGGCACGCGTCGCCGACGGATAAGGCCGGACGTCCCGGTCTGGCGTCATAAACCCCCGATTCCTGCATCATCACCGCCCCGGGGGCATGGGTATGCTTGGCAATGTTGGCCGACATGGCGGGAAATCCCGTACCAACGACGACCACATCACCATCATGTATTTCTCTGGCGCCGCAACAGGCCATCAGTTCGGGCTTAATATAGTCCTTTGGATACTCAATCATTTATATTCACCTCCTCAGTAAGCATAACTGACCGGATAGCCATAATCGAATTTCGCCTGGAGTTTCCGGAACTGGGCATAGCCGAACCGATTGATGTAGTGCTGGATATAGGAAACCCGGTCTGGCACATCCATGATCCACTCCTGAAGAAACGCCCGAAAACCTTCTTCCGTATTGGATGCCTGCTGATACAGATAACCAAAACTGAAATCCAGATCGTAGAAACCGGGCGTGTAGCCCGGATGCGACGCGAAAGGCTCTTCCACAACAGCAACCACCTTGAAATCCGGAACGATCGTCCGGGAAGGGTCTTTCCCGATGACGTCCCGGCTGACGATGCGTTCGCAGGACACAATGACCTTCTGCGACGCGTTGGCGCCGTATTTGCAATCTCCGCCGATTCCCCACATCTGCGCGTTGCCTTCTTCGTCCGCCTGCTGGACATGAATAATTCCCACATCCGGTTTGAGGGCCGGCACGAGCAGGACGGAGGATCCGTCAAAGGGAGAGGAGATCATCCGGCATTTATCCTCTCCCATAAAGCCCTTCGCGTTCATGAGGTCCGTCCCCACCATGTCTTTGACGGGAATAAAGGGCATGCCCATCGCTCCCGCCATCAGCATCATGGGCAGCGACAGGTTGGTATATTCCTCCACCTCAATCTTGCGGGGAATGCATTTTTCCAGGGAACGCCGGTAACAGCGGGCTAAACCGTAAACGCCGAGAGAAATGAACGTGGAAATAAATCGTTTCACCGCCCCCGCCCCGATCAGCATATCGAAGTCATCCGAGGCGTTGCCGCGGGTAACCGTCAGTTCTTTTTTCCCCTGGCGGATCAGTTCGTGAACCGCCGAAAAAGGCGGGCGGCAGATATAGCCGCCGATATATAGAAAATCGCCGTCATGGACATGTTCGGCAATTGCTTTTTGCATGGTCATAACCTTATTCATGAAGGTCCTCCGTTGGTTTGAGGATTGTCCGGCCGGGATACGTCTTCCCGGCCGGACTGAATCTTTTCGTTGAAAAACGATTAAGGGTTTTGCGCGATTAGAGCCTTGATTTCCAGATACTCTTCCAGTCCGTATTTGCTGCGTTCGCGTCCGAGTCCGGACTGTTTATACCCTCCGGCCGGAGCATCGATGTCAAAGTCGGCCCCGTTGATGAAGACCTGGCCGCTTCGAATCTGACGCGCCACGGCTCTGGCTTTTTCAAGATCCGCCGACCAGACGGAGCCGGAAAGCCCGTAAACACTGTTGTTCGCGATGGCGATAGCTTCTTCCTCGGTCTGGTAGGGAATGATGCACAAAACAGGACCGAATATTTCCTCCTGCGCAATGATCATATCGGGTTTGACGTCTGCAAAGAGCGTCGGCTTGACAAAGAATCCCTTCGGAAGGTTTTCGGGGGTTTCTGGACCGCCGGTGACCAGTGTGGCGCCTTCGCGGATCCCGGCCCGGATATATTCGCGAACGGATTGACGCTGGGCATCATCCACCATTGGCCCCAGATAGACGCCGTCTGTAAAGGCATCTCCCATCACCATGGATTCGACGATGGCTTTTGCCATTTCGACGATTTCTTTCTGTTTGTGCGCCGGGACAATCATGCGGGACAGGGCAATGCAGGTTTGTCCGGAATTCAAAAAGCAGTTGTACACTCCTTTTGTCACCGCCATGGAAATATCCGCGTCTTCGAGCAGGACATTGGGGGACTTCCCGCCAAGCTCGAGCGTAACCCGCTTGATCGTTGTGGCGGCAGCCTGGGCCACGGCAATGCCGGACTTCGTGGAACCAGTGAGAGACACCATGTCCACATCAGGATGAGACGACAGAGCGTAGCCCACTTTCGATCCGGCCCCGGGAACCAGGTTGAAGACTCCTGAAGGCACGCCGATTTCCTGCATGATCTCCGTAAATATATAGGCATTCAGCGGAGCCAGCTGGCTGGGTTTCGCCACCATGGTACAGCCCGCGGCAAGCGCCGGCGCCACTTTGCCTACGAGTTGGTGCAGAGGATAATTCCAAGGCGTAATGAAACCGCAAACGCCGATCGGTTCTTTCACGATTTCCGTTCGCCCCATCGGGTAAGAGAATTGATAGTTTTCCAGAATCGGAACGAAGCTGCTGAGCGTGGCAACGGGCAGGCCGGCCTGAATCATTCGGGACCAAGCGGACGGCATGCCCATCTCCCGGGAAATCGTATCGCCGATTTCGTTCTGGCGAGCGGCGATAGCCTCGGCAAGTTTTGCAATCAGTTTGCTCCGATCGCCGACGCTGGTTTTGGACCAGGAGGGAAAGGCCTGCAGAGCCGCCTTGACGGCTTTATCGACATCCTGTTCGTTGCCCAGTGGCACGGAGGCAATCGCTTCCTCCGTACAGGGGTTGATCACATCGACTTTATCCTTACCGGCGGGGGAAACCCACTGGCCATTGATATAAATTTTATCGTATGTCTTCATGCGTTGCCTCCTTCGTAAACGGATTGAATCCAACGGGTCAGTTCCTCTTCCGATGGTTTTTTGGATGCCAGGAGATACCATGTGCCCGATGTCGTGTGGCGAATGATTTCCTCCGTATCGGAAAGCTTCAGCCCCATGTCTTTCAACGGTGGAATTCCGCAATCCTTGTAAAAGGATTGAATGGCGATTTTGATCGCTGCCCCGATCTCCGCAACGGATTTTCCGGCAGGATCGATTTTGAACAAAGACGCCAACTTGTTGAGTTTCTGGGGAATGAGTTCAGCCATAAACTCGATGTTGTAAGGAAGAATGGAGGCGCATAAAAAACCGTGATTATGAATACTGCAAACCTCTCCCATGGCATGACCCAGGCAATGCCCCATGCTCAGTCCACCACCGGCGCCCAGAATGGACATAAAAGCGGCATAGGACATATCCGTCCTTGCCTTAATGTCTTTCCCGTTCTTCATGGCAGGCAGAAGACTCTCCAGCACCAGTTCGATGGCGGTAAAGGCAAAAGAATCCCGCATGGGCGACGGAGTAAAAATCGCCAGGCCGCCCATAAGACCTTCCATGGCGTGCGCAAAAGCGTCCAATCCAGTAGAAGCGGTAACGTTCACGGGCAGGCCCACAGTCAGAGCCGGGTCGATGAGAGCCATTGTGGGCACCAGGTCTGGCGCCATGACCGAAACCTTCAGTTTCGCTTCGTGATCGGTAACAACCGCCGACGGGGATATTTCACTGCCGGTTCCGGCGGTTGTGGGCAGGGCAAAAAAAGGTTTGAGCGGATTTTCAAAAGGGAATACCTTGAGGCCGTTGAGGTTGATGGCATGGTCGCGAAGCGTTCCGGGGTTGGATAGATTCGCGTTGACAGCTTTGGCTGTGTCGATGGAGCTGCCGCCACCCACGGCGACAAAGACATCCGGCTTGATCTCTCGCGCCAAGGCCGTGCACTGATCGATGACTTCCATGGGCGGATCCGGCAACACCCCGTTGAAAGGCGTTACCTTCAGGCCTGCCGCTTCCATGTCCTCGATGAGCGGCGCGACAAGCCCCGCACCTTCCACACCTTTATCAAAGACACACAGAACGCGTTTTACGCCGGTCAGCTTGACATTTTCCCCCAACTGCCTGGAGCACCCTTCTCCGATGATCATTTTTGTAGGCAATTCAAATCTATAGTCCATGATTCCTCCTTTTTGGTGTTCATTTACTACATTTCAAATGCATCTCCTCCACGTCCATCGTTGCTTTTGTCACCTAATATACTGACCGCTGCATGTCGTAAATTCTATTCTCTGGCACGCACCCCTCCTTTCTTCATGAGGCATGGTTTCACCTCAACAAACTGCATAATTTACGGACAACTTTTCTCCAATCGTTCAAATATCGACTATATAGATTGTATATATATTTTTTTTATATACTGTCAAGTATTTTTTCTCCTCATCAACTAAAGGTCAATACCTTAATATTCTTGGCGTTCTGTGCTTGGCAACCATCATCGGCCATAAAAAATAAATATCGAAACAGAAGATAATTCTTCCGGTTGATGCTGAAAATGCTGGATATGAAAATGAGCGGCAAGCTTTTGGATGGCGATTCTGACTTTTGCGAAGATGTTTCCCGGGGAACGAGTCGTTTCCCCACCGATCGAGGCGCTTCAGCCGCGCCGCCCAGCGGCGCATCAAGCAGATCCTCGCAGGGGTCATCCACAAAGGCTTCAGATGGTCTACCGCCATCGCCACCGTATGACTTTCTTCCGTCTTTCTTTTGCATCGCTTGCTCCCGGGCTTGTGGAAGCGCACTGAACCGTTTTTTTGAAGCATTTTACCAGTTCGCCTGCGCAAATACAAACGGGCAGCTGTCGTCGTGACGATCGTCAGCAGCCCGCCCGAATGAATTCTCCGGACCCGGGAAATGGATTCCTGCAATGATCAAATCATCCTTAATCACTGCAAATCCTGTTTTGCTTTTGTTCAATTCAATGCTATGAAAACGACGGCTTCCGCTGAAGGGTGGAGCACGGTAAGGAATGCCGGAGGATAGCGCCATGGTAAAAGTCACAGAGGAAATCAAAGAAAGTTTGAAAGGAACAAAAATCGCGTTTCTTGCGACGGCGTCAAAGGACGGAATTCCCAATGCGATCCCGATCGGCGCGTTCAAATTCCTGGACGATGAAACGCTTCTGATCTCCGATCAGTACTTTAACAAAACCCTGAAGAACCTTCAGGAGAATCCAAAAATCTCCCTCGTCTGGTGGGGAGAAAAAAACGGCTTTCAAGTCAAGGCCGACATCACGATCCACACGGAAGGAGAAATCTTCCGGCGGAATGTCGAGTGGGTCCGCGGCATCAAAGAGACGCTCCGCCCCAAATCCGCCATCGTGGGAAAGATAACTGACGTTTATCTTATCAAAAGCGGCCCTGACGCAGGGAAAAAGATACTGTAAGCGCCGACGCCGGGGAAAAAAGCCCCCTTTACGGATAGAGAAGAATATGATAAAGGAGTTGTAAAATGGCAGACGAACAAAAGAGCGACGAGCAAATCAAACAGGAAATGATCGATCTGCTCATGGAAAAAATCACGGGCGGTCTTTCCGAAAAGGTTGTGGATTACGGAAACAACCCCAGAAATTACGGCAGCCTCGACAAACCCGACGGCTACGCCAAAATCAAAGGCCCCTGCGGCGACACGATGGAAATGTTTCTCAAGATTCGAAACGATAAAATCGACAATATTTCCTACACGACGGACGGCTGCATGACATCCCATGCCGCGGGCACGGCCGCCACGGTCATGGCCAGGGGGAAAATGGTCCGGGAGTGTCTGAAAATCAATCAGAGCTCCATCCTGGAGCACCTGGGCGGCATGCCTGAAGATTCGGAGCATTGCGCCCTGCTGGCCGCCAACACGTTTCACAAAGCCCTGCGGGACTACGCCGTCGGAAAGAAAAAATGATTCTTTACTCCCTTCGGCAAACAGGAGAATCATGACCCGCAAAGCCCGACAGATGGTCGAATGGTTCGAGTATTATACGGCGCGCTACCGCGACGCGAAAGGTTTGCTGACTCCCGCGCTGGAGCTCAAGTATCGCCACAGCCAGCGCGTCGCGGAGAACACCCGCCTGATCGCCCGTGGCCTGAAAAAGGAAATGATCATCCGGGGCGGTGAAACATCTACCCCAAAGAGCTGGAAGCCGCTCTGAAATCGGAGGGGAAAATCTGACCGGAACCGGTCGTGGATAGCGCGAACAGGAATTATTAAATCATTGAGGAGGCGATTATGAAAATAGCATCGATTGAGCTTTATCATGTACAGATTCCCCTGAAAGAAACCTTCTGGCCCACGTGGATCCCCGGCTATCCGCAGACGCACAACGGATTTACTCTGATCAAGCTGGTCACGGACGACGGAATTGAAGGATATTCCGCAGGCTCCGCCCTGGGACTCGAGCGGGATGGCCTGGGCGATCTCATCGGCGGGTATCTGCTGGGCGCGGACCCGACCGACATCGAATCGGTGCAGGCATTGCTCAAGCAGGCCGGCATCCTGGGATGGAGAAATTTCTGGATCGAGCCGGCGTGCTGGGACATCATCGGCAAAAGTAAGGGAAAGCCGGTTTATGAACTTCTGGGCGGTGAGAAACGGCCCATCGAAGTGTACTGTTCCACGGGAGAAATGCACGAACCGGAAAAGAGAGTGGAAGAGCTCCTGGCCATGAAAGAGCGTGGTTTTAAAACGGCAAAACTGCGGGTAAAAAACAAGGAATTGAAGGACGACATCCGGCATATCGAGGTCATCCGGAAAGGCGTGGGAGACCGCTTGGTTTTAGGCGTGGATGCCAACCAGGGCTGGCTGGTGACGATTGTGGATAAAATTCCCGCGTGGGACCTGAAGCGCGCAACGGCCTTTGCGGAGGTCTGCGCCGCGAACGGCATCTCCTGGCTGGAAGAGCCGCTGGATTCGCGGGACTACGACGGCAATGCCGCCCTGAAGAAAATCTCCAAAGTCAGAATCTCCGGCGCCGAGCTGAACTACGGCTGGGATGAAATCAAGATCATGTTCGAAAAAGACTGCTTCCATATCTATCAGCCGGACGCAACGTTTGCCGGAGGAATTGCCCAAGTAAAAAAAGTGATTGACGCCAGCCATGCTCATCAACGGGAGTACTCTCCGCATACCTGGACCAATGGAATCGGTTTTTACATCAACTGGAACCTCGTGCTCGCCGATAAAGGCAATACCCTTCCCCTAGAATACCCCCTGGAGGAGCCATCCTGGGTACCGGAACAGAGAGAAGGAATCATCGACCCGATCCTCCCAGACAAAAACGCGATGCTCGCGCCGTTCACGAAGCCGGGCCTGGGATTTGAGATTGACCGGAAGAAGCTGAACAAATACGGAAAGCGGTTTTTTAAGCTGACGGAGCTGCGGCAGAAAATCAAAGTGATCCGGCAAAAAGGCCTGAAGACCGCACTGGCGCTGAAGAATAGAAAAGAATCCCAGTAGCCCGTAAATTGCTCCGGAAGATCGGTTATGAAAAAGCCCCTGAAGATCGCGGTCATCATTCTTACCGTCGTTCCCGTCGTGATCGTCGCCGTCAGTATGCTGATCAAGACCTTTCTGACGGAAGAGGGGCTTCGGCCCTCGTTACAGAAACGGTAGAAAAGTCGCTCGAGCGCAAGACCAGCTTCGGCGCTATTCAGGTAAGCCTTTTTCGCGGCATCGTCGTCCGGGATTTTGAAATCCGCGAACAGGACGCCGAATCCGTACGAAAGCCGTAGGCAGGAAGGTCTCGGAAGGCCTGCAGAAAAAGGCCGGCGAGGAGCTTCGCTATATTATGCTGAAAGACCGGAAACCTGTCGCCGCGGGCGATGAGGACAAAAACGCTAACCGCAAAAGCGTGATCCGTGATCTCTTCGGAAGATGAAATCCGGCAATGGCCGCTCCAAGGATACCGTTTGAGCAACGGCCCGTAAAGATTTCATCTCAATCTTCCGGGAGTAGCCGCCAGGATTGCGCCGATCTCGATGGTCGCATACCGTCCCTTTTTGAAGCTTCCGGTGTTGACGACCAGGGTGTTTTGAAAACGTTCAACGCCGTGCGCCTCGTGAATATGCCCGCAGAGGCAAAGACTGACCGGATGGGTTGAAAGAAACGCCTGCACGCTGCGGCTCCCCCCGCGCAATCCGAAAAAAGACCGGTCCCGAACGGAACGCGGCGGAGCGTGGGAAATCACAACCAGCCGGGAAGCCTGCCGGATTTGCTCATATCCTGTTTTTAAAATCCGGGCGATTTCTTCTTCCGAATACACCGTGGCAGTGGGCAACGGTGTCGGCGACGACCCGCCGACGCCGAAGAATCCTGTCCCATCCAGAATCCGGCCCCTGCCGTGCAGAGAAAAACCTTTTTCTTCGAGAAAGTCGCCGACTTCCTTCCGATCCCAGTTGCCATGGACAGCGAGAATCTGTTTTGAATGCTGCTCCAGACACCCAAGAACATCCTCCGCCTCGGTCCGCGTTTTGGTGTGCGTGATGTCGCCGGAAATGACCACTGCGTCAGCCTCGCGGATGAGATGGGCGGCTTTTTCAATAGACCCGATTGCACCGTGAATGTCACTGATTGCAAATATCTTCATTTTCATCGTTTCCTGATGTCAGGACAGGGTCGGAAACCGGCTTGAATCCCGCTTCAGCGGGACGAGCGTTCATTATCCGCAACTTACTGCGATATAATGACGTTCACTTCATACCTCAACAGCTTGCTGCGAGGTGGTTGATTCGGCGCAGAATCGCGCCGGACGGCACTGGAATGTGCCGGTGGGGAAGGGGGGATCCGCTGAAGATTAATCGGGAATCACTTTAAAAACTTCATCTCCGGGTCGCACGCGATCCGAGACCTTCAGGCCGATGGAATCGCCCGCCACGGCTTTCTGCACCGGCTTGTTATCCACTTCCATGGACTGAATCACGTCGGTAAATTCCGTTGTGTGGCCGGAAAATTTGATGCTGTCGCCAATCGACAATTCGCCCTCCGAAAGATGAACCGCCGCCACCGAAGGCTTCGCAAAAAACTTGAGCACTTCGCCGATCTTTTTTTCTGCCATTACGACTCCTCCTTTGCGATAGTGGTCAATCAATACCTTGATTGATTTCAAAAAACAACCACAAAAAAAGGCAGGGGGCGCGCCCTGCCTTTGATGATCTGATTTTATTGGCTATTCGGCCTTTTTCTCCTTCTTCTTCGGCTTTGCCTTCTCTTTCCTGCTCCCATCCGGAATATATTCCAGAATAGAAACCGGCGCGTTGTCGCCAAAACGGTAGCCGACTTTGACGATCCGGGTGTAGCCGCCCGCGCGATTGCGGAAGCGTTCGGCCAGCTCGCCGAAAAGCTTGGCGACCATCTCTTTGTCCCGAACCACCGACAGCGCCTGCCGGCGCGCATGCAGATCGCCTCTTTTCCCCAGCGTAATCATTCGATCCGCCAGTTTGCGCACTTCCTTGGCTGTCGCATCGGTTGTCCGGATGCTTTCATGTTTGATGATCGATGTCACCATATTGCGAAACATGGCTTCCCGATGGCTGGATGTTCGTCCCAGTTTTCTGCCCGCCTTACCGTGATACATGGCTACATTATCCTTTCCTGACCGTCTTCCAATGATTTATCCAACGCCATCTTTCGCCGCCGGCTGGGTTCCGGTCGCTTTGCTTTTTTAAGCATTTTCCTCCGACTTCATGCCAAAAACCAAGCCGTATTCGTTGAGAATATCCTTGATTTCACTTAAGGACTTGCGTCCGAAATTCTTGGTTTTAAGCATTTCCGCTTCGGTCCTCTGGACCAGCTCCCCGATCGTGTTGATGCCCGCGTTTTTCAGGCAGTTGGCCGAACGAACGGAAAGCTCCAGATCTTCAACCGAGCGCATGAGAATTTCATTGATGTCGCCTTTTCCGTCCTCATCCTGCTCCGGAGCGATATCTTCTTCGACTTCCTCAAAATTGATAAACACATCCAGCTGCTGTTTGAGGATCTTGGCCGAATAAGCGATGGCGTCGGCCGGATTCAGGCTTCCGTCCGTCCAAACCTCCAGCACCAGTTTGTCGTAATCCGTAATCTGACCGACGCGGGCGTGTGACACCACATAGTTGACTTTTCGGATCGGCGAAAAGACGGCGTCTACATTGATGGTTCCTTCCGGCTGATCGGGTTCCATCTCTTTTTTCGCAGCGATGTATCCCTTGCCCATTTTCACGACCATTTCCGCTTTCAGCGAACCGTCGCCGGACAGCGTGGCGATGTAATGGTCGGGATTCAACACATCAATCGTTCCGTCGGTAATAATATCGGCGGCCGTAATCACGGCGGCGCCGGTCACGTTGAGTTTTACGACTTTCGTGTCCGCCGCGCCCAGTTTGAAACGGACGCCTTTCAGATTCAAGATCACGTCCGTGATGTCTTCCTTGACACCGGGGATTGTGGAAAACTCGTGCAAAACACCGTCGATTTTAACGGAAGTAATGGCCGCTCCCTGGATGGACGACAACAAAACCCTTCTCAACGCGTTTCCCAGTGTTATGCCAAACCCTCTTTCCAGAGGTTGAATGGTAAATTCTCCGTAGATCCGTGTATGCGTGGTTTCATCGACATCTACACGCTTGGGACGAATTAAACTCGACCAGTTTCTCTGCATAATCAAACCCACCCTTAAGCTGGTTCATTCAATATGTTGGTTGCTTACTTGGAGTAAAGTTCCACGACAAGCTGTTCCTGCATCGGCATCGTCAGATCTTCGCGAACCGGGAGCATCGTGACGGTCGCTTTAAAGTGATCTTTATCCAATCCCAGCCAATGCGGCACACCGCGCCGGGCAACGGTTTCCATGGCTTCCAGAATCCGGCTGATCTTCCGGGAGCCTTCTTTAATCGTAACTTCATCGCCTGCCTTGAGCAGGTACGACGGGATGTTGACGGCTTTGCCGTTCACCAGAAAATGACCGTGGCTGATCAGCTGCCGCGCCTCGATTCGTGAATTGGCAAACCCCAGGCGGAAAACCATGTTGTCCAGCCTGCGCTCCAGAAGGACCAGCAAATTGGTGCCGGTAATACCCTTCTGGCGATCCGCCTTTTCATAGTATCCGTGGAACTGCTTCTCCAGAAGTCCGTACATTCTTTTGAGCTTCTGCTTTTCGCGCAGCTGGGTGCCGTAGTCCGACTGCTGTCTCTTGTGGGACTGACCGTGGTCTCCCGGCGCGTAGCCTCTTCGTTCAAAAGAACATTTTTCTGAATAACACCGGTCGCCCTTCAAAAAAAGCTTTACGCCTTCCCGACGGCACAAACGACATGAGGAATCCGTATATCTTGCCAAAAAAAGCCTCCCTTGTACTCTTTCTCAAGTATCCTTGGAATATTTTATATTACACGCGGCGCCGCTTCGGCGGCCTGCAGCCATTGTGCGGGACAGGCGTAACGTCGCGTATCATTGTAATGGTCAATCCGGCCAGCTGCAGAGACCTAAGCGCCGATTCCCGTCCGGCGCCCGGACCCTTGATATAAACCTGGACGCGACGCATGCCCTGATCCCTGGCTTTGCGCACCGCGTCTTCCGCAGCCATCTGCGCGGCGAAAGGCGTGCTCTTGCGCGAGCCCTTGAATCCCTGCAAACCAGCGGACGACCAGGAGATCACGTTGCCCAACATGTCCGTAATCGTAATAATCGTGTTATTGAAAGTGGATTGAATATGTGCAACCCCTTCCGTAATATTTTTCTTTTCTTTTTTCTTGCCTGTTTTCCTGACTGTTTTCGCCATTTTCCCTCCGGTCGAAAATGTTTTCAGCTATTTTTTCTTGCCCGCGATTGCCCGTCTCGGACCTTTTCTCGTTCGTCCGTTGGTATGCGTTCTCTGCCCCCGAACCGGCAGCCCTTTGCGATGACGCAGGCCGCGGTAAGCGCCGATGTCCATCAGGCGCTTGATCGACATGGAAACCTCGCGGCGCATATCCCCTTCGACCTTCCCCTCCTTGTCGATAATACTTCGAATGGCCGAAATTTCGGAGTCCGCCAGCTGGTCGGTCTTGGTGTCCGGACTGACGCCCGATTCTTTCAGAATCTGCATCGCCCGGGTTTTGCCGATGCCGTAAATGTACGTTAAGGCAACTTCCATTCTCTTGTTTTTCGGTAAATCAACACCTGAAATTCGTGCCACCTATAACCTCCTGAAATGATAGATCCTAGCCCTGGCGCTGCTTATGTTTGGGGTTTTCACAAATCACGCGCAAAACACCCTTGCGTTTGACAATCTTGCACTTCTCGCATATCTTTTTCACTGACGATCGCACTTTCACGACTCCCGCTCCTTCTTCCCGACAAATGATGCCTTTACTTCGTTCTGTACGTGATCCGGCCCCGGGTCAGATCATAAGGAGAAAGCTCCACCGTGACTTTGTCCCCGGGCAATATTTTGATAAAATGCATGCGCATTTTGCCGGATATGTGCGCCAGAACCTTATGTCCGTTTTCCAGCTCCACCCGAAACATGGCATTCGGCAATGGTTCCAGAACCCGGCCTTCAACTTCTATTGCTTCCTCTTTGGCCATACATTTTTCAACCGCCGGTTAAATAAAAATAATTAATTCAGTCTGCTCAGTATCTCCGGTCCGTTGTCCGTAATGGCCACGGAATGCTCGAAATGGGCAGACAAGCTGCCATCCTCCGTAATCACCGTCCATCCGTCCCGCAAAATCTTTACCCGATACCCGCCCGCGTTGACCATCGGCTCGATGGCGAGAACCATTCCCGTCTGCAGCTCGATTCCCCGTCCTTTTTTCCCGAAATTCGGAATCTGGGGGTCTTCGTGCATATTTCTGCCGATGCCGTGTCCGACAAAATCCCGAACAACCGAATATCCGGCGGATTCCGCCGTTGTCTGAACCGCCGCCGAGATATCTCCAAGGCGGTTTCCGGCACAGGCCTGGTCAATCGCCGCGTATAAACTCCGTTCGGTTACCCGCATCAACCGCGCCGCCTCTTCGCTCACCCTGCCTACGGGAAGCGTAATCGCCGCATCCCCGTAAAAGCCCTGATAATAAACGCCAAAGTCCAATCCGATAATGTCGCCTTCTTTCAAGACCCGGTTAGACGGCATTCCGTGAACAACTTCTTCGTTGACCGACGCGCACAGGGAATACGGATATCCCCGATACCCCTTGAATGCCGGTTTGGCACCCCGCTTCTGCGCAGTTTCTTCGGCAATTTTGTCCAATTCCCGGGTAGTCACGCCCGGCTTTATTCTTTCCCGAAGGACGTTCAGGGTTTCCGCTACAATCCGGCTGCTCGCTTGGACCTTGTCGATCTCATCCGGCTGCTTCAGAATGACCATGAGCTCCTGCTTTCAATGTCCGCCTACCGTCTGCGCGCCATGTGTCCTTTTTTCATGAACCCTTCATACTGGCGGGTCAGCAAATGCGATTCGATCTGACTTGCCGTGTCCATGGCCACGCCGACGACAATCAACAAAGAGGTGCCGCCGAAATAGAAAGGCGTGTTCAGCTGAGAGATCAGCACACTGGGCAGCACGCAGATGATGGAAACATAAACCGCCCCGCTGAAGGTAAGCCTTTCCAGAATTTCTTCGATAAATTCGGCGGTTTTCTTTCCCGGACGGATTCCCGGAACATACCCGCCGAATTTTTTCATGTTTTCCGCCATATCGTCCGGTTTGATCGTCACGGCCGTGTAAAAGAAACAGAAGAAGAAAATCAACCCGACAAAAAGGATTTCATAGCCGAATCTCCCGGGCATCAGGTAACCCGAAATTGTTTTCATCAGACCGGCCGGCGCAAAGTTGGCGATGGTCGCCGGAAACATAATCACCGACGACGCAAAGATCGGCGGAATGACGCCCGCGGAATTGATTTTCAGCGGCAGGTGGGTTGTCTGTCCGCCGTACATCTTCCGGCCCACAATTCTCTTGGCGTACTGGACCGGAATGCGTCTTTGCGCGGCTTCCACGTAAACAATCGCTCCGATCACGGCGATCATGAACAGCACCAGCAGCACCAGCAGGAGAAAATGCAGTTCACCGGACGAATACAGGCGCCAGGTATTGCTGACGGCCCCGGGCAGATTGCAGATAATGCCGGCAAAAATAATCAGCGAAATGCCGTTGCCGATCCCCTTTTCCGTAATGGTCTCTCCCAGCCACATCAGAAACGACGTTCCGGACGTCAGGGTTATAATTGTCATCAGGAGAAACCCCCAGCCGGCATGAAGCACAATAGGGGCGCCCGTCGGGCTGGCCATATGCTGCAATCCCCAGGCGATGCCGAATCCCTGAATGATGCTCAGCCCCACTGTGCCGTAGCGGGTGTACTGGGTGATTTTACGACGGCCGTTTTCACCCTCCTTGGAGAGTTTTTCCAAGTGCGGGATGGCCACCGTCAGCAAGTTAATGATAATGGACGAGGTAATATAGGGCATGATCCCCAGAGCAAAAATGGAAAAAGTGCTCAACGCGCCGCCGGCAAACAAATCCATCAATCCCAGCATGGACCCGCGCGCCTGCTCGAAAAAAGCCAAAAGCGCCGTATTGTCGATGCCGGGCGTCGGAATAAAGACGCCGACGCGGTACACCGCCAGAAGAAGAAGCGTAAACAGAATTCTTCTCTGCAGTTCGGGTATTTTGGAAACGCCGCCCAGTCCCTCTAACAAATCAGATTACCTCTTCAATCGATCCGCCCGCCGCGGTGATTTTGGCTTTCGCGGCCGCGCTGATTTTTGCCATTTTCACAGTCACGGGAAAATCGATGTTTCCCTTGGCCAAAAGCTTGATTCCGGCGCTCTTTTTCTTGACCAGGCCGCTTTTCAGAATGGCCTCTTCATCAATCACGGCGCCCTTCTCAAACTTGCGGCACAAATCCATGACGTTCACGCCGACATAGCTTTCCCGGAAGGGATTACGGAAGCCTCTCTTCGGAAGCCTGCGGGACATGGGCATCTGACCGCCTTCAAATCCATCCCGCACATGGCCTCCGGAGCGGGATTTCTGTCCCTTGTGTCCTTTACCGGACGTCCCCCCGAGGCCGGACGCGTCGCCGCGACCGACTCTTTTTCTCTTTTTGGTTGCCCCCAGGGGCGCTTTCAGAGAGCTTAAATCCATAGCCCTACTCCTTTGACTCTTCTACAGAAACCAGGTGGATGACTTTGTGAATCATACCACGAATCTCCGGGGTATCGGCCAGAGTCACGGTCTTGTTTACCTTGGTCAGCCCCAGGCCGCGCATGATTTTTCTCTGCTTTTCCGGCCGTGCGATGACGCTTTTCACCATTTTCACTTTCAATATTTTAACCACTGTATCAACACCCTCGTCATATTCTTTACTTGCCCCGCCGCGCGGAAATTTCCGCCGGATCCTTCAACTGACAAAGCCCGTCAACGGTCGCTTTGACCAGGTTGTGCGGATTATGCGAGCCCAGACATTTGGTCAGAATATTGTGAACGCCGGCCACTTCCAGAACGGCTCTCACCGCGCCGCCGGCAATCAATCCGGTCCCTTCCGACGCCGGTTTCAGCAGCACTTTTCCCGCGCCGAATTTTCCCAGAACCTCATAAGGAATCGTTTTGTTGGCCACCGCGACTTTGACCATGTTTTTCTTGGCCATTTCCATTCCCTTACGGATCGCCTCGGGAACTTCGTGGGCTTTTCCCAGTCCTGCGCCGACCATTCCCTGGCCGTCGCCGACCACCACGATCGCACTGAAACGAAAACGCCTTCCTCCCTTGACGACCTTTGCCGTGCGGTTAATGGCAATGACCCGGTCCAGGAGCTCCACTTCTTTCATGTCTCGTGTATCGATGGATTCTTCTCTGATCATGAGTTCCGTTCACAAAAGTAATTAAAATGTAAGGCCGCTTTCCCGCGCCGCATCGGCCAGGGCTTTTACGCGTCCATGATAGAGAAACCGTCCTCTGTCAAAAACGATTTTCTCCACTCCCAGCGTCCGCAGGCGCGCCGCAATCAGCTTGCCCACCTCCCGGGCCACATCCACTTTCCTGATCCCCTTGTGCTTTCCGGCCAATTCCTTGCTCAGCGTGGAAGCCGTCGCAATCGTTGTGCCCTGCGCATCGTTGATCACTTGTGCATAAATGTGTTTGTCCGACCGGAAAACCGAAAGGCGGGGCCTTTCTGCGGTTCCCGTCAGTTTGCCCCTGACTCTCTTTTCCCTTTTCTTTCTTACTTTAAGCGTCTTTTTGGAAGCCAATGTTCCACCTCTTTTTTGCTGTGTTTCCCGAAACTATTATTTGGCGCCGGCCGCCTTGCCGGCTTTCCGGCGAATATATTCTCCGGCGTATTTAATGCCCTTCCCCTTGTAAGGTTCCGGCTTCTTCAACGCGCGAATCTCCGACGCGACGCGGCCCACCAGCTCTTTGTCGATTCCGGAAACGACAAGGTTGACCTGCTTGTCGATCCTGACCTCAATGCCTTTGGGAATGCCGTATTCGACCGGGCTGGAAAACCCGAGGATCAGTTTCAGATTCGAACCGGCGATTTCCGCGCGGTAACCGACGCCGGAAATTTCCAGCGCTTTCTCAAAACCGGCGCTGACGCCGGCCACCATGTTGTTGACCAGGCTACGGGCCAGGCCATGATAAGACCGGGCAAGGCGATCATCGGATTTTCTCTCAATGATCAGCTGATTTTCTTTTACCGCCATTGCAATGCCCTCCGGCAATGTTGACGACAAAGTCCCCTTGGGCCCCTCCACTTTGACGACATTTCCGCTCTGGCTGATCTTCACACTGCTCGGAAACGCAATTGGTTTTTTACCTACTCTCGACATGAATCAGAACTCCCGTTTACCCCTCTGTATTGGAACTACCAAACCTTGCAAAGCACTTCGCCGCCGACATTCGATTCTCTGGCTTCCTGGTCGGTCATGACGCCGCGGGACGTGGAAAGAATCGAAATGCCGAAGCCGTTGAGCACCTTGGGAATCTTGCCGGCCGAAACGTACACCCGGCGGCCGGGCTTGCTGACTCTTTGAAGATCGGTAATGACCGTATGTTTGGCGTCCGGATATTTGAGCGTAATCTTGAGCATTACGCGGCCGTCTTCATCTTTGACCGTCTCATAATGATGGATATATCCGGCCACTTTCAGGACTCTGGCGATATTCATATTCATCTGCGACATATAAACGCTGACATTCTTGAAACGGGCTTTATTCCCGTTACGTATCCGGGTCAGCATATCGGCAATAGGATCCGTCATCCCCATGCTTATTCTCCTTACACAATGGTTACCAACTTGATTTGATCACGCCGGGAAGCTCACCCTGCAGGGACAGTTTCCTCAGGCAGATTCTGCACATTTCGAATTTTCTATAATACGCCCGGGGCCTGCCGCAAATCTGACAGCGATTGTATTCCCGAACCGCAAATTTCGGTTTTCTTTTTGCCTTTGCGATTAATGACTTTTTTGCCACGCTACAATTCCTCCGGAGCTTCCTGTTTTAATTCTTGAAGGGCACGCCCATCAGTTTCAGCAGAACGCGGGCTTCTTCGTCCGTCCGGGCCGACGTCACGATGGTAATATTCATCCCCTTGACCTTTTCGATTTTGTCATACTCGATTTCCGGAAAAATAATCTGCTCGTGCAGGCCGATGGAATAGTTGCCCCGGCCGTCAAAGGCGCTGGCCGATATCCCCCGGAAATCACGGACTTTCGGCAGGGCAACGTTCACCAGCCGATCGAAAAACTCGTACATCATGTCTTTTCTCAGCGTCACCGAGCAGCCGATCGGCATGCCCTGGCGGAGTTTGAAGGTCGCGATAGATTTCTTTGCTTTGGTGACCACCGGCCTCTGCCCCGTGATCATCGCCATTTCCTGTACGGCGCCGTCAATGATTTTCACGTTGGAGATGGCCTCGCCCAGACCCATATTGACAACGATCTTCTCCATTTTCGGAACCTGCATGGGATTCTTGTAGTCGAATTCCCTGACCAGAGCCGGCACTACGGTTTTCAAATAATATTCCTTTAATCTTGCCATTTTCCCTAACCCACATCGATGACGTCATTGCATTTGCTGCAGATCCGAATTTTCTTGCCGTCCTCGAGAATGCGATTCCTAATCCGGGTCGCTTCCTTGCATTTGCCGCAAATGATGCTGACCTTGGAAACATTCACCGCCGCCTCTTTTTCCAGGACACCGCCCTTGCTTTTCTGATCAGGCCTTTTATGTCTCTTGATCACATTGATCTTTTCGACAATCACTTTATTTTTGCCGGGGATGGCTTTCAGAATCTTGCCGGTTTTCCCTTTGTCCTTGCCGGACAGCACCTTCACCAAATCCCCTTTTTTCAATCTGCCTAAACTCATTTTTCTCCTCTTCAAGACCGGCTTACAGAACCTCTGGCGCCAGAGAGATGATTTTCATAAATTGTTTGGCTCTCAATTCGCGGGCGACCGGTCCAAAAATTCTTGTGCCGATGGGCTCCATCTGATTGCTGATGAGAACGGCCGAATTGTCGTCAAACTTCAGATACGAGCCGTCCGAACGCCTCACTGCCTTTACGGTACGAACGATGACGGCTTTCATCACATCGCCTTTTTTGACTTTGGAATTCGGGATAGCCTCTTTCACCGCCACGACAATGACATCCCCCAGAGAAGCGAAGCGCCGCTTCGATCCGCCAAGCACTTTAATACACGCGACCCGCTTGGCGCCGGAATTGTCGGCAACATTTAAAACGGTCTGCATCTGAATCATAAATCAACTCCACACTCACAACATGCCTGCTTGGGGCAAGCCATATTTCTATTTCGCTTTCTCCAGAACTTCCAGCATTCTCCAGCGCTTGTCGCGGCTGATCGGCCGCGACTCAATAATGACGACGGTGTCTCCGGTCCTGCACTGGTTTTGCTCATCATGGGCCTTGTATTTCACATGCCGGCGGACGTATTTGTGAAACACCGGGTGCTTCACCAGGCGTTCGGCTTTCACCACAATGGTCTTGTCCATTTTATCACTGACGACCACGCCCTTAATGGTGCGTTTGTTGCTCTTTTCAGCCATATTATCCTGCGGCCTCCTTTTCCTTCATCACGGTTTTGATGCGGGCAATATCCTTGCGGAGGCGGCCTAGGCCGGTGGTCGATTCCAACTGGCCCCCGGCATGCCGAATCTTCAACCGAAACAGTTCTTCCGCCAATTCACTCTTTTTTATCTGAAGCTCGGCAATGCCGAGACCCCTGATTTCACTAATTTTCATCAGATATCTTCCTTGAACAAAACTTGGTCGAAATCGCCAGTTTATGCGCCGCCAGACGAAACGCTTCTCTGGCTACGTCCTTGGTTACGCCTTCCATCTCGTACAACACGGAACCGGGCTTCACGACCGCCACCCACTCTTCCGGTGCGCCCTTTCCTTTGCCCATGCGGGTTTCAGCAGGCTTTTTCGTGACGGATTTGTGAGGGAATACGCGAATCCAGATCTTGCCGCCGCGTTTCACATAACGGGTCATCGCAACGCGGGCCGCTTCGATCTGGCGGGCCGAAACCCATCCGCATTCCGCCGCCTGTAATCCGTAGTCGCCAAAAACAATGGAGCCGCCCCGGATCGCTTTTCCGCCCATGCGGCCTTTCTGCAATTTTCTGTATTTTACCCGTTTTGGCATTAACATAATCTACAACTCCCGTTCCTCCTGGACAGCTCCCCGTCGGGGAAAATCGCAAGGTTGCTGTCAGAACTGTCTTTCGTTCTTCTGGGGCAAAACTTCTCCGTGAAAAATTAAAACTTTGACGCCGACCAGCCCGTAGGCTGTATGCGCTTCGATGAAGCCGTAGTCAATGTCGGCCCGCAGGGTGTGCAGGGGAACGCGGCCTTCGCGATACCATTCCGACCGGGCAATTTCAGCGCCTCCCAGCCTGCCGGAACAACTGATTTTGACGCCTTTGGCGCCGAACTTCAGCGCGTAACCGACGCATTTTTTCATGGCGCGGCGGAAGGCAACCCGCCGCTCCAGCTGCATGGCGACATTCTCGGCCACCAGCTGCGCATCCGTTTCCGGCTTGCGGACTTCCAGAATATTGATAATAATCTCCGCCTGCGAAAATTTCTCAATTTCCGCTTTCAGCTTTTCAATTTCCGATCCTTTCTTGCCGATAATCACTCCCGGGCGGGCGGCGTAAATATTCACCTTGGCTTTGTTGGCCGCGCGCTCAATCTCGATGTGGGAAACGCCGGCATGATAGAGCTTTTTCTTGAGGTGCTTCCGGATCTTCAAATCCTCAAGCAGCATGCCGCTGTAATTTTTTTCGGCAAACCATACGGACTGCCATTTTTTGATGTAGCCCAATCGTAATCCTACCGGGTTAACCTTCTGACCCAAGATCGTTCCTCCTTACCTTTCTTCCACGACCACGGTGATGTGAGACGTTCTTTTTTTGATTGCCGCCGCTCTCCCCTGCGCCCGGGCCCGCCACCGCTTCAGCGACGGCCCCTGGTCCACGAAGATCTCCTTCACGTAAAGCGTGTTTTCGTCAATATTCGGATTCTGGGCCGCGTTGGCGATCGCCGATTGGAGCGTCTTGGCTACAATCCCCGCTGCATATTTTCGGGTATAAAGCAGGATATTGCGGGCTTCCTGAACTTTCTTGCCCCGGACCAAATCAACCACCAGCCGAACTTTCTGCGGCGACATCCGGATATATTTTGCAATTGCTTTTGCTTCCATATTTCATCCACTCCCAACCTGTCCGCTTGCGCGAACTCCCTACTTTTTCACCTTGGTTTTCCGGTCGCCGGAATGGGAATAAAACGTCCTCGTCGGCGCGAATTCGCCCATTTTATGGCCCACCATATTTTCCGTCACGTAAACCGGAATGAATTTTTTCCCGTTATGCACGGCAAACGTGTAACCGATCAGCTCGGGGGTAATGGTTGAACGCCGCGACCAAGTCTTGATCACATTCTTGCTGCTTTCGGCCTCCATTTTCCGGACTTTGGCCAGCAAACTTTCTTCAATATAAGGACCTTTTTTGATCGAACGTGCCACGTTTTATTTCCCTCTTCTTTTCACAATATATTTATCGGTTTTCTTGTTTTTCCGGGTTTTGTGTCCCTTGGTCGGCACGCCCCAGGGGGTGCAGGGATGACGGCCGCCGGAGGATTTGCCTTCGCCGCCGCCCATGGGATGATCCACGGGATTCATTACCACGCCGCGAACGTGAGGACGCCTCCCCAGCCATCGGGCACGGCCCGCCTTGCCGATGTTCACGTTTTCATGTTCGTTGTTTCCCACCTGGCCGATGGTCGCCATGCATTCAATGAAGACCTTGCGGACTTCTCCGGACGGCAGCCGCACCTGGGCGTAACTCCCTTCCTTGGCCATCAGCTGACCGTAAGCGCCCGCCGAGCGAATCAACTGTCCGCCGCGTCCAACCTTCAACTCTACATTGTGAATCAGCGAGCCCAGTGGAATGTGCCTCAGGGGAATGGCATTGCCCGGTTTGATATCCGCTTTCTCCCCGCTGACCAGAATCTCGCCGACGCGGATTTGCGCCGGGGCCACAATGTATCTTTTCTCACCGTCGCGATAATTCAAAAGAGCGATCCGGGCCGATCGGTTCGGGTCGTACTCAATGGCCGCCACTTTGGCCGGAATGTCCGCCTTGTTGCGGCAAAAATCGATCACCCGGTACTTCCGCTTGTGGCCGCCGCCGATGTGGCGCGCCGTAATGCGCCCGTAGTTGTTGCGTCCGCCCGTTCTCCTGATCGGCTTCAAAAGACTTTTGACCGGCTCGGTGGAGGTGATCTCCGCAAAGTCAGAAACGCTCTGAAACCTTCTGCCCGGCGATGTCGGTTTGTATTTGATGATTGCCATGTGCTCAGTCCTTCGCTCGTTCTATACGCCTTCGGCGACTTCGATGCGGCTGCCCTGGGCCAGCGTCACAATCGCTTTTTTCCAGGAACTTTTCCGTCCAACGATCCGGCCCAAGCGCTTCTTCTTGCCCAGAACATGAATCACGCGGACCTCCGCCACTTTGACCTTGAATAATTTTTCCACCGCGTGGCCGATTTCCACCTTGTTGGCCCGCCGATCGACTTCGAAGTGGTATTTATTTGACGTCTCACGATCCAGGTTGCTCTTTTCCGTGAGGAGTATTTTCCTGATCACCTGATGCAGTTCCATTATGCCAGCAATGCCCCCTCGATTTTTTTTATGGAGGGTTCAAGAAGAACCAGGTGCTCATAATTGAGCACATCATACACATTGATGCCTTCCGACCGAATCATTTTCACGCTTTTGATGTTTCGTGATGATTTCATCAAAACAACATTATCCTGATCAATCACAAAAAGCGCCTTTTTCAGGCCGAAGAGATCCACCACTTTCTGAAACGCCCTGGTGCTGATCGCTTCCATCGGAAAATCGCGCAGAATCGTCATCTTTTCTTCTTTCACTTTCATGCTCAGCGCCGAGATCAACGCTTTTTTGCGGACTTTTTTCGGGACGCTGTAAGCGTAATCGCGCGGCTGCGGACCAAAAACAATCCCGCCGCCCCTCCAGATCGGCGAGCGCGATGTTCCCGAGCGGGCGCGGCCGGTACCCTTTTGACGCCAGGGCTTCTTTCCGCCGCCCCTCACATCGCTTCTCCCCTTGGTGGCCGAAGTGCCCGAGCGCCGCGATGCCCGCTGCATCTTGACGACCTCATAGATCGTTGCTTCATTGATGTCCGCGCCGAAAACCGCGTCATTCAATTCGACCTCGGCAACCTTCTTTTTTTCAATATCAAAAACATCTGCGAGTGCCATGTTTACAACTCCACTGTCTTACGCGCTTTTTTTCCTAGCCTGCGAAATGAACACATAGCCGTTTTTCCCGCCGGGGACCGAACCTTTCAGCAACAACAAATTGCGATCGGAGCGCACCTGCCAGACCTGAAGGTTTTGAACAGTTTTCCGGACGTTTCCCATCTGACCGCCCATCTTGGTTCCCTTGAAGACCCGGGACGGATCCGCGCTGGCGCCAATGGAACCGGGGGCCCGATGACACATGGAACCGTGCGTCGCCCGACCGCCGCCGAACCCGTGCCTTTTCATAACCCCCTGAAATCCTTTTCCTTTTGAGGTTCCCACGACATCAACAAAACCGCCTGTCTGGAAGATGTCGGCTGAAATTTCCTGCCCGACTTCGTACTCGCCGGCCGCAGCCCGAACTTCCTTAAGAACACGGAAGTACCCTTTATTGGCCTTGTCCAAATGGCCCTGCAGCGGCTTCGTGACATTCTTCTTTTTCATCCGGCCGTAAGCGATTTGCACCGCGTCGTAACCGTCCTTTTCCCTGGTTTTCACCTGAACGACCACCGAGGGTTCGACCTCAATCGCCGTCACGCCGACCGCGGTACCGTCTTCGGCAAAAACCTGCGTTATCCCCAATTTTTTTCCAAGAATTCCCTTGTTCATCACCATCCAACTTTTCAATGAAATAAAGCCGCGAACTTCAACGTTGTGGAAAAACGACAATTTCCAGGGCCATTTTCCACCGTCTTTATTTTCCGCCTACGCTTTGATCTCGACATCCACTCCCGCCGATAGATCCAGCTTCATCAGCGCGTCCACAGTGGCTTGCGTCGGCTCGACAATATCAATCAATCTTTTATGTGTGCGAATTTCGAACTGCTCCCGGGATTTTTTGTCCACGTGCGGCGAACGATTGACACAGTATTTATTGATTTCCGTAGGAAGAGGAATGGGACCGGCGACGCGTGCGCCGGTCCTCTTTGCAGTTTCTACAATTTCTTCGACAGAACGGTCCAGCAGTTTGTAGTCGTAAGCTTTGAGGCGAATTCTTATCTTCTGTTCTTTCATGGATCGGTTAACCTGCCATTTCTACGCAAGGACCTTGCTTACGACGCCCGCGCCTACGGTTCTGCCGCCTTCGCGGATCGCGAATCTCAGCTGCTCTTCCATGGCAATGGGCATAATCAGTTCGATCGTCATTTTCACGTTGTCGCCGGGCATGACCATCTCCACGCCTTCGGGCAGCGTCGCAACGCCTGTCACGTCGGTTGTCCGGAAATAAAACTGCGGACGATATCCGGAAAAGAACGGCGTATGCCGGCCGCCTTCTTCTTTGGTCAGTACGTAAACCGCTGCTTCAAATTTGGTGTGGGGCGTAATCGAAGCGGGTTTAGCCACGACCTGTCCTCTTTCCACTTCTTCACGCTTGATGCCGCGAAGCAACAAACCGATATCATCGCCCGCCCGGCCTTCGTCCAGGGTTTTACGGAACATTTCCACGCCCGTCACAACGGTTTTGACCGTGGGACGAATGCCGATGATTTCCACTTCTTCGCCCACCTTCACAATTCCGCGGTCCACGCGACCTGTCACAACGGTTCCACGTCCGGAAATGGTGAAAACGTCGCCGACCGGCATCAGGAAAGGCTTGTCGGTGTCGCGCTTCGGCTCGGGAATGTAAGCATCCACCGCACTCATCAGCTCTTCGATGCACTTCACGTTGGGGGAATTGACATCTTCCGCTTCCAGCGCATGCAATGCCGACCCGCGGATGATGGGAATCGTGTCTCCCGGAAATTCGTACTGGGTCAGGAGCTCCCTCAGTTCGAGCTCGACAAGGTCCAACAGCTCGGGATCGTCAACCAGATCCACTTTGTTGAGGAAAACAACGATGTAGGGAACCTGTACCTGCCGGGCAAGGAGGATGTGCTCGCGGGTCTGCGGCATCGGGCCGTCGGAAGCGGCTACCACCAGAATTGTTCCGTCCATATGGGCGGCGCCGGAAATCATGTTTTTGATATAGTCGGCGTGGCCGGGGCAATCCACGTGAGCGTAATGTCTTTTATCCGTTTCATACTCCACGTGGGAAATGTTGATGGTTACGCCGCGTTCTTTCTCTTCCGGCGCATTGTCAATCGAATCAAACGCCCGAAATTCCGCGAAGCCTTTTTTTGCCAGATATTTGGTAATGGCGGCGGTTAATGTCGTCTTACCGTGATCCACGTGACCGATGGTCCCTATATTTAAATGCGGCTTTGTCCTTTCAAATTTTTTCTTTGCCATCTCACCTTTCCTCCTTAACTTTGAATGGTTGGTTTCCTTGTCGTTTTATGGATTGCTTTAAAATTTATAATGCGCAAATGCCTTGTTGGCCTCCGCCATTTTATGCACCGCTTCTCTCTTCTTGATGGCGCCCCCCCGATTGTTGGCCGCGTCGATCAGTTCCGCCGCCAGCTTCTCCCGCATGGTTTTCTCAGTGCGCCCCTGCGCATTGGAGATCAGCCAGCGGATCGCCAGCGCCGTTCGCCGGGCGGGAACGACTTCCGTCGGCACCTGATAGGTGGATCCGCCAACCCGCCGCGATTTGACTTCAATCACCGGCTTGACGTTGTTAACGGCCTTTTCGAAAAACTCTACGGGCTGTTCCTTGACGCGCTTTTCAATAATGTCAAAAGCACCGTACAGGATACTTTCCGCAACGCTTTTCTTCCCTCGTTTGAGCAAAGAATTCACAAACTTGGCGACTAGTTTGTTGTTATATTTGGGGTCCGGTAAAATCTCCCTTTTTTCAATTTCTCTTCTTCGTGGCATGTTTTTTCGGTCCTTTGTCTAACTGGGCTTTTTTGCACCGTATTTTGATCGACTTTGCTTGCGGTCGGCAACGCCGACGGCGTCCAGCGTGCCGCGAACGATATGATAGCGGACGCCAGGCAAATCCTTGACTCGGCCGCCTCGAACCAGCACCACCGAATGCTCCTGCAGGTTGTGGCCGATACCGGGAATATAGGAGGAAACCTCGTAACCGCTCGTCAGGCGAACCCTGGCCACCTTGCGCAAAGCGGAATTCGGCTTCTTGGGCGTCGTCGTATAGACCCTCACGCAGACCCCACGGCGCTGCGGTGATCCGGCCAGAGCCGGGGAGTTTGTTTTTCTCTTGATCTGGGTTCTGCCTTTGCGAACCAGTTGACTAATTGTCGGCATTTTTCCTCCCGAACGTTTTTCTGCATTTTACGGGCAGCAGCAAATCCGTGGTAGCTATCAATTCAGACTGCTTCTGTCAAGCAATTTCTTGCCTTTTCTGCTCGTTTACTCCGCGGCCGCTTCCGCCTCCTCCTCTTCCACTTTAATCCCCAGTTTGCGATACATGACCAGGCCGGTTCCGGCCGGAATCAGACGCCCCATAATGACGTTTTCCTTGAGCCCCCGGAGGTAATCCGTTTTTCCGGAAAGCGACGCTTCGGTCAGCACCCGGGTCGTCTCCTGGAAGGAGGCGGCCGAGATAAAGCTCTGGGTGGAAAGAGATGCTTTTGTAATGCCCAGAAGCAGCGGATCCCCGATGGCAGGCTTCCCTCCCTGGACCGTCACTTTGTCATTTTCTTCCTGGAAACGGTAGCGTTCTACCTGTTCATCAGCGATAAAGGCCGTGTCGCCCGGATCGGTAATCCGGACTCTGCGCAGCATTTGACGGACAATGACTTCCATATGCTTATCATTAATTTTCACCCCCTGCAAACGATAAACTTCCTGAACTTCATCCACCAGATAACGAGCCAGTTCCTTTTCGCCCTTGATGGCCAGAAGATCGTGGGGATTGTTGACACCGTCCATCAAGGCGTCTCCGGGAACCACGCGGTCCCCCTCCTGAACGCTGATATGCTTCCCCTTGGGAATCAGGTATTCTTTTTCTTCGCCGATTTCCGGCGTCACAACGATTTTACGTTTGCCCTTGGCGTCCTTCCCGAAGGCGACTGTGCCGTCAATTTCGCTGATTACCGCAAAATCCTTTGGTTTCCGCGCCTCAAAGAGCTCCGCGACCCTGGGCAAACCACCTGTGATATCCTTCGTTTTGGTCGTTTCCCGGGGAATTTTCGCCAGAATGTCGCCCGCCCGGACCTGGTCACCCTCGGAAACAACGATATTGACGCCAACCGACAGGAAATAGCGGGCCATTGCGTTTGTTCCGCTGATTTTGGCCGTTTTCCCCTTTTTGTCTTTGATGGACACGCGGGGCCGGAAATCGCTGCTTTTAAATTCGACGATGACCTTTCTCGACAGGCCGGTAACCTCATCGACCTGCTCCTGCATGGTTTTTCCTTCAACAATATCACCGTATTTGATGGCGCCGTCCACTTCGGCCAGAATCGGTATGGAGAAGGGATCCCACTCGGCAATCAGCTGCCCGCGCTCCACGAAGCTTTCGTTTCCCACTTTCAGGTGGGCGCCGTAGGGAACGGTGTATTTTCCGCGGCTGCGGTTCTGCTCATCCAGCACATGGATTTCGCCGTGGCGGTTCATGACCACATAATCATTATCTTTGGTTTTGGCCGTATTCAGGTTCACGAACTTCACCCGGCCGTCATGACGCGCTTCGAGCGTGGAGTGTTCGTCGAACTTTGCCGTGCCGCCGATATGGAATGTTCTCATGGTCAGCTGTGTGCCGGGTTCACCGATGGACTGGGCGGCAACGATACCGACCGCTTCGCCGATGTTCACCAGGTGGCCGTGGGCCAGATCGCGCCCGTAGCACATGGCGCAGACACCGTGTTTGGCCCGGCAGGTCAGCACGGAGCGGATATTCACCCGCTCGATGCCCGCGCGGTCGATTTTTTCCGCCAGGGCTTCATCGATGGCCTCATTGGCTTTCACGATCACCTCATCGGTGAAAGGGTCCCGGATTTCGTGCAGGGCGACGCGGCCCAGCACGCGCTCGCCGGCCGTTTCAATGATTTCACCGCCCTCCATCAGCGCGGACACATAGAGTCCGTCAACGGTTTCACAATCCTGCTCGGTGATAATGCAGTCCTGCGCCACGTCCACCAGCCTCCGGGTCAGGTAGCCGGAATTGGCCGTCTTGAGCGCCGTATCCGCCAGTCCCTTGCGGGCGCCGTGCGTGGAAATAAAATACTGCAAAACCGTCAGCCCTTCACGGAAGTTGGCCGTGATCGGCGTTTCGATGATCTCGCCGGAGGGCTTCGCCATCAGACCACGCATACCGGCCAGCTGCCGGAGCTGCTGCCCGGAGCCGCGGGCGCCGGAATCCGCCATCATGTAAATCGGATTGAAGCTTTCAATTCTGCGCTTTTTGCCGTCCGCCCCCGCCGCTTCTTCCGTACTGATGCCGATCAGCATTTCGGAAGCGATCTTTTCCGTCGCCTGCGCCCAGATATCGATGACTTTATTGTAGCGTTCGCCGTCGGTGATCAGGCCGTCCATATACTGTTTCTGAATTTTCAACACGTCTTTGTCGGCCTGCGCCACAATATTTTTCTTGTTTTCCGGAATGATCATATTGCCGACGGCGAAGGACAAGCCGGAAACCGTCGCATATTTGAATCCCAGATCCTTGAGGCGGTCGGCCAGCAGCACCGTGGTTTTATCGCTGCAGGTCCGGTAGCAATGGTCGATCAGGTTGGCCAGTTCCTTCTTGTTCATCAGCTTGTTGATGACGTCAAAGCTGATTTCTCTGGGAAGAATTTCATGCAGAATAACGCGCCCGGTCGTCGTTTCCTTCAGCTCCCCGTCGATGCGGACTTTGATCCGCGCGTGCAGATCAATCGCTTGCGCGTCAAAAGCCGAGCGCACTTCGTCCGGGTCGGCGAAAATCATGCCTTCGCCTTTCACGTCCTTCTTGGCGCGGGTCAGATAGTAAATCCCCAGAACGATGTCCTGACTGGGAATAATAATCGGCTTGCCGTTGGCCGGGGAGAGAATGTTGTTCGTGGACATCATCAGCACGCGCGCTTCGGTCTGCGCCTCAATGGAAAGCGGCACATGGACGGCCATCTGGTCGCCGTCAAAGTCCGCGTTGAAGGCCGTGCAAACCAGCGGATGCAACCGGATCGCCTTTCCTTCGATCAGCACCGGCTCAAACGCCTGCATGCCCAGACGGTGCAGGGTCGGCGCGCGGTTCAGCATGACCGGGTATTCCCGCACGACTTCATCGACGGCGTCCCACACTTCGGCCGTTTCCCGCTCCACCATTTTCTTGGCGCTTTTGACCGTCGTCACATAGCCTTTTTCCAGCAGGCGGTTATAGACGAAGGGCTTGAAAAGCTCGAGCGCCATCTTCTTGGGCAGTCCGCACTGATGCAGCCTTAAGTCCGGACCCACCGTAATGACCGAGCGGCCGGAATAATCCACGCGCTTTCCCAGCAGGTTCTGGCGGAAACGACCCTGCTTGCCTTTGAGCATGTCCGACAGAGAGCGCAGCGGCCGTTTGTTGGTTCCGGTAATCGCGCGCCCCCGGCGGCCGTTGTCGAAGAGAACATCCACAGCTTCCTGCAGCATGCGTTTTTCGTTGCGGATAATGATTTCCGGCGCGTTGAGTTCCTGGAGTCTTTTGAGACGGTTGTTCCGGTTGATCACGCGCCGGTACAGATCATTCAGGTCGGACGTGGCGAACCGTCCGCCGTCGAGCGGAACCAGCGGACGCAGATCCGGCGGGATCACCGGCAGAACGGTCAAAACCATCCACTCCGGCTTGTTGCCCGATTTGCGCAGCGCCTCGACGACCTTGAGCCTTTTGACGATTTTTTTCTTTTTGGTGTCGGAGATGGACGTAACCATTTCCGCCCGGAGTTCCTCGTAGAGCTTTTCCAGATCGATTTCTTCCAGCAGCTGACGCACGGCTTCGGCACCGATACCGGCGACAAACCCGGTTTCGCCGTACTCCTCTTTCTTTTCAATATATTCTTCATCGGTGAGCAGTTCTTTTTTCTTCAGCAGCGTGTCTTTCGGATCCAGCACAATCCACGATTCGAAGTAGAGAACCTTTTCCAGCTCCTTAAGGGTCAGATCCATCGCGTTGCCGATGCGGCTGGGCAAACTTTTCAGAAACCAGATATGTGCAACCGGCGTCGCCAGCGTAATATGTCCCATCCGCTCGCGGCGCACTTTGGACTGAATTACTTCTACGCCGCATTTTTCGCAAACCACGCCGCGATGCTTCATCCTCTTGTAGCGCCCGCAAAGGCACTCGTAGTCTTTGACCGGCCCGAAGATCTTGGCGCAAAACAAGCCGTCGCGCTCGGGCTTGAAGGTCCGGTAATTGATCGTCTCCGGCTTTTTCACTTCGCCGTTGGACCAGGAAAGGATCTTTTCCGGCGAGGCGATCGAAATCTTCATGGCATTGAAGCGAATCGGATTTTTTGGTTTTTCAAAATAACTGAAAACGTCTTCCACAGATTTTCTCCTGTTTTTAAAACAAAATTGCGGGGTTACTCTTCCTCGATCAATTCCACATCCAGCCCGAGGCTCTGGAGTTCCTTCACCAGAACATTGAAGGATTCCGGCAGACCCGGCTCGAAGGTATGCTCCCCTTTGACGATGGATTCGTAAATCCGTGTGCGTCCGGCGACATCGTCGGACTTGACCGTCAAAAACTCCTGCAGGGTATAGGAAGCGCCGTAGGCTTCCATGGCCCACACTTCCATTTCTCCCAGCCGCTGGCCGCCGAACTGGGCTTTGCCGCCCAGCGGCTGCTGAGTCACCAGCGAATAGGGCCCGATCGAACGGGCATGAATTTTATTGTCCACCAGGTGATGCAGCTTCATCATGTAGATCATGCCGACGGTGACTTCCTGATCAAAGGGCTCGCCGGTCCGGCCGTCGAACAGGACTGCCTGTCCGCTTTCCGGCAGACCCGCCGTCTCCAGCAATTTACGGATTTGCGGTTCGGGGCAGCCGTCGAAAACGGGACTGGCCACCAGCATGCCTTTCTTCAGGCAGCCGACAAACCGCTTGATGTCTCCGGCGGACGCCTTTTCCAAAAATTCGTCAAACTCCGCGGAGGAGTAAGTTTTCTTCAATTCACTTTTCATTTGCTGAAGATTGTTGTTCTTTTCCAGCAATTCATTCAGACCTTCGCCGATGGATTTTGCCGCCCAGCCCAAATGGGTTTCGAGAATCTGGCCGACGTTCATGCGGGAAGGAACACCCAGCGGGTTGAGGATAATATCGACGGTGGAGCCGTCTGAAAAATAGGGCATGTCTTCTTCCGGGAGAATCCTGGACAAAACACCCTTGTTGCCGTGGCGACCCGCCATTTTGTCGCCCACGGATAATTTCCGCTTGATGGCGACATAGACTTTCACCATTTTAATGACGCCGGGCGGCAGCTCATCGCTGGCCTGGACCTTCTCCAGCTTTTCCTCGAAGCGGGCTTTCACAAAATCGATTTTTCTTTCCATCACGGAAAGCAGTCCCGCCAGCTTTTCTTCCGAGCCGTCACGCTCCGAAAGCGTTACGTCCTTCCAGTACATGAAGGGGATTTCCTGCCATATCTCGCGGGTGATTTTTTCGCCTTTTTTGAGGAGGGTTTTCTTTTTTACGTCAACAACCTTGCCCGCGGCTGTTTTGCCGACCACCAGCTTGGCGATGTCCTTCTTGATGGACTCCGCCAGAATCCGGATTTCATCGTCGTGGTCCTTCGTCAGCTTTTCAATCGCCTCTTCCTCGATCGCCTGCGACCGCAGATCCTTGTCGGCGCCTTTGCGCGTGAAAATCTTGGCGTCGATGACCGTTCCTTCCACGCCGGGCGGAACCCGCAAAGAGGTGTCCCGCACATCGCTTGCTTTTTCTCCGAAAATCGCCCGCAACAGTTTTTCTTCCGCGGACAGCTGTGTTTCGCCCTTGGGCGTAATCTTGCCGACCAGGATGTCCCCGGGCTTCACGGACACACCCGGGCGAATAATGCCGCTTTCGTCGAGATTGCGCAGCGCTTCCTCGCCGACGTTGGGAATGTCACGGGTGATTTCTTCCTTGCCCAGTTTGGTGTCGCGGGCCATGGTTTCAAATTCTTCGATATGAATGGAAGTGTAGATGTCTTCCTTGACGATCCGCTCGCTGACCAGAATCGAGTCTTCATAGTTGTAGCCGCCCCAGGACATGAAGGCCACCATCACGTTGCGGCCCAGCGCCAGCTCTCCGGTGTCCGTAGCGGGACCGTCGGCCAGAATATCTCTCTTCCGGACGCGGTCGCCTGTGGAAATAATGGGCTTTTGATTAAAGCAGGTGTCCTGATTGGAGCGTTGATACTTGGACAGGGTATAAATATCGACGCCGGTATCGATGCCGTCTTCTTCGGGCTTATCCGCGCGAATCACAATGCGCGAAGCATCCACGCTTTCGACGACGCCGGAACGTTTGGCGACCATGACGGCGCCGGAATCACGGGCGACCACCGCTTCCATGCCCGTGCCGACCAACGGCACTTCGGGGCACATGAGCGGCACGGCCTGACGCTGCATGTTGGAGCCCATGAGCGCGCGGTTGGCGTCGTCATGCTCCAAAAACGGGATCAGGGCCGCCGCCACGGAAACCAGCTGATCGGGGGCCACATCCATCATCCGGATGTCCTCGGGCATGGCCGAAACAAAGTCGCCGCCTTTGCGGACCGAAATCAGTTCTTCCTCAAACTTCCCCTTTTTATTGAGCGGCCGGTCCGCCGGGGCAATGAGCTGGTTTTCCTCTTCGATGGCCGTCATGTATTTTACATCATTCAGCACTTTGCCGTTTTCAACCAGACGGTAAGGGCTTTCTATGAAGCCGAATTCGTTCACCCGCGCGTAAGTGCTGAGGGATACGATCAAGCCGATATTCGGGCCTTCCGGTGTCTCGATCGGACAGATGCGGCCGTAATGCGTCGAATGAACGTCGCGGACCTCAAAGCCTGCGCGCTCCCGTGTGAGACCGCCGGGCCCCAGCGCCGACAGTCGGCGTTTGTGCGTGATTTCCGAAAGCGGATTGGTTTGATCCATGAACTGGGAAAGCTGACTGGATCCGAAAAATTCATTCACCACGGCCGATACCGGCTTGGCGTTGATCAGATCGTGCGGCATCATGGTTTCGATGTCCTGAAGGCTCATCTTTTCCTTGATCGCCCGTTCCATGCGCACCAGGCCGATGCGGTACTGATTTTCGATCAGTTCGCCCACGGAGCGCACGCGGCGGTTTCCCAGATGATCGATGTCGTCCACGCTGCACTTGTCCACACCGTTTTTCAAATCGATCAGATATTTGACGGACGCCAGAATGTCTTCATTGCGCAGGACCGTCAAATCCGTCGGCACATTCAGTCCAAGTTTGTAGTTCATCTTGGCCCGGCCGACATCCGACAAATCATAGGTTTCCAGTTCAAAAAAGAGGCTGTTGAAAAACTTCGCCGCGGTCTCCGGAGTGGGCGGATTGCTGGGCCGGAGCCGGCGGTAGATTTCCATAATCGCGTCTTCCGCGGTGTCAATGCGGTCCATGAGCAGCGTATCGCGAATGGAGGCGTTGTCCATGTCTTCATCGATATGGATGAAGTTCAACTCTCTGACCCCCTTCTCCTGGGCGATTTCGAGGCCGTTCAGGGGAAGCTCTTCGTTGCAGCGGAAAAGAATTTCGTCCGTCGCGGGATCCCGGACATCCGAGGAAAGAATTTTCCCGGTCAAATCCGCTTCCTTGATCGCCACTCGCTTGATCCCGGCGTCCATGATCTTCTTGAGCAGGAGTTTGGTGAGTTTGCGCCCTTTCTTGACGATAACTTCATCGCTTTTCGGATTTTTGATATCTTCAGGCGCCTTCTGCCCGGTCAGGGATTCATCAACCCCGAAGTAAATCTTTTCCCCTTCGAGGGTAATTTTTTCAATGTGGTAAAAATAGTTCAGAAGAAATTCCGTCGAATTGCCCATGGCTTTGAGCAGAATCGTGACGGGCATTTTGCGGCGGCGGTCGATGCGGACATAGAGGAGGTCCTTGGAATCAAATTCCAAATCCAGCCAGGAGCCGCGAATGGGAATGACGCGCGCCGAATAAATCAGTTTGCCGGAAGCGACTGTTTTCCCTTTGTCGTGATCAAAAAAGATCCCGGGCGACCGATGCAGCTGGCTGACAATCACGCGCTCCGATCCGTTGACGATAAACGTGCCGTTTTCCGTCATCAGCGGAATTTCACCGAAGTAAATTTCCTGTTCTTTGATATCGCGGATCGGCTTGGTCTCTGGCGTTTCACGATTGATCCGGCCGTCGGGGAGCCGGTCGGTGTCAAACACCATCAGACGGACCACGATTTTCAAAGGAGCGGCATAGGTCATGCCCTTTTGAATGCACTCCTTCATGTCGTACCGGACATCGCCGATCTTGTAGCTGACAAATTCCAGGGAGCATTTTCCGCTGAAGTCCGAAATGGGAAAAACGCTCTTAAAAGCCCCCTGCAGGCCGACATTGCGCCGTTTGGCCAGGGGCACGTCGGCCTGCAGGAACTTTTCGTAGGACTGTGTCTGAATCTCGATCAGATTGGGAATGTCCAATACTTTTTTAACGCGACCAAAACTTTTTCTAAAGTCACCCATGGTATCCCTGAATTCAATGGTGGAGTAAAAATTCTCTTATTTAATTTCAACAGTTCCGCCGACTTCCTCAACCTTCTTCTTGATTTCAGCGGCTTCCTCTTTGGAGACGGCTTCTTTAATCGGTTTGGGCGCACCTTCCACCAGATCCTTGGCTTCTTTCAGGCCCAAACCGGTGATCGCGCGAACGACTTTGATGACCTGAATCTTTTCCGCTCCGAATCCTGTCAGAATGGCGTTGAACTCCGTCTGTTCCTCCTCTGCGGGAGCCGCTCCGGCCGCCGCTCCGGGCATCGCCACGGCGGCCGCCATCGGGGCAGCGGCAGACACGCCGAATTTTTCTTCCAGTTCCTTCACCAGAGCGGAAAGCTCCAGCACGGTCATGTTTTCAATAAATTTAACGACATCTTCTTTCGTGATTTGATCAGCCATTTTTCATTCCTCTTTCGTATGGTTTTATGAGTTTAATGTTCGCTTTTTTTCGCTGTAGGCATGGAGCGCCTGCATAAAGCTTCTGGGCACCGCGCTCAAAACCGAAACCAGCGAAGTCGGCGCCGCCGCCATCACCGAAACCAGTTTCCCCAGAAGCACTTCGCGGCCGGGCAAATCGGCCAGTGCGGTAATGTCCGCTTTCGTCAGCATCTTGCCGTCCAGCACGCCGACCTTGATATCCAGCTCAGGATTTTTTCTGGCAAAATCGATCAACGCCTTCGTCGGCGCCACCGGATCCTTATAGCTCAAAACCACGGCGATGGAATACTTGAAATGATCCGTCAGAACGGCAAAGCCGGTTTCTTGCGAAGCAATGCCCAGCAGGGTGTTTTTGACAACCTTCAGCTCCGCATCGTTTTTTCGCAATGCGTTCCGCAGGGCTTCCATTTTTTCAACGTTCATGGCGTTGAAACCGGTCAATATCCCCAAATGGGCCTTCTTGAGCTTTTCCTGAAGCTCGGATACAATTTTTTCTTTTGTTCTCCGATCCAATTTATCAGCCTCCTTTCACGATTATTTTCTGTTTGAGGCCGAACAACCACGCCGCACACGAAATAGAAAACGGCCGATCCCGCCTTTCCGATCCCCGTTTCCGGGAAAATAGATTACCCCGAAGCCTGTCGGGGAACTATTTTCCGCACTGCGAGTCTCGGCAGGCCCTTGTCCGTTTAAACTTCCGTACCTGCTGTCTTCGACCTGATCCTGTTTGCACTTTAAGCGGTCGCTGCGTTTTGGCGAACGCGGCAACCGCGAATTCTTCTCAGTTTGCGCTTTTGATATCCAGCGGATCAATCTTTACCCCCGCGCCCATTGTGCTGGAAATCGCAATGCTTTTAATATAGGTTCCCTTGCTGGATGCGGGTTTCAGCTTGATGATGGTTTCCAGAAGCGCCGTGATGTTTTCATAAAGTTTTTCTGCGCCGAAAGACACTTTGCCCACCGGCGAATGGACAATGCCGGCTTTTTCCACACGGAATTCCACCTTGCCGGCTTTCAACTCCCTGACCGCATTGGCGATGTCAAAGGTAACCGTTCCCACTTTGGGGTTGGGCATCAGGCCGCGAGGCCCCAGAATCTTGGCGATTTTTCCCACGGCCCCCATCATATCCGGCGTGGCAATCACGCGGTCAAACTCCAGCCAGCCGCCTTTGATCTTTTCAATGACTTCTTCGTTGCCGACCATGTCCGCGCCTGCTTCCAGGGCCTCTTTTTCCTTTTCTCCCTTGGCAAAAACCAGCACACGAACGGTTTTCCCCAGGCCATTGGGCAATACCACGCTGCCCCGAACCATTTGATCGGCGTGCGCCGGGTTGACGCCCAGGCGAACGGCGGCATCCACCGTCTCGTCAAATTTGACTCCCGCCATGGATACCACCATTTCCGTAGCCTCTTTCAGCGTATAACGCCTGGTCGGCTCGACCTTTTTCTTCGCAGCGATAATGCGTTTGCCTCGTCTTAACATGATCAAACCTCTTCTGTATTAACCTGCTATTTCTATTCCCATGGACCTTGCCGTGCCGGCAACAATTCTGACCGCGCCGTCAATATCAACGGCGTTCAGATCATTGAATTTCAGCTGCGCAATATCCCGAACCTGTTTGACCGTGACGGTTCCCACCTTTTCTCTTTTGGGGTCGGCGGCGCCCTTGGCAACCTTGGCCGCCTGCTTGAGCAGGACGGACGCGGGCGGTGTTTTGGTAATAAACGTAAACGAGCGGTCCGCGTACACCGTAATCACCACGGGGACAATCATGCCTTCCTGGTTTTGCGTCATCGCGTTGTAGGCCTTGCAGAATTCCATGATATTCACGCCGTGCTGGCCCAGAGCCGGCCCGATCGGAGGCGACGGAGTCGCCTTTCCCGCTTTGATCTGCAATTTAATGTTCGCAATCACTTTTTTTGCCATAATCATCACCTGCGCTGTAATTTTTTTTAGGCCTGTGCCTTACGCCGTGTCATTGCCTCATTTACGACCTATTGTCCCTGGGTGACCTGGATAAAATCCAGTTCCACCGGCGTCGGGCGACCGAAGATGCTCACAACCACCCGGAGTTTACTTTTTTCCGGCCGGACTTCGTCAATCACACCGTCAAAATTGGTGAAGGGTCCGTCGATAATCTTCACGTGGTCGCCGACGTCAAACTTGAATTTGGGCTTCGGTTTGAGCGTCCCTTCGTCAATCCGGATCTTGAGATTCTCAACATCTTTATCCGGAATCGGGGAAGGCTTGTCCTTGCTGCCGATAAAACCGGTCACCTTCGGCGTATTCTTGACAATATGCCAGTTTTCATCGCTCATTTCCATGCGCACCAGGATGTAACCGGGGAAAAATTTGCGCTTGGATGTTTTCTTTTCCCCGGAAATCAGCTCCACCACGTCTTCTTCGGGAATGAGAATGTCGGAGAAGGAAGCCTGAGCGCCGGCCAGTTCAATCCTTTCCTGAAGGCTCAACTTGACCTTGTTCTCAAATCCCGAATAGGTATGAACGACGTACCACTTAAAAGCCATGAAGTTACCTTAAAATAAATTTGACCAGTTTTGCAAGAATCAGGTCGATCACGCCCAGGTAAAAGGCTGAAATCGCGACGACCACCATGACCACTCCGGTGGAAGCCAGTGTCTGTTTCCGGGTCGGCCAAGTGACTTTTTTCAACTCCGTCTTCGCCTGGGTGAGAAACTGTACCGCTCTGTCGAACAGCAACTTTAATTTTTCCATATCGTCGGCCTTTGCATTCGGGAAAAACTGGCAGGCCAGGAGGGACTTGAACCCCCAGCATCCGGATTTGGAGTCCGGCGCTCTATCCATTAGAGCTACTGGCCTGCGTCAATTCCCCGCTACTTGGTTTCTCTGTGCAGTTTGTGTCCGCGGCAAAACTTGCAGTATTTCTTCATTTCCAGACGGCTTTGCATGGTGCGCTTGTTTTTCGTCGTCGTGTAATTTCTCTGTTTGCATTCCGTACAGGCCAAAATAATGTTGTTTCTCATACGTCTCCTTCACTGGAGCCCACGACCAGGATCGAACTGGTGACCTCATCCTTACCAAGGATGTGCTCTACCGACTGAGCTACGTGGGCGCGGCGTTCCTTGTCCGTCAGCGCCAAAAAGCAACCTGGAGCGGGAAACGGGATTCGAACCCGCGACCCTCAGCTTGGAAGGCTGACGCTCTAGCCCCTGAGCTACTCCCGCTTATTTCAAAAAACTGGTGGAGGGGGGAGGATTTGAACCTCCGTAGGCTCCGCCGGCAGATTTACAGTCTGCTCCCTTTGGCCGCTCGGGAACCCCTCCGGGTATGTTGCTCATCTGGAGCTGGCGATGGGACTCGAACCCGCAACCTGCTGATTACAAATCAGCTGCTCTACCGATTGAGCTACGCCAGCAAACCATTTAAATCATTACGTTTTCACACAAATCAGTTGTTATTTTGAACGCAAAAAAGCGACTACACTGCTTCGTGCGAATTGAGGACATTAATTTTTATACCTGCTTTTGTCAAGTAAATTTTTAAATTACCTGGAAAAATCTTCCGGCGAAGGAATCGGGTGAATTTAATCCGCATCGCTGAAATAATTCGCGGAGAAGATATAAATCTCCGTTTCCTTGTCTTTCCACGCCTTATGGGGCAGGCCCGCTTTAAAGCACGTCTCCCTAAGAAACGTTTCCCGGTCCCATCCGCACTCGGTCGCCACCTGCGGCAGGAGCAAACCGGAATTATAGCCCCTGACGATGTAAAGACCGTGTTTACCCACCTCAATTTCATCAATGTTCTGAATCTTCTGCAGAGGGCTCAACACCGATATTTCATATCGTAAATCCCTTATTTCCTCGCTCTTGACGGAAGGAAAACGCGGATCATGAAAAGCCGCGGCAACCGCCATTTCCTGCACCGTATCTCCCAGAGGTTTAACCGCCTTGATGTATCCGATGCAGCCGCGGAGATGTCCCCTTTTCTTCAAGGTGACAAACGCGCCTCTTTTTTCCTTCAGGATGGGCAAATCCAGCGATAGCCTGGGCAAGTCGCGGTTCCCGACTTTGGCGATGACCGCCCTTTTGGCAATTTCCAAAAGCGTCGTTTTTTCCTGATCTGTCAGCTCCATATTAACCTCTTTTTTCATTGGTAATAAACGGCTGCGGCATAGCCGACCACGGATTGAAGATCCCCTGTCGCTTCTCCGGAATGGGCGTATTTCAAAAGCAGCGAATGAGAAGCGCCCAGCCCTCTGGCGGCCATCATGGTTACCGCCATCGGCCCTCCGCCGCAGGCTTCTGTTTGACCGCGCGCCAGATCCTCCAGAAGACCTTCAGCATCGTTGTCCCGCACGTGCTTAAGCGTTGCGCCATCCAGCGCTCTTGCTTTTTCATCCTCATGAAAATGCGACAGATCGCTGCTGGCGACAACCAGCAAACGCCGGTTTTTACCTGCCTGAACGATCACTTTCGCCAGCTTCCGGCAGGTTGCGGCGTCCTGATCCCCCATCACGAGCGGAACAAAAGAGAAATCGCCCAGCGCCATCTGCAAAAAAGGAAGTTGAATTTCCAGGGAATGCTCGTGGGCGTGAGCCGCCGGGAAATCGACGAGAATCCCGCTCGCGCGCGTCATTTCTTGCGCCAGTTTTTCATGGACCGGCACATGGCCCAGGGGGGTTTCAAAAGCCCCGCTGCCCCACACGGAAACCCCCGGAAAGGCGACCCTGTGGCTCGGACCGATCAAAACCACCCCATCGTAATTTTTTCCCCGGACCAGTTGGTAAGCATAGGCCGCCACTTGGCCGGAATACCGGTAGCCGGCATGAGGCGCAATCAGGCCGACCACCTCTCCGGAAAGCCCCCGGTCGGGGACATTGCGGAAATATTCGGCAATGTCCCGCTTCAACACCGGCGGATCGCCTGGATACCAGGAACCGGCAATAACGGATTTTCGCACATTATCCATTCGCCTGCCTCTTTTACTTTAAACGCCAGATCGTCCCCTGCTCACTGTCCAGAACGTCAACGCCGAGCAGAGCCAGCTCGTTTCTCAATGCATCTGCCTCCTGCCACAGGCCGGCTTGCCTGGCTTTTTCTCTTTTCTGAATCAGTTCGTTGACCTTCCAATCGTCAATTTGTTGTTTGAAATCCATTATCAGCAGGACATCATTGATTTTTTGCAGCGCCTCAAGAATCTTGCGGGCGTCTTCCCCGCTGATCCCCCCGCCAGCCAGAGGCGCGTTGACTGAACCGATAAATTCAAAAAGCGCCGCCAGTGCGGCGGAGATATTGAGGTCATCGTCCAGGGCATGCTCAAAGGCGTGGTTAACATTATAAATCAACTGGTCCGCCTCCGGAAAATTCGGAGCGGTGTTTCGGATCGTCTGCAACCGGGAAATGAAGGTGTCCATTTTCCTGACGGTGTTTCGGGCCATTTGCAGAGCATTTGCCGAATAGCTGATCGGCTTGCGGTAATTCATGCCCAGCAGGAAAAAACGGACATCCCTGCCGCCGTACCCGCTTTGCCTGAGGTCATCCATCGTTACGATATTGTTCAATGACCGGGACATTTTTCGACCGTCCACCAGGATCAGTTCTGTCCCGATCCAGTGTTTTGCGCCGCTGTGTCCAAAGCAGGCCTTGTTGATCGCGATCAGATTCTCGCAGTGGGGAAAGGTTTCATCCGCTCCGCTGATATGGATGTCATAGGCCGTTCCCAGATATTTCCGGGAAATGGACGCGCATTCCAGATGCCAGCCCGGCCGGACATTGCCCCACTTCGTCTTGGAATAAATCCCCCTTTTCAGCTCTCCCAGGCTGGCCCTTTTCAAAAGCGCGAAGTCTGCTGGAGAGTCCTTTTCGTAATCATCCAGATCGACCGACCGGCCTGTCCTGGTTTTGGCCAGATCAATATTGGACAGACTGCCGTAGTCTCCCAGTTTGGAAATGTCGAAATAAACGGAGTGCAGCTTCTCGTAGGCGTATCCGCGATCGACCAGCTTTTCAACGATCTTGAGCGTGGCATCGACATCTTCGGAGGCTCTCACGTAGATATTGTCCGGACGGATCTGCAAAAACCGGGCATCCTCCAGAAAAATCCGCAAATATTTATCGGAATAATCCGCGAGGTTCATGCCCGCCTTTTCCGACCCCTTGAGAGACTTGTCGCTGCAATCCACGATATCGACGACATGTTTGACGGCGTACCCTTTGAAGGTCAGGTAGCGGCACAGCAGATCGGACACCACCAAACGCCGGTAATTTCCCAGATGAGGAGCGTCATGAACGGTCGGGCCGCATGTGCGCAGCCGCACCTCCTCCGGCTGCAACGGACGGAAAAGTGTTTTCCGGCGCTTGATCGCGTTGTAAAAACTGATCGTCGCCAGTTCTTCTTTGACCGCGAACAATTCCGTGCTCAGGTAGCGCTCCCCGCTGTCCGGGAAAATGACCACGATCGTCCCTTCTTCCTGTTGACGGGACTTCCCGGCTGCGACAAACATGGCCGCGCCGGAGCTCATGCCGGCTAGGATGCCTTCTTCCCGGGCCAGTCGGCGCGACATTTCAAAAGCGTCTTCATCCAGGATATTCACCTTTTCATCCAGGAGCTTCTTGTCATAGATCCCCGGACGGTAGGACTCGCGCATGTTTTTGAGGCCCTGTATCTTATGCTGCAGGTAAGGCTCAACGCCGATGATCTGAATGCGCGGATTGAGTTCCTTGAGTCTTTGCGCAATGCCCATCGCGGTCCCGGTGGTCCCAAGCGTGACCACCACCGAGGAGACGCGACCTTCCGTCTGATCCCAGATTTCCTGCGCCGTGCCGAAATAATGGGCGGAGATGTTATCGGGGTTGTTGAATTGATCGGTGCCGAAGTACTTTTCCGGATTTTCCCTAAGCATCCGGTAGGCTACCTCGATGGCCCCGTCCGTCCCCTGCGCCGCGGGGGTAAAAATCAGTTCGGCGCCCAGCGCCCGCAGAATCTTTTTGCGCTCCTCACTGGCCGCTTCGGACATCGTCAGGCACAGCTTGTAGCCTTTCGCCGCGGCTACCATAGCCAGTCCGATGCCGGTATTGCCGCTGGTTGCCTCCAGAATCACCTTCCCGGGTTTCAAATCACCCCTTTTTTCGGCGTTTTCGATCATGCTGAGCGCGGTACGGTCCTTAATGGATCCCCCGGGATTCGCGGACTCCAGCTTGGCCAGAATCGTGACCTTTTTATTCGGGTTCAGCTTCGAGATTTCCACCAGCGGCGTGTTGCCGATGCGATCAATAATGCTTTTATACAAGTTCATCATCACTATACGCTCCGTTCGTCAATCCTTCATCATTCCTTTTCGAAACAAGGATTGCGCAGGGGCCGGTAAAGTCATCCTGGAGGATATACGGGTCAGCTGTCCATTTTGGGCAGAGAAATTTTCATAAACGAAACCCCTTCTTCTTTCAAGATCGTTTCTTCCCGGGGGGTCGTCGTTCCCTTGATGTTGCGCCTCTTTTCATCGCCCGCATGGATTTTCAGCGCAACTTCGGCAAATTTGTTTCCGACGTCTTCAAAATTGTTTTCAATGTGCCGGCGCAACGACTCCATAATCTGCCGCGCAGAGACACTCTGACCCTCTTTGTTCCGGGGCGGTTTTGAGTCCTTTCCCATAATCGTCAGGGAAGAAGGCGCGATTTCCACACTGGAGCTGTTGCAGACGGGACAGCAAACCAGGCCCCCGGCATTCTGTTCTATCCAGGCCTGGCGGTCTTTAAACCAGCCTTCAAAGATATGGCCGTTTTCACATTTGATGTCGTAAATAATCACAAGTCGGGCGCTTTCTTTGAGCTGAAAACGGTTGACATCCGCTGGACATAAAAACATGTGGACATTTCGTGATAAATTCTATAACGTCGCTTTCCGTGTCGGGATGTGGCCCAGCTTGGTAGGGCACTGCGTTCGGGACGCAGGAGTCGCGCGTTCAAATCGCGCCATCCCGACCATTTTTTATCCCACAACCGACGCCATTTTAAAGATCGGCAGATACATGGCGATAATCATGCCGCCGCAGACGCCGCCCAGAAAAACCATCATCAAAGGCTCAATCATCGCGGTCATGCCCTTCACCGCCGCATCCACTTCGTCATCGTAAAAGTCGGCAATTTTGTTGAGCATAATATCCAAAGCGCCGGTGGCCTCGCCAACGGCGATCATTTGCACCACCATCGGCGGGAAAACGCCGGAGGTCGACAGCGGTTCGGCAATGGACTGACCTTCGCTGATGGCTTGGCGCGTCTTGACGACCGCCGTTTCAATGACGACATTCCCGGCGGTCTTGCTGACGATATTCAATCCCTCCAGAATCGGAACACCGGAGCTCATCATCGTGGCCAGCGTTCTCGTAAATTTGGCGACGGCGACTTTCCTGAGCACATTACCGATCAGCGGCGCCTTCAGCAGCAGCACATCAATTGTCCAGTGGCCTTTTTCCGTTTTATAAAACATTTTCAGGCCGATCACAATCGCGGCAATGATCACCCCGAGCACCCACCAGTAATTCTGCATGAATTCGCTCATTCCCACGACCACCTGTGTCGGACCGGGAAGCTCACCGCCCATATCCGCAAACATCTTTTGGAAGGTGGGAATGACTTTCAACAGCAGCAGCGTCACCACGCCGGCGGCAATGCACAACACAGTAATGGGGTAGGTCATGGCGCTTTTGACGGCTGCTTTGAGTTTCATCGCATTTTCCAGATAATTGGAAAGGCGAGCCAGAACAATGTCCAGAATACCGCCCGCCTCGCCGGCGGCGATCAGGTTGACAAACAGGTCGTCAAAAACCTTCGGATGTTTTTTCAGCGCATCCGTCAGGCTTGTCCCCCCTTCGATTTCCTCCTTGATCGTCCGGAGGATTTTAGCAAACGCCTTATTCTCTTCCTGTTCGGCCAGAATGCCCAGGCATTGAATAAGCGGCAAACCGGCGTCGATCATCGTGGAGAAAATCCGGCAGAATACCACCACGTTTTTTTCTTCCACGCCTCCCTGAAGGAAAGGAATGTTTTCCAGAAGGTCTTTCGGTTTTGGCTTGACGGTTATGGATTTGAATCCCTGCCGCCGTAAAGCCGTGCGTACGACCGGCTCATCGGCGGCTTCCATCTCGCCTTTTTTGACCTCGCCCCTTTTCGTCGTTCCTTCCCAAAGGAAAACCGACATAAGTGTAAACATCCTTCCTTCTTGATCAGGCGCCATTTTTTTGTGGGTGCATCATAAACCATCTTCCGTGCGGTTTCAACCGGTTAAATTCAGAAACCTTCGCTGCCTGACCATTGCGCCATCACGTCCGGAGACCGGCCGGCTTCACCAGCCGCTGAAGCAGTATTTCGTATTGAATGATCCCTGCCGCCACAGCGACATTCAAAGAATCAAAATTCCCCGCCATCGGAATCGAAATGATAAAATCGCACTTCTTCCGGATCAGCGGCCGCAATCCTCTGGATTCGCTTCCCAAAACCAGGGCCACCGGCACACCAAAACTCTGTTCTCTGATGTTTTTCCCCCCGCGGGCATCCGCCCCATAAATCCAGAAACCTTTGTTTTTCAGATCATCGATTGTCCGGGACAGATTCGTCACGCGGGCAACCGGCAGGTGCTGGGCGCTGCCGGCCGACGACTTCATGACCGCGGGCGTGACGGACGCCGACCGGTCGGCCGGGATCACGACGCCGTTGGCGCCCAGACAATAGGCGCTGCGGATCACGGATCCCAGATTTTGCGGATCCAGAATGCCGTCAAGAATCAAAACCAGGTCCTGGAACAGGCGCGGGCTGCGGTTTTTCAACACGTCTTCCAGGTCGGCGTAGGCAAACGCGTCGCGAAAACCGGCAATACCCTGATGACCGGTCTGACCCGTCAATCCATCCAGACGTTGGCGGGGCACCCATTCGACGGGAATGTTCTTTTGCCTCGCCAAAGCCAGAATTTCCTGAAGCGGCGGACCGCTCCGGCCTTCGGCAATCAAAATTTTTTTCAAGGGGGTCGTGTCCCGGGAAAGGAGAACCTTGATGGGGTTGATGCCGTAAACTGCCTCCATGCTCCGCCTCCCGTCTGGTTGAGATAGAGTCATTCGCGGTTTCGGGCTTCCAAGCCGTCGGCAATCTCCCGGATGATCCGGCGGCAGGCCTCCAGCGGATCCTGAGCCTGCCGGATGGGTCTGCCCACGACAATGTAATCGGCGCCTGCCGAAATCGCTTCCAAGGCGCTGAGCGTTCTTTTTTGATCATCCGCCGCCTTTTCATCGGATGCGCGAATACCGGGCGTCACAATCAGAAAATCGTCACCCAGCGTCCGCCTCAGCGCGGAGATATCCCTGGGCGAAGCCACCACCCCCGACGCTCCGGCCTCACGGGCCATTTTCGCCAGATGCAGAACCAGTTCGCCTGCCGTTTTTTCAAAACCGACTTCCGTCAGATCCTGATCGTTCAAACTGGTCAGCACCGTCACGGCCAGCACGAAAGGACATCCAACGCCCCTCTTTTCGGCGCAGGCGGCCGCGGCCCGGACGGTTTCCCGAATCATCCTGCTTCCGCCGGATGCGTGCACATTGAACATCTCCACATTCAGCGCCACAGCAGCTTCACCGGCGCGGGCCACCGTGTTGGGAATATCGTGAAACTTGAGATCCAGAAACACCCGTCCGCCTTTTTGCCGGATGCGCTCCACGACGGCCGGTCCGGCGGACGTAAACAATTCCTTGCCGACTTTGAACAGGCCGACGCTGCCGGAAAGACGGTCAACCCAGGAAAGAGCCTCATCAGCGTCCGGCGCATCCAGCGCGAAGATCAGCCGGTCCTGGGGCCGCCTACTCGATATATTCTTCATCGCCGATAAACTCTGTGTTGTCCGGTATCGGTTTGAAATCTTCCTGTGTCCCGTTTAAAAATTCAGGATGGGCATAAACGACCTTCCCCCGGGCGATTTCCCGAAGCGCAAGAACAATCTCGCGGTTCTTGCTTTCCATCAACGGCTTGGACCCTTTCAGCAGCTGCCGCGCGCGCTTGGACGCCAGCGACACCAGACCGAACCGGGTTTTCGCCACAACGAGAGAATCTTCTATGGTAATTCTGGCCATGAATCAAACACCTCCTACACCTCTTTTTTAATCGATAAATATAAATGACGCATTGTGCCGCGTAAACGGCTTGTTTTGCACTTTTCCGCCTGGTAAATCGCGATCAACTGCCCCACAGCCGTGTCCAGATCTTCGTTTATGACGACGTAATCATACCACAAAACTTCTTCAAGTTCACTTGCGGCCTGGGCAAAACGTTTTTGGATCGCCTCCGGCGTCTCGTGCCCGCGCTTTTGCAGGCGTTTCAGGAGTTCGTCCAAAGAAGGGGGCAGCACAAAAACAAAGACGCCTTCCCGTAATTTTTTCTTCATTTCCTTTGCCCCGCGCGGTTCAATGTCGAGCAGCAGATCCTTCCCGCGAATGAGCGCATCCTCGAGCGTGCCGCCGGATGTCCCGTAAAGTTCCCCATAATTTTCCACCCATTCGACAAATTCGCCTTGGTCAATCCGGCGCTGAAATTCTTCGCGGGTAATAAAACGATAATCTTTTCCGTCGATCTCGTTAGGACGCGGTGCCCGCGACGTAAAGGAAACAGAGAATTCCATGTCCGGACAGGCCGCCAGCAACCGTCGGCAGATACTGCTTTTTCCCGACCCGGAGGGGGCGGACAAAACGATGCAAAGTCCTTTTTCCGTCATCCGTCTACTCAATATTCTGCGCCTGTTCGCGCAATTTACCCAGCTCGCTTTTCACCTCGATCACCCGGCGGGCAATTTCCACGTCGCTGCTCTTGGAACCGATCGTGTTGATTTCACGGTTCATTTCCTGAAGAAGAAAGTCGATTTTGCGGCCTTCGGCCTCATCGCTTGCGAGCAGTTCCTCAAGTTGACCGATATGGCTCTGCATACGAACGATCTCCTCCGTGATGTCGCACCTCTCCGCCAGGATGGCGATTTCCTGGGCCAGGCGGGCGGCATCCGGCTCGATCCCCTCCGTCAACTCCCTGATGCGCTCGCAAAGACGCTTCTGGTAATCCAACACGACCTGCGGCGCGCGCAGACGAACGGCTTCCATCGTTTCCCGGATCGCCTGAAGCCGGTTGTGCATATCGGAAAACAGGGCAATCCCTTCCTCCTGCCGCATATGGGCCAGCATCGACAAAGCTTCCTGCAAGGTCTGTTCAACCCGGCTCAAAAAAGCGGCCTCCAACTGCGTTTCCGCGGGCGGCGTAAAAATATCCCGAAAGCTGATCAGGTTCTGAAGGCTGACGGCTTCCCGAAAATCGAATTCATTTTTCAGACGGGTCAGCACATCCACGTAGCCGCGCGCAATCTCCAGATTCAGATTCACCCTCGAGGGTTCGTCGCTCTCGCCCTCCAGGCGGATGGAAACATCAATGCGGCCGCGCTTGAATTTTTCCCCGATTTTCTTCTTGTATTCCATCTCCAGCGGATAGAGGGCGGCGGGTGTCCGCAGAGCGATTTCCAGAAACCGGTGATTTACGGATTTGGCTTCCACCACAATGTTCCGGCCGTCGCAGATCGTTTCCACCCGGCCGTAACCGGTCATGCTTTTAATCATTTTCAAACCTTCCGCCGTTAAACGGCCCGCTGTTCGTCGCCTCGCATTTTCAGCTGCAACAGATAGCGGGACCGGATCGCCCCGAGCATCGTCCACAGCTTCTCGTTTGCATAATCCGGATACGTCCAGGGCAGGGAACAAAACTTTTTGGCCTGATAAATCAGGGTCAAATCCGCGTAAATCCCATCCCGCAAATAGGGCCGGTGCGTATAGCCTTTGCCCGTGGCCAGGATCAGATGGGCCTGCGACAGGTAACCGGGATCAATATTCACCTGCCGGCTGCTTCCCAAAAGCGTCCGGCCCTCGATTTCATTCGCGGCCAGCTTGATGTCCGGCAAATGTTCCGGCCGGATCAGCCCCTCCATCGACACAAAACGCCGGACCAGCGCCGGTCCCATTTCCGGCATATAATATGCCGTGTCATCAAAAGGAATCTGCGCGCTGACGTAGTCCGGCCGGCCGTACAGGTCGGACAACCGGCGGATCGCGTCGTTAATCAAGTTTCCCGCCGGCGCGAAAACACTGAAGATCAGCTTGACCGCCGCGGCCTGCGTCGGTTTGCTCATAACACGCCGATCAATTCTTCCTGCGACACGGTGGACGTTCCGACTTTGCCCACGACAATGCCCGCCGCGTGGTTGGCCAGCGCGGTGGCCTCTTTCAGGTTCGCCCGCGCGGCCAGGGACAGCGCGAGAACACCGATGACCGTGTCGCCGGCGCCCGTGACATCATAGACTTCCTTGGCCTGAGCCGGAAAGTGCGTATGGCGGATCCGGCGGCCCCGCTCAAAAAGACTCATGCCCTCTTCGCCGCGCGTTATCAGAAGCGCCTGAAAATCAAATTTGTTCAGAAGCGCCTCTCCCAGCTTCAGAAGATCATCCCCGTTGACCATTTCCATGCCGGCGGCGCGCTGGGCCTCATGATGGTTGGGCGTAAGGACATCAACGCCCGGGTAAATGCCGAAGTCGCTCGACTTCGGATCCACACATAGAAAAATTTTCGAGCCGGCGGCAATGGCCTTGATACCTTCCACCAGGTCCCGGGAAATCACGCCTTTGCTGTAATCGGAAATCACAATCGCTCCGATCTGATCGCGCAGGGACCTGACGTAGTCGAGAATACCGGCCGCGCTGGTGTTGTTAATCGCCATCCGGCTCTCATGATCAAAGCGGACCACCTGCTGTCCGTGGGCCACAATTCTTGTTTTGAGCGTGGTCGGCCTTTCCTTCTCCACCAGGATGCCCGCCGCGTCAATTTGCCTATCTTTCAATTGACGGATCAGACCTGCGCCGATGTCGTCCGCACCGATCACGCCGGCCACAAAAACCCGGCCGCCCATCGCGTAAATCGTATTGAGAACATTGGCGCTGCCGCCCAGCATCACGGAATCCTTTTGAACATCGACCACCGGAACCGGCGCTTCGGGAGATATGCGCGACACCCTGCCCCAGATGAAATGATCCACCATGACGTCCCCGACGACCAGCACACCGGAATTCGGATAATTCCTAATGATTTCCAATGCCTTATTTCTTGCGATTCCCCTCACCACCTGCCTGCCATGCTCCTCGTCAATGTCGCTTATTCATATCGTTGTTTCCGTTACGACTCATAAAAAAACTTTCTCCGAATACAAGACCCTGTGTAAAAAAGTGACGAAATGCTATTACCGGAAGCTGGATTTGTCAATGATTTTCGTTATTATTTTCTTCAGGACGCACTGGCTACCCCGAAAAAACTACTTCGTTGCGGAATTTCAAGAAATATGCAAGATTTCAGAACCTATTCATGGACAGGTTAGGGCGGCATTCAAAAACGGGAGGGATCAGCCCCATCGGCTGAACAATGCCCGGTTATAAGAAAACAAAGAAACCGTAAAGGACATTTATGGCAAAGACAGCGGCCCTCCTGGTAGACAACGAAGAAGATTTCCGCTTTATTTTCACCCGGCAGATCAAACGAATTTTTCCTGATTCGGAATTTGAGTTTTCTGAAGCCGCCGATGGCGAAGAGGCTCTGGAGCTGCTCCGGACAAGTCAAGCCTTCCATCATTATTCTGGACTACACGATGCATAAAATGAGCGGAACCGAGCGGCTCAGAACCATAGACCGTGAACATGACGGCCTCTCCGATGTTCCCCGCGTCGTGTTGAGCGGAGATATCGGAGAGGACGCCATTCGGGAAGTGAAAAGCCTGCGATGCGATTATATTGAAAAGATCATGAACACGAAAGTCTTTTATCAACACCTCTGTCTGTATCTTACGGAAAAACTGGGACTTTCCTGCAAGCCGACAATCCCGTGAAAAATTGCGCCGTCGAATTCCGTCGTGGAAAGGACGCCTGAATGCTCAAAAAATACAAGTTTTTACTGGCGGACAAGCTTCAGAACATCGCCTATTATCTGATTCGCGCATACAGCCGGACGTTCCGGCTTCGCGTGGAAAACGAAAAACCCTGGCTCGATCACCTGCGGGGCGGCGGTAAAATTCTTCTGTGCTGCTGGCATCAGCAGTTTTTTTCAGCCGTCCGCTACTTCAAAAATTATGCCCCCTATCATCCGGCGCTGATGATCAGCCAGAGCAAAGACGGCAATATCATCGCCCGCATTGCCGAGAAAACCGGCTGGCATACAGTGCGCGGCTCTTCGTCAAAAGACGGGGGCCCGGCGCTGAAGGATATGATATCTCACCTGTCGCGTTACGGTTTTGCCGGTCACATCCTGGACGGGCCAAGAGGGCCGGCGGGAGTGGTCAAAGCCGGCGTGATCCGCCTGGCCCAGGTTGAGGGAACTTTCGTAGTCCCCATTTACGCTACCGCGGATCGGGCTTGGTATTTCAAAAGCTGGGACCGCTTTATGCTGCCCAAACCCTTTGCCCGCGTGACCCTGCGGTATGGGGATATGCTGGATCTTGCTTCAAAGGAAGGCGAAGAAGCTTTCGAACGCCAAAGGCTGAGACTCCAGGAAATCATGCTGCCTGGCCTGCATGCCGACGTTTGATTCAACACAAACAGTCTGATTTGATAAAAAAAGCAGATGAACGCCTTTTTACTTCAATAAAACGGACCGGCGGCAATCGTTAGACCCGCCGCCGGTCCGGGGTGAAAATCCAGAGGGTAATTTACGGTGTCTTGAAATCGAACTTGTGGCACTGCGCGCAGTAGTTTTCCGATTTGGCATGCTGCTTGTGGCACAGATTGCAGTTCAGCTCCGTTCCGTAATGCGGGGACGTATGCGGATTGGTCGGCTTCACGTCTTTTGTTTTTTCCGCCAGATTGGCCGTCGGCCCGTGGCAGGCGACGCATTTCTCCATCGGCGGTTCTTCCGGCTGCTTGGTATCGCCGTGACAGGCTTCGCAGCTCACGCCGGAGAGCAGATGCGTGTGGCTGACGGGTAATTTTCCGATCAGGCTCATACTGTTCGCGGTGTGGCAGACCCGGCAGGCCTTCATGTCCATCGTCCTGGTGTCGGGATGCGTCTCCGGAAGCGCCTTTTTATCGACATGACAGGCAGCGCAGTCGCCCGGTTTGGCCTTGGATGGGACGAGCTTGGGCGCCGCCCAGAGTCCCGTGCTGACAATCACCAGTAAAACCGCGCCGAACAGGACCGCCGCGATTCTCAGATTTTTCTTCCTTTCCATACGATTTTCTCCTTGCCTCATAAAATCCGCGCGAACTCGCCCTCTCAACTCCAGGCTTTTTCCTTGGCTGCGTTTTTCCCCGCGATGCGGCCGAACACCAGACAGTCCGCCATCGCCACGCCGCCCAGACGCACGGCGCCGTGAACGCCGCCGGTCACCTCGCCCGCAGCGTAGAGACCGGGAATCGGTTTCATGTTAAAACCGATCACCTGAGCGTCTTTGTTAATGACCAAGCCGCCCATGGTGTGATGCACTTTCGGCCAGAGCCGCGCGGCATAGAAAGGCGCCTGAACGGTCGGTTTGGCGTCTTTGAAAATCATACAGCCGAGGTCGTCGTCTTTCTTTTTCTCCACAAACGAATTCCAGCGCTTGATTTCCGCCAGGAAAACGTCGGCCTTCATGTTGTAGGCTTTGGCGACATCTTCGAGCGAATCGAATTTCTTGATCGCTCCGGCTTCCAGACCCTTTTGCAGAGCGTTGGGGAACACCTGCTTGGGAACGGCGTAGGAATCCCCCATGATGATGACGGGTTCGCCGACGAGCAGAATGGCATCGGCTCTTTCCTTACGGTTTCCGGTTTCCTTGAAGAATCTTTTGCCGGTCTTGGGATTGATCATCGGGCCGTAGCCGACCAGCCGCTCGCAGAACAGCGGCACGAAGCCGAATCCCTTCTCGTCCGGGCTGGTCCAGGGTCCTAGCTGAATCCAGTCCATCTGGACATCCATTGCACCGCTCAGGCAGGCCGCCAGCAATGCCTCCCCGGTCGCGCCCGGCTGGTTGGTGGAAAACAGCTTGTCGGTAAGGCGCGGATCATGAATCTGGCGAAGCGCGATATCCTGAGAAAAGCCGCCGGAGCTCAAAACAACGGCCTTCTTCGCCTTGATGAAGGCGGTCTTGCCCGAGTTGTCGTCCGGAAACCGGTATCCCTTGCGCACTTCCATGCCGACAATGCGTCCCTCTTTATTGGAAAAGAACTTCACCAGCTTGGTGCGCATCTGCACTTTGACGCCGATTTCCCTGGCTTTGGCCAACTCTTTGTTGACCAGCTCCGAACCGGAGGCGTTGATCGTCTGGTTGGCCCGCTTGACGGAGTGCCCACCGTGAAAGTTCAGCCTTGTGTACTTGACGCCGAGATAGGATTCGCTCCACTCCAGCGCGTCTTTGGCGTTGTAAGCAACCGTTTTGGCCAGTTCCGGATGGTTGATATAAGCGCCTGCCCAAAGCATATCCTTCAGCATCAGTTCGGGGGAATCCTCCACGCCGTTTTCCTTCTGCAGCTTCGTCCCAGGCGCGCAAAAATCACCGCCGTTGATAATCGAATTACCGCCGTGCGTCGGCATCTTTTCTAGCACCAGCACGTCTTTGGCGCCGCCGTTCTTCGCTTCGATGGCCGCGGCCAGACCGGCAAAACCGCTGCCGATGACGACCACGTCATACGCTTCATCCCATTTTTTGGGCAGCGCGTCTGCCGCCCGGGCGTCTCCGGCCGTCATGGAAATTCCGGTGGAGGCCAGTCCGGCGACCACAGCCGCCCCGCCGGCCGTTTTTAAGAAATTTCGCCTGCTGATCGACTTTTTTTCAACGTCATCCTCTTTCATGGTTTTCCTCCTTCCATGTGATTGCGTTGCCGAATGTTTCTGAAAACACTTCACCAGCCATTAAGAATGCTGGCACAAGCCTCTCGCCAAAACAGAATGCGATTACCCTGTCAGCCAATGAAAATCGATGAAATGTAAAGATCGCACGGTGAATTCATACACCGGCCGGAGGAAATATGTCAATGGCAAATATCCCGAAGAAACGCCTTAATCTGCGCCTTTGCTCAAGGTGGAGTCCAGGCGCAAAGAAGGCCCGGAGGTAAACCTCCGGGCCTTCTTCGTCCATCTGATCTTTCGGATCAGGCCTGATGTTCGTGGGCGTCATTTTTCTTTTCTTCGCCCCAGACCACCAGCTTGCCTTCATGCTCCATCTCTTTAAACCACCCCGGATGCTGCTGCTTCAGAACAGACCGATCCATCCAACCGGTCAACATCGCCTGCACA
>JAAZHX010000308.1 GCA_012510495.1 Smithella sp.
ACCCAGTGGAACAGTTCATGCGGGATATCAAGATCGCCTCGATCTACGAGGGGACAAACGGCATTCAGGGCCTGGACCTCGTAGGGCGCAAACTGGGACTGAAGAAGGGAACGTACTTCATGTCGCTTTTGGGAGAGATGAATGCCACGATTACAAAATATCAGGCAAACGCCGCACTGAAAGATCTGGCGGATGACGTCCGGCAGGCGGTGAACACGCTGGCCGAGACGGCAATGTATTTTGCAGAAAGCTCGAAGGCGGGCAAGTTCCTGATACCCGTGGGCAACGCGTATCCGTTTCTGATGTTGATGAGCAAGGTCGTGATGGCGTGGCTTCTGCTGTGGGAGGCGGGCGTGGCCCGCGAGAAGCTGGACGAAATCGCCGCCGGGAAGGGGATCCATCCGGCGGATATGCAGAATCTCAGCGTCCTGGCCAAAGAGAACACCGATACGGCCTTCTACATCGGAAAAGTGGCCGCCGCCCGATACTTTATCAAACACGTTTTGCCGGAAGTGGATGCAGCGGTAAAAGCCGTCAGGAGCGAGGACCTTTCGATGATCGATATCCCGGAAGAAAGTTTTGCCGTTTAGGGCTGGAAGCGATCGTCGTTAGTCAACGACAGCCGCCTTTTAACCGCTCGATGAACCGGTCCCGACATGGAGGTTTGCGGCGTGCCGGAAACCACGCCGATCCTTCTCACCCTTCCGAGAGACGGCGCGAAGAAGATCGGATCGTTGGGTATGCCGGTCAGCGGTGCCGAAGTGAAGCTCGTGGATCCGGGATCGGGAGAAGATTACGTCCTATAGGAAAGAGCAGTGGCGCCCTGCAAGGTGCCAAAGGTCATTCAATTCATGACGGCCCTGCCGTTGAGTTCCGTGGGCAAGGTGTTGAAACGCGAACTGCGCAAGATCACGAGCGCCGAATGAGAACAGGAAAGAAATAAAATCATATGAGCGGCACGGTTTATGAGATCAAAGAATCGCCCATTGCCGATCCCGGGCCGTTGGGCCCTTTTAAGAAATAATCAACGAGCATGGAGGAGGTTAAACATACCGATGACGAACTATCAGGAAGTTTTTACGCATTCGATTACCGGGCCGGAATCCTTCTGGGGGAAAGCGGCCCAGGCCATTCAATGGACGAAGAAGTGGGACAGGGTTCTTGATGAAAGCGACAAGCCCTTTTACCGTTGGTTTGCAGGCGGAGAGCTGAACACCTGTTACAACGCATTGGACTGCCACGTGGCAAACGGCCGGAAAGACCAGGTGGCCATCATCTACGACAGCCCCGTCACCGATACCGTCCGGAAGATTACCTACGGCGAGCTTCTGGAGAGTGTTTCCGTCTTTGCCGGCGCGTTGACCGGGATCGGTGTCGTGAGGGGAGACACCGTCATCATCTACATGCCCATGATTCCCGAAGCATTGACAGCGGTGCTGGCCTGCGCCCGCATCGGCGCCGTCCATTCCGTCGTCTTTGGCGGTTTTGCCCCCAACGAACTCGCCATCCGTATCGACGACGCCAGACCCAAAGTCATCATCTCCGCCTCCTGCGGCATCGAAGGCAAGAAAATTCTGTCCTACAAGCCCCTGATGGACGAAGCCATCCACCTTGCCGCCCACAAGCCCGAAAAGTGCGTTATCTTTCAGCGGCCTCAGGTCAAAGCAGACCTCATCCCGGGGCGGGACCTCGACTGGGACAACTTCACCGAAGGCGCCAAACCCGTCCCGTGCGTTTCCGTGGCCGCCACCGATCCCCTCTACATCCTCTACACCTCCGGCACCACCGGAAAGCCCAAGGGCGTCCTGCGTGACAACGGCGGCCATGCGGTCGCCCTCAAATGGTCCATGGAGCACATCTACGACGTCAAGCCCGGCGAAGTCTTCTGGGCCGCCTCCGACGTCGGCTGGGTCGTGGGCCATTCCTACATTATTTACGCCCCCTTGCTCCATGGCTGCACCACCATCGTTTATGAAGGAAAGCCCGTCGGCACCCCCGACCCCGGCGCCTTCTGGCGCGTCATCTCCCAGCATAACGTCTCCGTTTTGTTTACCGCTCCCACCGCCTTCCGGGCCATCAAGAAAGAAGACCCTGCAGGAGAATACCTGAAGAAACACAACATCTCCTGTCTGAGATATCTTTTTCTGGCCGGAGAACGGCTTGATCCCGACACCTACTATTGGGCAAATGACATGCTCAAAATCCCCGTTGTTGATCACTGGTGGCAGACCGAAACCGGCTGGCCCATTGCCGCCAACTGCATGGGCATCGAGCCTCTGCCCATCAAGGCAGGCTCCCCCACCAAACCAGTCCCCGGCTATAACGTCCAGATTTTGGACGCGGACGGCAACCGGCTGCCCGACGGCGAAGAAGGATCCGTCGTGATCAAGCTTCCCCTGCCGCCCGGCTGTTTGCCCACCCTCTGGCAGGATGACAAGCGCTACCTGGAATACGTCACCGAACGCCCCGGCTATTACGTCACCGGTGACGGAGGGCGTTTTGACGAAGACGGTTACCTTTACATCATGGGGCGGATCGACGACGTTATCAATGTTGCCGGCCACAGGCTTTCCACCGGCGCCATGGAAGAAATCGTGTCCAAACACAAGGACGTGGCCGAGTGCGCCGTGCTGGGTGCGGAAGATCAGTTAAAGGGTCAGGTTCCGGTGGGATTTGTCGTGTTGAAAGCCGGCGTGGATAGAAAACCTGAAGATATCATTGCCGAACTGGTCCAGATGGTCCGCAGCGAACTGGGCGCTTTGGCCTGTTTCAAGGAAGCCGCCGTGGTAAAAGCCCTGCCGAAGACCCGATCCGGCAAGACACTGCGCGGGACCATGCGGAATATCGTGGACGGCAAGAGTTATGTCGTTCCTTCCACGATTGACGATCCGGCGGTGCTCACATCGATTGAAGAATCGGCCAGGAATATCGGGTATGGGAAGAAAGGCTGAAGAGAACAGGTAATGGTGAATGATGGATGGCGAGAGAGGTGATGAGTGAAAAGGAATGAGAGGGGATGATTCATAAAACTGTATAACAACAAAAAATAAAACAGATTCTCAACGGATTACACGGTTGAATCAATATCAAAAAGAAAAGGAGAATGACTGATGACGGATTACTTATGGTTCAAGAGCTATGACGAGGGCGTTCCGCGTTCACTTGCACCCTATTCCGACCGGACCCTTATCGACGCCGTGGATGACGCGGAACGGGAGAGACCCGCTGCCACCATGATGATCTTCAAAGGGCGGAACATTTCCTTTCGTGAAGCAAACAGCGCAAGCGACGCGCTGGCAGCGGCTCTGGCGGATCAAGGCGTCCGTAAAGGAGATCGCGTCGCCCTGATCATGCCCAATACGCCCAACATCATCATCAGCCAGTTTGCCGTCTGGAAAGCCGGCGCCGTGGCCGTGCCCGTCAATCCGCTTTTCAGCGACAGCGAAATGATTCATGCCCTCACCGAGTGCGATGCGCAGGTGGCCATCGTTCTGACGACTTTCTATCAAAAGATCAAAAACGTTCAGTCGAGCACTTCCTTACGTTGTATCATTGCCACGAACGTCAAAGATTTTCTCAGTCCGATGGTCCGTCTGATATTCACGCTGTTCATGGAAAAAAAGGGCGGCCATCGGGCCAAAATCGCCGCGGGCGATCTTTCGCTGACGGCTCTCATCGGCCGGTACGCGGAGAGCGCGCGTCCTCCCATCCGGGTTTCGGGCGACGACGACGGCCTGATCCTCTTCAGCGGCGGCACAACGGGAGTTCCCAAAGGAGTCGTCCTGACGCACGGGGCCATCCGGATGAACGGCCTGCAGATCCGCGCCTGGTTCGGCAAAATGCTGACCGAGTGGCAGGACACGACCCTGCTGCTGATGCCGTTCTTCCATGTCTACGGAAATGTAATTCTCATGTCCACCTGCGTTGTGGGCCGGCATCCCATGGCGCTCGTGCCCAATCCGCGCGACTTCAAGGACCTTTTTGAAACGATCCGAAAGGTAAAGCCCTCCTTCTTTCCGGGGATTGCCACTTTGTTCAACGGTTTGCTGAATCACCCGGATGTGCGCGCCGGCAAGGTCGATTTCCGGTCTATGAAAATGTGCGCGGCGGCTGCCATGCCGCTGCTTCCGGAACTGAAAAAGAACTTCGAGGAGATCACCGGAGGCAAGATCGTGGAAGCTTACGGTTTGACCGAATCGGGCGTTCTGGCCATGGGTCCCGTCTTTGGTCGCTGGAAGGAGGGGGCCGTCGGACTTCCCACGCCCGATACCATCATCCGCATCGTTGACATCGAGACGGGGACCAGGGAGATGCCCCCCGGCGAGGATGGCGAGATCATCGCCCGGGCGCCTCATCTTATGAAGGGCTATTGGCGCAGACCGGAGGCCACCGCCGAGATGCTTCGGGACGGCTGGCTCTATACGGGAGATGTCGGCCATCTGGATGAGGACGGCTATCTGTTCATCACCTCCCGCAAGAAGGAACTCATCAAGCCGAGCGGCCATCAGGTATTCCCCGGCGAAGTGGAAGAGGTCATCATGCAGCACCCGGCGGTTCTGGAAGTGGCCGTGGCGGGAGTCCCCGATCCGTACCAGGTCGAAGCCGTCAAGGCGTGGCTGGTTCTCAAGCCGGACGCCCGGGCGACAGCCGAAGAATTGCAGGAGCACTGCCGCAAGACCCTTGCCTCCTACAAGGTGCCGAAGTTTATCGAGTTCAGGGACGCTCTGCCGAAGTCAATGGTGGGCAAGGTTCTGCGGCGCGTTCTGCAGGAGGAAGAGGTCGGGAAGCGGAAAACCTCAGGCTGAAGATATTTCTGCTGGACGGGAACGTTGAGCTATTGAGTCTGGCGGACGGGGAAGATTATGGAAAGAGAAACCACCGCCACATAAAAGGCCGGGCGACAACGGGCGCAAAATTTTGATTGCGCGGCAAGGGGGGCTTGAGTAGAAGACAAAAAGGAAAATACGGAATGGAACGGCCCCTTTTAAAAAAGGCGACTGCTTCATACAACCTTTCCAAGGACGGGACAATGGAGAAAATAAAATATTGGCTTCAGGAACATTGGGCCGCGATCATGGCCTGGTACGACGGCCTGGAACCGCTGTATCAGTATGGTGTTTTATTTCTGCTCATCATTGCCGTTATTTTGTTGTTTTCGTTTTATTCGTTACGAAAAGTGACCCGATAGCGGCTGCTCAAGCCTTTCAGCAGCCGTTTTCCAGGAAGAGCCTACATGTAGTTCCGGTGCTGAATGGATTCGATATAGCCGATGGCGCCGGTGGTAATCCGGGCGGCGTTGGCCTCATCCGTGTCCAGATGCATGTCCAGCCGGTAATTTGGACTGACGCGGACCAGGACGTCGCCGAAAATCAGTTCCCGAACGCCCTTGACGATTACCCTCACCACATCCCTGTCGCGCAAGCCCAGGTTCAGCGCTTCTTCCGGGGAAATGTGGATATGGCGCTTCGCGCAGATCACTCCTTTTTCCAGATCAGCGGTTCCCGCGTCTCCTTCCAGCGTGATGCCCGGCGTTCCTTCCGTGTCGCCGGAATCCCGAACAGGGACTTCAATGCCCAGCTGGAACTGGTCCGTTCGGGAAATTTCCACCTGGGACTCCTTGCGCGCCGGTCCCAGAATCCGCACACGGTCGATCCTTCCCTTTGGTCCGATCAGGTTGACGGTTTCTGCGGCGGCAAACTGGCCGGACTGGCTCAGATCGGAACGGGGCGTCATGGTTCGCCCCGCGCCGAAGAGCATTTCAAAGTGCTTCGCCGTCAGGTGGACATGGCGGGCCGATACGGATATCGTAATCGGCCTGGATCGTAACTTCTTCAGGTCTTCTTTGGACCGCGTTCGTCCGAGGGCATGGATCGTTTCCCGGGCGATCATTTTTTCCTCATCCGCCGGAATCACGAGGATCCGGATTTTGGCGCCGGGTTCGGAGATATCGGTGATCTGACCGCGCCGGGAGCGCATTTTGGCGTTGACTTCGTCATAGACAAGGATGCCCAACGCTTCCATGCCCCGGCAGATGCGGGCGCGGATTTCCGCGGCGTTTTCCCCAATGCCGCCGGTAAAAATCAGGGCGTCCAAACCACCCATGGCCGCACAATAGGCCCCGATATATTTCCGGACGCGGTAGCAGAAAGCGTTAATCGCCCTTTCACACCGGAAATCTCCCGCTTCCGCCGCCTGGAGAAGCGTCCTCATGTCGTTGCTCGTTCCGGAAATCCCCAGAAGGCCGCTTTTTTTGTTGAGCATCCGGTCCAAATCCTCGGCGTTCATGTTCCGGTGGCGCATCAGATGCAGGATGACGCCGGAGTCGAGGTCGCCCGGACGCGTGCCCATAATCAGTCCTTCCAGCGGGGTCATGCCCATACTCGTGTCCACACTGCGGCCGTGGTCAATCGCGCACACCGAAGCGCCGCTTCCCAGATGGCAGGAGATCATTTTCAGCTCGCTCACCGGACGCTTCAGATGGGTTGCCGTGCTGAGCGCGACGAACTTGTGGCTGGTGCCGTGAAAACCATAGCGGCGGATCTGTTCTTCTTCGCTTACCGCGAAAGGCAGCGCGTACGTGCTGGCCTGCTCCGGCATGTTGACGTGGAACGACGTGTCGAAAACGGCCACCTGGGGCGCGCCGAAAACCAGCTCTTGCATTCTCTCGATTCCCTTCAGATTGAAAGGATTGTGCAGCGGCGCCAAGGGAATCAGCTTCCGGATGGAGGAGAGAACTTCCGCGTCCACCTTGACGGAGCTGGAAAACTGCGCTCCGCCGTGGACGACGCGATGCCCCACCGCTTTGATATCGCTCAAATCGCTCATGCCCGTATAGGCCTGATCGGTGATCGTCGAAACCATCACATCAAACGCCTGTTCGACGGCCAAAACGTCGCGGACGGGAATTTCTTTTTTGCCGTCCGGCATCCGCAGGACGTGGGTTGCGTCGCCGGAGCCGATTTTTTCGATGAGGCCCTCGATAACCGGTTCGGATTGCGTCGTGTCAAACAGGGTATATTTCAAAGACGAACTTCCGCAGTTCACGGTCAGAATTTTCAGGGGGTCGGTGACGGAGGAGAAGTTCAGGTCGTAAGGGTCTTCATTTTCCCGGTGAACATTTTTCAGGAGTTTTCTGGCGTCATCCTGCTGGTTGCGCAAAAGCCTCCTGGTCACCAGCCGGGTGAACTTGACCAGAGTTCGGGGATTCCGCGCAAGGATTCCGGATACGATTTCACGAGGAATGCGGATGATGATCGACGCCTGTGCGGCGACGACATCCAGCACCGCCGGCTCTCCGGTCAGCAGGGCCATTTCCCCGAAGATCTGCCCTCGTTCGAGGGTGGCTACCGTCTTCAGGCTTCCATCGTCTTCCGTGCGCAGCACCTCCACTTCGCCTTCATAGACCGCCCACAGGAAGCGGCCGAGTTCGCCCCGACGGATGATGACGCCGCCGGTCGGAAAATCAATCGGATGGGCGTTTTCGGCAATGAGCGCGATGTCTTCATCCGGCAGATCGGAAAGGATTTCAATTTTTTTTAAAAACAGGGGCAATTCCATGTTCCCCTCCCGGCAGGATCAGAATAGATTTTCTCAAGGTTTGCAGCGCGGCCATCATAGCACGATTTGGTTTTTTTTAAATTAAAAAATGATATAATGCCGCCGCTTTTCCGGATTTGCCGTTTTGATCCGGAGCGAGTGAAGGATTCCGATTCTCTGCAAGGGGGCATGCCTGTGATCAGAGGGAAAATATTGATTGCGGCCGCACTGGGGATGATTATGGCGGCCGCGATAATTTCGGCGGCGGCGGTGAAAAAGCCGGACGGGCGGACGACGCCGTACACGAAGATCCGCATGAGCGAATACCGGAGTTTCATCAAAAACTGGGATGAAAAAAAAGATCCGTTGCTCTATGCCCTGATTTCAACGGACGCCGGGTACCGGGCCCTGTTTCATCCTGCGCCCACGATGCCGTCGCGGCGTCCGTTTGCTCCGGACAAATCCTTGTATGAGAAGGAACAGATTCTTGTGGTGGCCCGTGTCATGCCGTCTCCCGAAAACGTAGACGATGTTTTTGAAATCGGGAAGATCGTCGAAAGGGAAGGGGAACTGTCGGTGTATTACACGTTCAACAAATCGGAGACCGGCGCCGCCTGGCAGGCGAAGATTTATCTGGCCGCCAGGATTCCCAAACGCCCTTACCGGAAAGTGTTGTTCTTTGAAAACGGGAAGCCGGTCGGGGAATTGAACACTGCGGCGGGGCAGTGGCTGGTCCCGGCGGGAGAGCCGGAGGCGAACAAAACGGGGGATTAAAGAAATCCGGCGACGCGCCGGACGCTTTTCCCGGGAAGACTGTTACAGGCGCCGGGTTGCCGATATCGAAACTGAAAAAACACAATCAGGGGAAAACATGGATGACGATCGTAAAGATAAGCAATCACCCCGGCCAATCCGTCTGAAGCGTTATGTGTTGGCGCTGATTTTGTTCTGGACGGCAGGAGTGGCTGTTTCGCTGGGATGGAATATTTATCAACTGCAACGGTCGATTTTCGATATTGCCGGCGCCAGCGCGGATATCACTTACGAAAAGGACGTTCTTTACCGGCGGTGGGTTGCTTCGAAGGGTGGGGTTTACGCGCCGGTTTCGGAGATGACGCCCGTCAATCCCCATCTCCGGGTTGCCGATCGCGACGTCACGGCGTCCGGCGGGCTTTCGCTCACGCTGATCAATCCGGCCTACATGACGCGCCAGGTCAATGAACTGGCGCGCCCCGGTGTGAACAACTTTCAGGGCCACATCACCAGCCTCAATCCGATTCGTCCGGCCAATGCGCCGGATGGCTGGGAGGCGCAGGCGTTGGAATCATTTGAACGCGGCGAAAAAGAGCAGAGAACGGTCACGCGGCTGTCGGGGGAGGAATATTTTCGCTTGATGCGGCCGTTTGTCACGGAAGAGAGCTGTCTGAAATGTCATGCCGCCCAGGGATACCGCCAAGGCGATATTCGGGGTGGGATCAGCGTTTCCATTCTCATGGCGCCGTTGCGGCGGGTGGAGCATGTCCGCATGCTGCAGCTTTCACTGGCCCACGTCTTTCTGTGGGGGATCGGCCTGGGCGTGATCGGACTGGTTACGAAGCGTTTGCGGACACAAACGAAAAAACGCGAGGAGGCCGAAGAGACGGTTCGTCTCCTTGCCATCACCGATGAACTCACCGGACTGCACAACCGGCGGGGATTTTTATCTCTCGCCGAGCATCAGCTGAAAGTGGCGGTCAGAAGCCGGCGGGGGCTGCTGCTTTATTTTGCCGATTTGGATGGATTGAAATGGATCAATGACACGCTGGGGCATGAAGAAGGAGATCAGGCGCTCATGGAAGCCGCCGCCGTGCTGAAGGAGACGTTCCGCGCCTCCGACATCCTCGCCCGCCTGGGGGGGGATGAATATGCCGTCCTTGCGCTGGAAACGTCCCGGGAACATTCCACGATCTTTACGGCGCGGCTGCAATCCCTGGTGGATGCGAAAAACCGCGAAGCCGGAAGGAAATACCGGCTTTCCATCAGCGTAGGCGAGTCCTACTACGACTCTGAAACCCCTTGTTTACTGGACGAACTCATTTCGGCCGCGGACAAACGGATGTACGAAAGCAAACAGGACAAAAAGAGACGTCTTGCGCAGGGGGTCTCCCTCGCCGACAACGCGTCCGTGTCTTCCGGGGGGAGGAGCGATAGGGCGGGCGAACGCATCCGGCGCGGGAAGAAGACAGAGAGAGATTTTTGACCGCCGCCGAATCCGGCGGCAGCGGAGTGTCCCCGGCCGATCCCGCCGGATTCCGACGCCGGCATGCGCCAGCTTCGCTCATCACTGGGCCGCCCTTGGCCGTTTGTTCCATCCGCTGTTGATCCGGGACCGTCATGACCTGCGGGCCGCAGTTATTTTGTCTTCGGCTTTACGGAGGGCGAAGACGGCATTGCGGCCGTCTTCGCGTCTTTTACGTCCAGAAGCTCCACTTCAAAGACCAGCGTTGCACCGCCGGGAATCACGGGGGGACGTCCCTGGTCTCCGTAGGCGATCTCCGAAGGGCAGATCAGTTTGGATTTGCCGCCCACCTTCATCATGCTGACGCCTTCCGTCCAGCAGGGAAACACCTGGCTTAAAGGCAGTTCCGCGGGCTGGCCGCGCTTGACGGAGCTGTCAAATTCCTTACCGTCAATCAGCGTACCCACGTAGTGGACCTTGACGATGTCCGTGGCCCTGGCCTGAGCACCCGTTCCCGCTTTGATTTCTTTATAGATCAATCCGGAGGCGGTCTTCTTCACGCCGGCTTCCTTCGCGGCTTTTTCCAAAAACAGTTTAGCCAGCTCTTTTTGCTTTTCCGTTGCTTTCTGCATGCGGGTCTGGGCCAGTTCACCCAGCTTCTGCATATTGGCTTCCGGCTCCGCCGCCAGCTTTTTGCCGCCGGCCGCGTCGGACATGCCCATCTGCACATATTTCAACTCTTCGGTCGTCAGGTCAAAAACGGACAACTGCTTGCTGAGATGAACCCCCAGCGCGTAGAAGGCCTTCTGGTCTTCTGTTTTCGGTGCTTCGGGCGAACATCCCCAGGCGGCGATCAGGGCGACACAAACCACAATCATTAATTTACGCATAAGGTATCCTTTCTTTTACTCTTTCTTTATTCCTGCCCTGGGATCGGGCGCCAAATTCAGACGGGAACATCCGCCACGGTCAGTGTTTCTTCAAGCAGTTGAACCAATACGTTTTCTCCCTTTTTTACAAAGGAGACATCTTCCTGCAAAACAATAAATGCGTTGGCTTCCACCATGGACTTCAGAATGCCGGACCCCTGCTCGCCGGTCAGACGCGCCAGGTAACGATTTTTTTCTTTTTCAACTACCGCGCGCAGAAAATTTTTAACGCCCGTGCTCTTGTTTATTTCCTGGGCGCTGACGGCGGTCAGCGTCGGGCGAAAAATCCGGGTATGCCCCTGCATGCAAAGCAGAAACGGGCGGACAAACTGCTCAAAAGAAACCATGACGGAGACGGGATTACCGGGCAGACCGAAGAGGGGGACGCCGTCGATGGAGCCGAAAGCCAGCGGCTTCCCGGGGCGCATGGCCACCTGCCAGAAGTGCATGGCGTTGCCGATGTCGCCCATTACATCTTTGACGAAATCATAATCGCCGACCGAAACGCCGCCGGAAGACAGAATGACATCCGCCCGCCGCGCCACCTGAAATTTTTTGACCAGATCCTCTTTGTCGTCGCTGCCGATGCCCAAAAGAACCGGGACGCCGCCGCAGGAGAGAACCTGAGCGGCCAGCGAATAGGTATTGGAGTTGACGATTTTGCCGGGCGGCGGCTCGGTTTCGATGTCCACCAGTTCGTCTCCGGTGGACAGGATCGCCACGCGCGGCCTCTGGTAAACCGCGACAAACACCTTTCCCAGAGCGGCCAGCATGCCGATGTGGCCCGGCCGCAAAACGCTGCCCGCCGCGATGACCTTCTCTCCCCGGCGCACGTCCTCGCCGGGAAATCGGATGTCCAGCCCCCGGGGCGCGGCGATTTTAATCAGGACCGTTTTGCCTTTTTCTTCGGTGTCCTCCCGGCGGACCACGGCATCCGCACCTTTGGGGACCACCGCACCGGTCATGATGCGCGCCGCCTGTCCGGCCTGAACCGTTCTGCGGGGGAGGCTGCCGGCGGCGATTGTTTCAATTACCTTGAGTTCGACGGGTTTTAAGGCGCGCGCGCCTTTCGTGTCGTCGGAGCGCACGGCATATCCGTCCATGGCGGAGTTGGCGGCGGAAGGAATGTCGTGGGGTGCGAAGACATCTTCACCGATCACCCGTCCTGCCGCCGCGAGAAGATCGACTTTTTCCAATCCCAGGGGCCGACAGGTGGCCAGGACCGTATGCAGCGCATTTTCCACGGAAATCATTTTTTCCTCTCCATCTGCTTTTCCAGCAGGCACCTTATCAAAGACCGTCCGGTTGTCAACAAAAAAGCGCCATTCACCATCCACTAATGCCGGTTGAATTTCACAGGCATTTGCGCTAGGGAAGAAACCGATGGAAAGGGAGCAATGTTATGAACGAGCAGCAGACAAAAATTCGCGCGATGCTGGCCGACCGGAAAGGCATCTTGCTGGTCCATTATTATGCCCGGCCTGAAATTCAGGAAATCGCCGACGTGCTGGGGGATTCCCTGGCGCTGGCCCAGGCGGCGGCCCGCTCCGATGCCAGGGTGATCGTTTTCGCGGGCGTGCACTTCATGGCGCAGAGCGCGGCAATGCTTTCCCCTGAAAAAACCGTGTTGCTGCCCCGTCTGGACGCGGGCTGCCCTCTGGCGGATATGGCTAGTCCGGACGCGGTGAGAAAAATGAAGCAGGCTCAACCGGATGCCGTTTTCGTGACGTATATCAACTCCACGGCGGAGGTGAAGGCCGAATGCGACATCTGCTGCACGTCGTCCAACGTGATTAAAATCATTGAAACCCTGCCGCCGTCGAAAAAAGTGGTGGTGCTGCCCGACGGCAATCTGGCCCGTCACGCGGCGTCCGTCACGGGTCGGGACATTGCCGCGTGGGAAGGTTGCTGCCCGATTCACCAGGCGCTGACGGCCGAAGATGTTACGGCCCGCAGGCGGGAGCATCCGCGGGCGCTGTTTGCCGCGCACCCGGAGTGCCGCCCGGAGACGCTGGCCGTGGCTGATTTCGTGGGGTCCACGTCGGCCATTCTCCGGTTTGCCCACGAGACAAAAGCCACGGAAATCATCATCGGAACGGAAAAAGGCATTTTGACCCAACTCGCCAAAGAGAATCCGGAAAAGACTTTTATCCCCGCCTCGGGCGCGCTTTTCTGCGCCGACATGAAGAAAATATCGCTGGACGATATCGAGCGGTCGCTGGCGACCCTGCAGCCGGTCGTTACGGTTCCCCGGGATGTGAGCGAGGCCGCGAAAAAAGCTCTGGACAAAATGCTGGCCCTTTCCTGACCGACCGTTGAATTCGTCTGGATGACATTTCGTGAGAAAAATTATCGATAAAAAAATGATTCCCGACGCCCCGTCCGTTCGGGAGCTGCTGGAGATGATCGCCAAAGGCGCGCCGGCCGCAGATGCGCGAGGACTGGTTCCCCCCGCGCGTCCGTTCCTGACCGCGCTGTTGTTCGAACGGCTGGCCGCGCCGTTGATCGTCGTGTGTCCCACGGCCGGGGAAGCCGCCTGGTTTGCCGGTGATCTGGCGCACTTTCTGGGAGAAGGGACCGTGCTGCATTATCCGCCCCTCGACTTTCTTTCCGTGGACATGTTTGCCCTCGGGCGGGAAGAAGAAATGGCCCGCCTGAGTGTGCTTACGCAATTGCAGGTGGACAGCCAAAAAATTGTCGTCACCTGTCTGGCGGCCTGCATGCAGAAAGTCATGCCCTATGCCGAATTTCAACAGTATCTGAAAATTCTTTCCACAGGCGATGTGCTGCCGATGGAGGAGTTTCCGCAAAAACTCGTTGCCGGCGGTTATCAGCGGGTTTCGCTGGTGGAAAATCCCGGCGAGTTCAGCCGGCGCGGCAATATCCTGGATGTTTTCCCGCCCGGCGTGCCCGGGCCCCTGCGCCTGGAAATGGCGGGCGACGAGATCGAATCCATCCGGCGCTTTGACGGCTCGTCGCAGCGGTCGGGCGCATCCGTGGACGCGTTTGTTCTGGGGCCGGCCGGTGAAATTCTTCTGGACGAAGAAAGACTCAACCGGGCCGTGCGCAATGTCAAGCGCCGCGCCGACGATCTGGACCTCCCGCGCGAGCTGCGCAGTCGGCTTGCGGAAACGCTCCGGGAGCAATCCGCGACCTCTCTCAATCCGATCTTCCTGCCCCTGTTTTATGAAGACTATGATGATTCGGCGGATTTCGGCCGGCAGAGACTTTCCAATGTTTTTGACTACCTGCCGGGGCATTCGCTGCTCGTGATCAACGACCCGCTGGCGGTTCAGCAGGCGCATCAAAACGTGTCGGCCGGCATCGACAAGCTCCTGTACAAGGCCAAGGCGGGCGGCCGGTTTTATCTCGAGCGAGCCGGTCTTTATCTGGATGAAGAGCAGCTCCGCCAACGAATGGACGGGTTTCAGCAGATATGGTTTTCCGGCCTGACGCTGGATGATCCCCGAAGCGACGTCCCCGTGGTGAGATTCGATACTTGCCGGGAAGTCCCCGCTGCCGGGACGTCGGCCGCCGAAGGGAGGGAAGAGTCTCTCCTGGGCCCTACGGCGGAAAAAATTCAAAACTGGCTGGCTCAGGGCAGGCCGGTATTCTTTGTGTCTCCCACGCCGGAAGACACGGCCCGCATGCGGCATCTGCTGGAGGGGTACGGTCTGCCGGTGCGGATGCTGTCCGCGGAGGGCTCCCTTCTGGAAGCCATCCAAAATGCCGGCAGCGTCTCCGCGCTGTTTCTGTGGGAGGGGAAACTGTCCGGCAGTTTCACGATAGACAGCCCCCGGCTGGCGTTTTTGAGTGAAGAAGATATTTTTGTCAAAAAGACGCCCCGCCGCCGCGTCCGGCCGCGCCGCGAAGGCTATTTTTTAAAATCCTTCGGCGATCTGAAAGAAAGGGATTTTGTCGTCCACCGGGATTTCGGCATCGGACTGTACCGTGGCCTGCAAAAAATCGCCGTGGGTGCCGTGGAAAATGATTTTCTGGTCATCGAGTATCTGGACGGCGACAAGCTCTATCTGCCCGTGAACGCTCTGGAGAAGATTCAGCGTTATCTGGGGCCGGACGGTTACACGCCGAAAATCGAAAAAATGGGAGGGACCTCCTGGGACGCGGTCAAGGAAAGGGTTAAAAAATCCGTTCGCGACGTGGCCGAGGAGCTGGTGGCGATTTATGCGGCGCGCGAGTCGATGGGGCGCAAACCCTTCATGCCGCCCGATCGCGTCTATGAGGAATTCAGCTCGACATTTGAATACGAGGAAACTCCCGACCAGGCGCGGGCCATTGAGGATATCCACGCCGACATGGACGACGCCAAACCGATGGACCGCCTGATTTGCGGCGACGCGGGGTTCGGCAAAACGGAAGTCGCGCTGCGCGCGGCGTTCCGCGCGGCGATGGACGGCAAACAGACGGCGCTCCTGGCGCCGACCACGATCCTGACCGAGCAGCATTTCGCGACGTTTTCGCGCCGGCTGACGGATTTTCCCATCCGCGTGGAGGCGCTCAACCGCTTCCGAAGCCCGGCCGAAATCAAAAAAACGCTGGCGGATCTTCTCAAGGGGAGGGTCGATATCGTTGTCGGCACGCACCGCCTGCTGCAGAAGGATGTGGCCTTCAAAAACCTCGGGCTGGTCATCATCGACGAAGAGCAGCGTTTCGGCGTGGCGCATAAGGAAAAACTGAAAAAAATGCGGACGCTGGTGGACGTGCTGGCGCTTTCCGCCACACCGATTCCGCGCACGCTGCACCTGTCGCTTACCGGCATCCGCGACCTGTCGATTATCAACACGCCGCCGGAAGACCGGCGGCCCATCAAGACCTACGTACTGGAATTTGATGAGGATGTCATCCGGGCCGGCATTGAGGCGGAGCTGTCCCGGGGCGGCCAGGTGTTTTTTGTCCATGACCGGGTGCGCTCTATTTACGGGATAGCGAATTTGGTGCAGCGGCTGGTTCCCCGCGCGCGAGTCGGGGTGGTGCACGGCCAGATGAAGCCTGCGGAAATTGAAAAAACCATGACGCAGTTTATCCGGCGGGAATTCGACGCGCTGATCTGCACGACCATCATCGCATCGGGACTGGATATCCCCTCCGCCAATACGATTTTCATCAACCGCGCCGAGCGCTTCGGTCTGGCCCAGCTCTACCAGATCCGCGGCCGTGTGGGCCGCGGCGGCGCGGAAGCCGCGGCCTATCTGCTGTTGCCCCACGGCGCGCTGCTTTCCACCAACGCCTTGCGCAGGCTCCAGGCGATCAAGGAGTTTTCCGAACCCGGCTCCGGGTTCCGCATCGCCCACAACGATCTGGAAATCCGCGGGGGTGGCAATCTGCTGGGCCTGTCGCAGGCCGGGCACATCTCCGCCGTCGGCTATGAGCTTTACACCGAACTGATGGAGAAAACCGTGCGGGAAATTCAGGGCGCTCCCGCACCGGTCGAAGACGCTCTCCCAGAAATCCAGATGGGGATTTCCGCCTTTCTGCCGGAAGACTACGTGCAGGACGTTCACCAGCGCCTGATCCTGTACAAGAGAATATCGCTCGCGACGGTTCCCGAAGAGCTTCAGGACATCCGCGCCGAACTGACCGACTGTTACGGGCCCCTGCCGCAGACGGCAGAAAACCTGCTGCGCGTGATCGGTATCCGCAATCTCCTCGCGCCGCTCAAAGCCAGGAAAATGGGGTTTGACGGAAAATATTTATCCATTTATTTCAGCGAAGCCTCCCCGGTGGATCCGGCCAGAATCACCGCGATGGCCCGAAAGAAAATAAGGGATTTGCGCTTTACACCAGACTTCAGGCTGTTTGTGCCGGCTCGCCCGACCGGCGCGCCGGATCTCCTGGGCCAGGCGGAAGAGCTCTTAAAGATGCTTGCCCAATAGTCATTATCGGGATATGACTAAAAACTGTTTCCGGCGCGGGAAATCAGAGCGCCAAAATGGGCGCGGGGGGAAACAGGCTTGGCCTTGATTGAATGGCGGTTGATGCCCCGGACCGGCGCTTTGTGAACAACCGGTTGACCGTCTCGGAAGAAGTCGTTTTCCTTCTTTTGCCATGTTGACCGTTCGATCGGCTCACGACGACAGCGGTGACTTTTTATGAGTTCACCAGTGATTATTCAGTTGCGTTACCCGGGCGAAGGAGGGTACGAAAAAAGGATGAAGCGGACGTTTTGGCAAAATCCGGCGCGGCAATGGGGGCTGCCGGCCCTCTTGGCAATGCTTTGCGCCCTGTGCCTTGTTTCCGCGTGCGGGTGGTGGGAAGCCCCGCGACCGCACGTCGCGACGGTCAACGGCGAAAAAATTTACCTGGAGGAATATCAGTCCCGGCTCAACGACCACAAAGGGCTGTTTGCGCTTCGCATCCTCCGGGACGAATCCGGTAAACGGAAGCGCCTGGAGGAGGAAGTTCTGGAGGCGCTGATTACGGAAAAAATCGTTTTCCAGCGGGCGCGCGAACTGGGGCTCTCGGTCAGCCGACCCGAGTTGGAAACGAGACTGCTGGAAATCCGCGGGGATTACGGAGAAAATTTTTTTGATTTGCTCGTCCGACAGAATGTGCGATACGAAGACTGGCGTGAAGCGCTGAAAAAGGAAATGCTCTTCGAAAAGCTGATGGCTGCGGATGTCCGCGAGGCCATCCGCGTTTCGGATGATGAAGCGGAGGATTATTTTCACGCGCATCCCGATTTCTGCAAGTCCGTGGCAAGGGTTCGGGCGTCTCAGATTGTCACCGGGGATCTTAAGCAGGCGAGGGAAGTCGAGGAGAGACTGAAGAAGGGCGAAGACTTCGCCTCTCTGGCCGCGGCGTTTTCCCTCGGGCCGGAAGCGGTCCGCGGCGGAGACCTGGGCCTGATCGTTCCGGATACCATGCCGGAGCCGCTGGACCAAACGCTTTTTACTCTGCCGCTTCACAAAACGAGCGCCATTATTAAAAGCGCATATGGCTACCACATTTTAAAAGTCACGGACATTCAGCAGGCCGGGGGCCGATCCTTTGCGGAATGCCGGCAGGATATTCTGGAGGTTCTCCGGGCGCAAAAGGAAGAAGCGGCTTTTCTTGTCTGGCTGAATCAATTGAAGATGAAAGCCGTCGTGAAAAAGGAAATAAATGTTATCGGGTAGGACAGGACGTCATTATTATTTTTCAACAGGGGGGGAATCACGTGAAGGCTTATCGAACGGGTTTTGCAGTTATCCTTGCCATTTTCCTGATCGGCGCGCAGGCCGCCGCGGAAGTGGCGGACAAAATTGTCGCCGTCGTCAACGGCGAAATCATCACGCTTTCCGAACTCCACCGGGCTTTTGCGCCCTATGCCGCCCATATCGAGGCCAATTACAAGGGGCCGGACAAGGAAGGGTTGCTTGAGCAGAACCGGACGGCTTTGCTGCAGCGCCTGATTGATCAAATGCTCATCGAACAGGAAGCGAAAAAGTCGGAGGCCGGCGTTGCCGCCATCAGGGATGAAGAAGTCATGACCGTGATTCGGGACATGCTGGCCAAAAACCAGTTGACGATGCAGACCTATTTGAAAAAGCTGGCCGAAGAAGGCAACACGCTGGAGAGCGTCAAGCAGGAGATTCGGGGGCAGATGCTGCGCATGCGTCTTCTGCGCCGCGAGGTGCAGTCCAGAATTCTGGTGACGGATGAGGAAATCGGCGAATATTACGACAGACACCGTCAGGACTATGAAGGCCGCGAAGCGGTGCGCATCCGGCAGATATTTTTGCCGGCGCCGGAGGGGGCGGATCATGCGGCGCGCGACGGGGCCCGGGCCGAGGCGAACCAGTTGCGCGAACGCATCCTGAAAGGCGAGCGGTTTGAAGTGATGGCTGCGCGCTATTCCAGGGGCCCGGCCGCGGCTGAAGGAGGCGACATCGGCTTTGTCGAACGGGGCGTCATGATGCCGGAAGTTGAAAAGGCTGCCTTCAGCCTTTCCTTGGGGGAGGTCAGCGAAGCAATCGAAACCGAAGCGGGGTTTCTCCTGCTGGTGGTCGTGGACAAAAAAGGGGCAGGGCTGAAGCCTCTGTCCGTGGTGCGCGATGAAATCAAGGCAAAAATTGAAGACGAAAAAGTCAGCAAAAAATATGACGAATGGATGGACGGCATCCGTAAAAAATCATTTATCGACATCCGGCTTTAAGAGACGGCAGCACCGGCTATGGATTGGATAAAAATCAAGGGCGCGTCCCAGCACAATCTCAAAAAGATTACGCTGGATATTCCCCGCGATCGGCTGGTGGTAATTACCGGCGTTTCCGGCTCGGGCAAATCCTCCCTGGCCTTTGATACCATCTACGCCGAGGGTCAGCGCCGCTATGTGGAGTCGCTTTCGACTTACGCGCGCCAGTTCATCGGCCAGATGGACAAGCCGGAGGTGGAATCCATTGAAGGCCTCTCGCCCGCCATCGCCATCGAACAGAGGGCGGCCAGTCACAATCCGCGTTCCACCGTGGGCACGGTCACGGAGATTTACGATTATTTGCGGCTGCTTTTCGTCGGAATCGGCATCTGCCACTGCTGCAACTGCGGACGGGAGATCCGGTCACAGACCATCGACAGCATCCTGCAAAGCGTTCTCGATCTGCCCGAAGGGACGCGCTTCAGCATTTTGTCCCCGCTGGTCAGGGGCAAAAAAGGCGAGTTTGCCAAGGAATTGAAGAAGCTCCAGAAGGAAGGCTTTGCGAGAGTCCGCGTCGACGGCGAACTTTGCGACCTGTCCCTCGACATTGTCCTTTCCAAAACCAAACGCCACGACATCGATCTGATCGTTGACCGGCTGGTGATGAAGGACGGCATCCGCAAGAGACTGCGGGACTCGCTCGAGATGGCCGTCCATAAAAGTGACGGACTGGTTCGGATTGTCGCCGCTGACGGCAGCGAAACCCTGTATTCCGAAAAATATGCCTGCCCGGACTGCGGCATCAGCATGCCGCCGCTTTTCCCCCGCGTATTTTCGTTCAACAATCCCTACGGCGCCTGTCCCGAATGCAACGGTCTCGGATCGCGGATGCACTTCGCGGAGGATCTCGTGGTGCCCGATACGGGCATTTCGCTGCGCGAAGGCGCCATCGCTCCCTGGGCCAACCGCACCTCGCTTTACTATTTTAATCTGCTGGACACGCTGGCGGGGCATTATAATTTCGATATCAATACGCCGTTTTCCAATCTGCCGGAAAAAATCCGCAAGGTGCTGCTGTACGGATCGGGCGCGGAGGAAATCAAGTTTCATATCGACCGTCCGGGCAAGCGCTACTTTGTTCGCCGCCCCTTTGAAGGCGTTATCCGGCAGCTGGAACGCCGTTGGCGGGAAACCGCTTCCGTCGCCGTGCGCCGCGATCTGGCCCGCTACATTGACCTGCGGCCCTGCGAAACCTGTGGAGGCGCGCGCCTGAAAAAAGAAAGCCTGGCCGTGACCGTTGGCGGCAAAAATATTTACGAGTTGTGCCTGATGTCGATTCGCGAATGCTTCGAATTTTTCGAAGGGCTAAAGCTTTCCGTTCAGGAAGCGAAAATCGTCGAACGCGTTTTGAAGGAAATCCAAAGCCGCCTTTCCTTTCTGCTCAACGTCGGCATGGATTATCTGAATCTGGCGCGATCGACCTCCACCCTGTCCGGCGGAGAGAGCCAGCGCATCCGGCTGGCCACGCAGATCGGCTCCGGACTGATGGGCGTCCTGTACGTTCTGGATGAACCGACCGTCGGCCTGCACCAGAGGGACAACCTGCGGCTGATCGACACGCTCAGGAAACTGCGCGACATGGGCAACACGGTGCTGGTGGTGGAACACGACGCCGACATGATGATGGCCTGCGACCATATTGTCGATATGGGCCCGGGCGCCGGCGTCCAGGGGGGGGAAGTGATTTTTCAGGGCCCCCCCGCCGAAGTGCTGCAAAGCGAAACGTCGCTCACGGGGCAGTACCTCTCCGGCCGGAAATCCATCGGGCTTCCCGCCTGGCGAAAGGTCAGGGGCCGCCACATTCTCCTGGAAGGCGCATCGGAAAACAATCTGAAAAACATCGACATCCGGATCCCGACGGGCGTCCTGACCGCCGTCACCGGCGTTTCCGGCTCCGGCAAAAGCACCATGGTGATCGAAACGCTGTACCGGGTGATGGCGCGCCGGCTGAATCAGCACAGCGGCCCCATGGCAAAAATCCGGCGCGTCCGCGATATGGGAGGCATCGAGCGGGTCATCATGATCAATCAGCAGCCGATCGGGCGGACGCCGCGGTCCAATCCCGTAACCTATACCGGCATCTTTTCCTTTATCCGCGATCTTTTCACCGGCCTTCCGGACGCACGCGTCCGCGGCTACAAGCCGGGGCGGTTCAGCTTCAACGTCAAGGGCGGCCGTTGCGAAGCCTGCGAGGGAAACGGGCTCATCAAAATCGAAATGCACTTCCTTCCGGATGTTTACGTCACCTGCGATGCCTGCCGGGGCAAGCGCTTCAACGCGGACACGCTGGACATCAAATACAAGGACAAAAGCATCGCCGACGTTCTGGACCTGACCGTTTCCCAGGCGCTGGATTTTTTTGCCAACGTCCCGTCCATTTGCTCACATCTCCGGCTGCTGGCCGATGTCGGCCTCGGATACATCCGTTTAGGCCAGTCGGCCGCCACCTTGTCCGGCGGCGAAGCGCAGCGCATCAAGCTGGCGCGGGAGCTGGGAAAGAGAGTCAACCGGAACACCCTGTACATTCTGGACGAGCCCACCATCGGCCTGCACTTTGCGGATATTCAGAAGCTGCTGGACGTGCTGATGCGCCTGGTGGACATGGGCAATACCGTTGTCGTCATCGAACACAATCTGGATATCATCAAGTCCGCGGACCACATCATCGATCTGGGCCCCGAAGGCGGTCCGGGCGGGGGGCGGATCATCGCCTCTGGTACGGTCCGAGAGGTGGCGCAAAATGAGCAGTCTTTTACCGGCGCCTTTTTGAAGAAAGTTCTGTAAGGGGAGGCACAGACACATGAATTCCATTCCATTAGTTCCTTTAAAATACCGGCATTCGATCCTGCTGATAGACGACGAAGAAGCCATCCTGGAGATCATGACCATGGCGCTGGCCGATGAAGGATATGATCTGCGCACGGCCGGCTCCGCGGAAGAAGCGCTGGCCCTCCTGAAAGAATCGCCGGATGTTTCCCTGATTATTTCCGACCAGCTCATGCCTGGCATGACCGGGGTGCAGTTTTTTACGCAGGCCCGCCACATTTGCCCCGACGCCCTGCGCGTGCTGCTGACCGGCTACACGGACACGGACGCGATCATCGACGCGATCAACAGCGGGGGCATTCACCGGTATCTGACCAAACCCTGGCGCAGGGAAGAGCTGCTCCACACGATCAGGGAAATGCTGAGCAAAGCGGAGCTGGTGATGGAGAACCGGCGGCTGGATGATCTGGTTAAAAAGCAGAATGCCGAGCTCATGGAGCTCAACAAAAGCCTGGAAGAAAAAGTGCGGTTGAAAACCCGGCGCCTGAACCGGAGCCTGGAAGAGCTCCAGGCCAGCTATGAAAGAACCCGGATGATTCTGGAGGGGACGGTGCTGGCCATGTCCAGAATCGTGGAAAGCCGGGACCCTTACACGGCCGGCCATGAACAGCAGGTGGCCAGAATCGCCTGCGTCATTTCGGAAAAAATGCTGCTGCCCGCGGACCGGGTGGATGCCATCCGGGTTGCAGGCCAGCTTCATGACATCGGCAAAATCGCCGTCCCGTCCGAGATTCTGACCAAGCCGGGGCGATTGAGCCCTCTGGAGATGGAGATGGTCAAAACCCACTGCCGGAATGCCTACGATATTCTCAAGGCGATTGAATTTCCCTATCCGGTTGCGAAGATCATTCTGCAGCACCACGAACGGCTGGACGGATCCGGCTATCCGCAGGGATTGAAGGGGGAGGAGATTCTACTGGAAGCGCGGATCATCGCCGTCGCCGATGTGATTGAAGCCATCTCCTCACACCGGCCGTACCGTCCCGCCAAGGACGTTGACGTGGCGATGACAGAAATTACCGACCATCGCGGAACCCTTTACGACGCAAACGTGGTCGATGCCGCCCTCGACATTTACCGGACGAGGGGACGGCAAGACTTCCTGCCGTAAAACCGGCCGCAATTCGCGGCAACAAAAGATCCCGGCCATCTATCGGTAAAGCCGGTTTGCTTCCATATAGCGGATGACGCTGTCCGGCGTCAGGTATCGAACACAGCGGCCCTGCTGAATTCTTTTCCGGACTTCCGACGATGAAATATCCAGAAAGGTGGTTTGACGGTAAAATATCGAACCGCCGTGCGGCTCCTGAAAAACATCGCCCGCCGCGTCGTAAACGTAGCGGCCGGCAACGTCCGGCGGTAAGATTTGGTGAAGCCCCCGGTTTTCATACCCCGGGCGGGTCATCACCACAAAACGGCACAGCCGCAGAAGATTTTTCCAGTCATGCCAGGCGGTGATGGCGTCAAACGCATCCTGCCCGGTGATGAAAAAACATTCGGGACCAGAATCGCCGGCATTCTGAAAATGGCGCACGGTGTCGATGGAATAGGATTTTCCCGGCCGCCGGTTTTCCACATCCGAAGTAGAAAAAGAATTGTTTCCGGCAATCGCCAGTTGCAGCATTCGCAGACGGTGTTCAAAGGAGACGATCCCGCTCGGGATCTTGTGCGGCGGCGTCGCGGCGGGAATAAAGACGACGCGGTCCAGCGGCAGCAGTTCTATCAACTCCTGGGCGGCCCGCAGGTGTCCGAAATGAATCGGGTTGAATGTTCCGCCAAAGAGGCCGAGCTTCATGTGCGAACCTGTCCGTCGCCGTAAATGATAAATTTGGAGGTCGTCAGCTCTTCCAGACCCATCGGTCCGTAGGCGTGCAGCTTGGTGGTGGAAATGCCGATTTCCGCGCCGAGGCCCAGCTCAAAGCCGTCGGAAAAGCGGGTGGACGCGTTTACCAGCACCGTGGAGGAGTTGACCTCGTTTAAAAACCGCTGCGCGTTTGTGTAGTCTTTCGTGAGAATCGATTCCGTGTGCAGTGACCCGTATTTTTCGATATGCGCGATGGCTTCATCGATCGACGCCACCACCCGGACGGCCAGGATCAGATCCAGGTATTCCGCGTGCCAGTCTTCTTCGGTTGCCGCTTCGATACCTTGCAGAATCTTCCGGGCGGCTGCGCAGCCCTTAAGCCGCACGCCGTCTTGCTGCAGTTTCTCTGCCGCTTTTGGCAGAAAGGCGCCGGCAATATCCGCGTGCACCAGCAGGGTTTCCATTGCGTTGCAGACGCCGGGACGCTGCGCCTTGGCGTTGGCGCATATCCGCACGGCCATGTCGATGTCGGCCGAGGCGTCCACGAAAATGTGACAAACGCCCTTGTAGTGTTTGATAACGGGGATTTTGGACTGGGACACCACGGCGCGGATCAACTCTTCGCCGCCCCGGGGAATGATCAGATCAATCTGCTCGTCGAGCGAAAGCAGGGTCGAAACCGCCTCGCGGTCGGTAAACGGAATGACCTGAATGGCGTGATCCGGAAGGGGGCTTTCCCGCAGCGCCTCCTGCAGCACGGATGCAATCGCCAGGTTGGAATGGATCGCTTCCGATCCGCCGCGCAAAATGACCGCGTTGCCGGATTTGAGGCACAGGGCGGAGGCGTCCACCGTGACATTGGGGCGCGACTCGTAGATGATGCCGATTACGCCCAGGGGAATTCGCATTCGTCCCACCAGAAGACCGTTGGGGCGGCGCCACATGGAGGTCACCTTTCCCACCGGATCGGGCAGAGCCGCGACTTCCCGAAGCCCCCGGGCCATGGCTTGCAGCGTGGCGTCCTGAAGCGTCAGCCGGTCAATCATGGCGGCCGACAATCCCTTTTTCCGCGCGGCGGCCACGTCGCGCTGATTTTCGGAAAGGATCCGATCCCGACGCCGGAGAAGCTCTTCGGCCATTCGCTCCAGGACGGCATTTTTCTCGTTGGCGGAACCGCGGGAAAGGTCTCGCGATGCCGCCAGCGCGTCGGCGGCTATTTTTTTTACACGGGTGGAAATATCCATGGCTTTCCTCAATCTGACATTCGGCAAAAGATCTTGCAATTTCTGTAAATATTGATAAAAACCGCATCTACTACCGCATTGGAGACCGTCGGGGAAATTTCGGTCATGGGCAGGCCTTCCGGCGGCTTGTGTGCTATTTACAAAACAAAAAGACAGGTGTCAAGATTTTTACCGGGGACGTGTTCATGAGCCGATTGCGCATCAAGGCCGGAAAAAAAGCATACGAAATCATCAGAGACGGAGGTTTCCGTTTTGACGACATTTCCACCTATTTTGGAGCGGCGGTCGGGCCGCGCTGGCTGGTCGCGAGCGGTTTCGATCTGACGTTGCTGACCCGGGGCCTGCTGGGGCGATCCCGGCCGGTGCATCTCATCGGTTCGTCCGCCGGCGCCTGGCGCTTTGCCGCTTGGATTCAGCCGCAGGCCGTCGAGAGTTACCGGCGGTTCATGGACGCGTATATCTCGGTTTGCTTTACGAGGCAGGATACCCCGGCGACGATTCTGAAAAAATTTACCGGCATTCTGGGTTCGTATATCGAAGACGACGCGCTTCCCTTCGCTCTGGCCAACAAGCGCTACCGCCTGTCGGTGATCACGGCTCGCTCGCGGGGTCTGGTCGCGTCCGAAATGCTTCCGCTGCAGAAAAGCGCCCTGGCCGTCTGCTTCGCGCTGAATTTTGTGAGCCGCAGCCACCTGTTCCGGTTTGCCGAAAGAGTGGTTTTCTACAACGGCGCCAAGCCTCCCCCTTTCTGTTTTCAGCCCGGCTTCCGGGGGCGGTATGTGCGGCTCAACGAAATCAACATCAAGCATGCCGTGATGGCCTCCGGCGCGATTCCGCTGGTGGTCGCGGGCGTGAAGAATATTTTCGGGGCGCCGGACGGAGTCTACCGGGACGGCGGACTGATCGATTATCACTTGTCGCACCAGTTTGCAGAAAAAGAAGATGACCTGGTGCTTTTCTTCCATCATGAAGAAAGGATCATTCCCGGCTGGCTGGACAAGAAAATCAAGCGGCGCGCGCCGGATGAACAAACTCTCAACAACGTCGTGATGGTTTTTCCGTCGCAGAGTTTTGTGGACCGGCTGCCGGAGGGCAAGATTCCCGACCGCGACGATTTCCTGACGCACATCGACGATCCCAACCGGCGGATCGAAAACTGGAGGAAAGCCGCTTCGCTTTCCGCCCCGCTGGGGGAGGAATTCCTGGAGCTGCTCGAAAGCGGCCGCCTTCGGGAAATCGTGGAAAAAATGTAGGAAAAAGCTGGGGTCAAATCTTTATTCCTGACATTTCGGGACAGGGGAAATCACCCTTCCTCAATCCCTCTCATCGAGGGAGGGAAGAATGCAGGCGCAGAAGCTATCAGCGGAGCTTAAGGGCGGGAAGAATGCGGATGATATTACCCCTGCAACGACACTTAATAAATTAAAGAGTTAACAAATGTGCCTGGCACTGTTACTTGTTTTGCAAAAACGAGGACAGGAGGTAAGTCATGATACCGGAAAATCGGATTTGCAATGGCAGCTTTTCCATCCCGAAACTGTGGATCGGCAAGGAGGATATCGTCATTTTTGCTAAGGAATTCAAAGGATTTCATGCCCAGTTTGCCGATTGTTTCTCCCGCGAGGAGCGCGTGAGAGCTTCTATCGGTACATGGCGGGTCAGATGAGCCAACTGTAGAGGGAATCCATCGAGCCGATCGCCCTGAACGTGGAGAGCGCGAAGGTCAGGGCCATGCAGCATTTTCTGAGCGATATTGTTTGGGAAGAGGGACGGATTCTTTCCCGTTACCAAGGCATGGTCTGTGATGATTTGGGTGATTCCGACGGTGTGCTTATTTTCGACGAATCGGGTTTTGTGAGGAAAAGGGTGACGATTTGAATTACTTTTTACGAGTTTATCAATGTTCAAAACAGCATAAGATTGAAATTTTCCCCTTTACGAGAACGATTATGAAATTTTTTCCCTTACGGGAACAATATTGTATGGCATTTACTGAAAAAAATTGATAAGAACATCGCTATTGTCAATCATTTTTTTTGGCTTTATCGTAAAAATAAAACTTGAGGAGGGATTACGGAAGATTAATTACCAGCAGGACCGCAGGATATTGTTTGCGTCATTCACAACATCTTAACACAAAAACTTAGGAGGGAAGTTAAAATGACTGGAGAAGTATCGTATGCGTCGAAACCGTGGGTAAAATCTTATGACAAGGGTGTTCCTGAAAAAATTCAATACGAAGAAATTAGCATGCCCGACATTCTGGACAGAGTGGCGGCGCAGTATCCGGACCGAATGGCGCTGAATTTCCAGGGCTACACCATGAATTACAAAGCGCTGAAAGACATGGTGGACCGTTTCGCCACCTATCTCGCGGGCGTGGGGATCAAAAAAGGCGATGCTGTGGCCATTATTCTGCCCAACATGATTCCCTGCGTGGTCGCCTATTATGCCATCCAGAAGCTGGGTGGCATTGTTGTTTTAAACAATCCCACTTATTCCGACCATGAACTGGAGCATCAGCTCAACGATTCCGGCGCCAAAATCATGATCATCATCGACCTGCTGGCCAACCGGATGATCGATTTAAGACCCAAAACAAAAGTGAAGCAGATTATCATCACTTCCATCGGCGATTATCTGCCTTTCCCGATCAATCTTCTCTTTCCTCTGGTCGGCAAGAAAAAAGGCCTGTTGCCGGCAAAGCCCATCAAACCGGCCAATGACGTGCTGCGATGGAAGGATTGTATCGCAAAATCGCAGCCCAACCCGCCCAGGGTAAAAATGACCTTTGACGATACGGCCATGTACCAGTACACGGGCGGCACGACAGGCGTTTCCAAAGGCGTTATCCTGACGCACGGCAATATCAGCAAGCAGGTGCAGCAGATTCGCGCCTGGTTCCCGAAGTTCACCGGAAGCTACAATGTCAACCTGGGAGCGCTGCCCTTCTTCCATGTTTTCGGCATGTCCTGCGCGATGAATTTTTCCATTATCCAGGGATGGGGCGATGTCCTGATTCCCAAACCGCAGCCGGAGCCCCTTTTGGAAGCGATTCGCAAATTCAAGCCCAACTTCGGCGCGCTGGTTCCGACCATGTTTATCGGCATGCTGAATCATCCGAACATGAAGACTACCGATTTGACATGCTTCAAGGGCTTCTTTTCCGGCAGCGCTCCGCTGCCGGTGGAAGTGATCCACGATTTTGAAAAAACGGCAGGGTCGGTCATCTGTGAAGGATATGGCCTGACGGAAACAACGCCTGTAACTCATGTCAATCCCTATGAAGGCGTCCGGAAAATCGGTTCGATCGGCCTGCCCGTTTCAGATACCGAATGCCGCATCGTCGATCTGGACAAAGGCGAAACAGACATGCCCGCCGGCGAACCGGGGGAACTGATCATCCGCGGCCCGCAGGTCACCAAAGGCTATCTCAACAATCCGGAAGAAACTGCCACCCTGCTTAGAGACGGCTGGTGCTATACCGGAGACATCGCCACGATGGACCAGGACGGCTATTTCTACATCGTTGACCGCAAGAAGGATATGATCATTTCCGGCGGATTCAATGTTTATCCGAGAGATGTGGATGAGGTGTATTACGAACATCCGAAAGTTCAGGAAGCTTGCAGTATCGGTGTCCCGGATCCAAAACGCGGTGAAAACGTCAAGCTGTTTATCGTTCTGAAGGAAGGTGAAACCGCCACTGCCGAAGAGATGATCGAATTCGGTAAAAAGAAACTGGCCACGTATAAGCTTCCGTCAGAGGTGGAGTTCCGCAAAGAGCTGCCGAAATCCACCGTCGGCAAGGTTCTGCGCAAAGAATTAAGAGCGGAAGAGCTGGCCAAACGCAAGAAATAGACGCCTGTTCTGAAAAATGACAAAAAAGGCTTGCCCTGTCGGGCAAGCCTTTTTTTATAGTCGGTTGTCGTTATTTTACGGAAACCACCGGACAGTCGGCTTGCAGAATAATATACTGGGCATTGGATCCGAACAGAAGTTTGCCGACTTTGGATTTTTTCCCGATGCCGATGATGATTTCACCCACTTTCTTATCGGCCGCGAATTCCACAATGTCTTCTCCGGGGGTGAGGCCCCGAACCAGAATATGGGTTTCGCATTCAATCCCTTCGGCATCCATCGTTTCCTTGACATAAGCGAGTTGCTTTTCAACTTTGTCCAGGTCTTTGCGTTCCTTCTCCGATACCCGTTCCAGGGAGCTGGCGATATACGGGGAAGCGTTAAAAGCTTTGGCGTGTTTTATTGCCATTTCGAGCACCGCCTGATCGACCTCCAACCCTCCGACATACGCGACTGGAATTTTCATTATTTCCCCCTGTCCTTCCTGTTGAGGATGGATTTTGCGCACACATTCTCTGATTTTCGTTTGGCCGGAGTACAGGAAAAACCATTTTTAATATCAATCGGTTTCTTCGTCATAGTTCTTTATTTGTCTTGACATGCCCTCGCCGTCTTTTTTATACTTCACAATCGTTCCCGGGGGCTTCATTCCCGGAAGATGACTGCGAAAACACCTGTATGGAGGAAGCCATGGAGAGTTCCGGCCAGTCGGTAAAAGAAAGCGTTCAGCAGGCGGGACAAACCGCGGAGTACCAGAAGACACAAAAAGATGTTGCGCGCCTGACGTCCATTCTAAACAACACGAGCGATCTGGTCGCTGTTTGTTTGCCGGACGGCTTTCTCACGTATTTGAATGCGGCCGGCCGCGGCATGATGGGTCTGGGCGCGGAGGAAGACGTTCGCACATTCAATATAAAGGATGCGCATCACGCGGGGGCGCTGAAAGTTCTTCTGGAAGAGGGCTTTCCGGCGGCGATCCGGCAGGGCATCTGGGAGGGAGAGAGCGCGATCGTCAACCATGACGGCAGGGAGAGGCCGGTTTCTCAGGTGATCATCGCGCATCTGTCTCCGGACGGCGCGCTGGAGTATGTTTCCACGATTATGAGGGATATCAGCGACCGGAAGCGTGTGGAAGCGGCCCTGCGGGAAAGCGAGGAAAAATACCGCACCATCATCGAGCAGATGGAAGACGGCTACTTCGAAGTGGATCTGGCCGGCAATTTTATCTATGCCAATGATGCGGAATGCAGAATTTTCGGATACTCCCGGGATGAAATCATCGGGATGAACAACCGGCAGTATCAGACGAAAGCCGGCGCAAAAAAAACCTTTGAGCATTTCTCCAGGCTTTATCGGACCGGCGAGCCGATCAAGATCCTGGATATTGAGTTTATTCGAAAAGACGGGATAAAGAGGTTCAACGAAGTGACGGCGTCCGTTATCCGGGATGCCGAAGGCAAAACGATCGGATTCCGGGGGTTTTCCCGGGATGTCACCGAACGCAGGCAGGCGGAGGAAGAAAAGCAAAAACTGGCCAGGCGGCTGCATCACCTCGAGCAGATGGAGTCCCTCGGACAATTGGCGGGCGGCGTGGCCCATGCGCTCAACAATATTCTGGGAATCCTCAGCGGATATTCGGAGCTTTTGCTTGCGGAAATACCCGAGGGCGGGAAAGCCGGGCAATATGCCAATAAGATGATCCAGTCCATCGAGCGGGGCTCGATGATTATTCAGGATCTGCTGACCCTGGCCCGGCGGGGAGGCGCCGCGGCTGATGACGTCGTGAATCTCAATCCAATGGTTTCCGGCTTTCTGGCGACTCCGGCTTTTCAGAAGATGAAGGCGGATTATTCCCGTGTGAATTTCCGGACGGAATGCGGTCCCTGCCTTCCGGACATCAAAGGGTCGTGGGTCGCTCTGGAAAAGATGTTGATGAATCTGGTGTTCAACGCGGCGGAAGCGATCAGCGGCGAGGGCGAGGTGATCATCCGGACCGCGCACCGCCGCCTGGAAACTACCATCATCGGCCACGATGAAATCCGGGAGGGAGACTACGCTGTCCTGACCGTATCCGACACGGGAACCGGCATTGCCGATGAAAACAAAAAAAAGATATTCGAGCCGTTTTATACGCTAAAAGCGATGGGCAAAAACGGGACCGGCTTGGGCCTGTCGATTGTCTGGGGAACGGTCAAGGACCACAACGGGTATATCGATGTGTCAAGCCGTGTGGGAGAAGGGACGACGTTTACCGTCTATTTTCCCGTGCTTTTATCGTGAAGTTTACGGTAACCTTGATCTGGTCAAGTAAAAACGGACACTTGGTTAAGCCGCATTTGCCGACATAAAATTATTTTCAAACTCATTCGGATTTTTGTATCCCAAATAAGAATGCAAACGATGGCTGTTATAAAACAGGGTCATCCGGTTCTTGCGTACTTCGAGTTATCGACAGCCACGCCGGCTTTCTTCATCAAACTGCTCGCACGATACCGACCCACAGGGTAACCCTTCGCTCGGAGGCTCTCTGCTGTTCTGCGAGAACCATAGGTTCCTCTGGTTGCTTCACGAATCTGCCGAACTTCTGATAACAATGCAAAATCCTTATCACTCTTCATCGCACGATCTGCTTTTATATATTGATAATAGCCACGCCGGCTGACGTCCATCACCGCGCATAAAACAGTGATGGGATAGGCCTTCTGTTGTTGCCGGATAAAGTCATATTTACATCGACTCTTTCGCAAAGAAGGTCGCGGTTTTTTTTAAGATTTCATGCTCCATGCTAAGACGCTGATTTTCCTTGCGAAGCCGGTGGAGTTCCTCTTTCTCTTCTTTCCTTTGCGGGACGATTCTTTATAACGCTTATAAATGGCTTCAAAATACTCTCGTTTGGACTGTGGACTCATATATCGACCTCCGTTTCCGAATCTTTCTTCGGTAACATCGTTTTATGAGTCAACGTTCCTTTTTTATCTACCCGTTGGGTAACATTTTATTCGAGGCAATTCGTTCTTAAAATAATTCTTGACCGGGAGTGCCGAAACGTATATGTCGTTTTTGACATATGCTATTTTTAACATATATCAAGGCTCGTTAAAGCCTTTTACAAGATTGTTGCGGTACCTAATAAAATGGAGGAAAGAAAAATGAATGTTACTGCAAAAACCTATCAAAAGGGAGAAATACAAGGTGTGATTGCCATTAACGCATCCACCTGTAAAGGTTGCGACGCCTGCAAGCGGTACTGCCCGACCGGCGCCATTACGGGCATGTTCGGCGCGACACACAGTATTGATGTTGACCTGTGCCTCAGTTGCGGCCAGTGCCTTCTCAATTGCCCGTTCGGCGCTCCGTATGAAACATCGGATGCGGTGGATACAGTCATTGCCAAGCTGGAGGACAAAAGCCTGACGGTTGTGGGAATTATTGCTCCCGCTGTGCGTGTTGCCATCGGAGAGGAATTCGGTATGCCGGCCGGTTCCCTGGTGACGGGAAAGCTTTATGGCGCCATGAAAAAAGCGGGCATGGAAATTTTTGACAACAATTTCGCGGCCGACCTGACTATTATGGAGGAAGGTTCGGAATTCATCATCCGCACGCGCCATGCCGCTTTTGGTGAACAGAGTGAACACGGCGAGCCCGTCGGTCCCTTGCCTCAGTTCACATCCTGCTGCCCGGCATGGGTTCGATTCGTTGAAACACATTATCCGTCACTGATACCCCATTTATCCACGGCAAAATCACCCCAGCAGATGGCCGGACCTGTTGCCAAAACATACGGTACAAAAATTCTGGGGAAACCGGCTGAAAAAATTTACACAGTCGGAATTATGCCGTGCACAGCCAAAAAATTCGAGGCATCGCGCCCCGAATTCAGGAGCGCTTATGATTATCATAAACATCTTGGTCAGGCAAAGGGAGAACCTTATCCGGACGTGGATGTTGTCCTGACGACACGTGATCTTGCCCGTATGTTTAAAAAAATGAAAATCGATCTGGCCAAAGAACAGGACTATCGCCCCGAAATTCTTTTTGCTGAATATTCAGGCGCTGGAACGATCTTCGGCAACACGGGCGGCGTTATGGAAGCCGCTGTGAGAACGGCTTACGCGGTCATTACCGGCACTGAACTTACTGATGTCGAATTCAAGCCCGTGCGCGGTTTAAAAGGCGTCAAGAGCGCATCAGTTACGCTAAAGGACAGTAAATACAATAAAGAGGTAACTATTAATTTAGCGGTGGTTCATGATATGGCTCGCAACATTAAACCCATTGTCAACCAGATTCTGGCCGGCACATCGCCGTATCATTTCATAGAAGTGATGAATTGCCCGGCAGGATGCATTAACGGCGGAGGACAGCCTGTTCAGAAAACAGGATCTTCCTGGCTGGAGGCCATCCGTCCGTGGTTTGCCTGGAAATAACTCATTAAAGGAGAATGATTATGTCCGACCAAGATTATAAACACATCGAAAATCCGCTTCATGTGACCCGAAGAGAGTTTGTTTCCATTACGGGAATCATTGCCGTACTTCTGGCGCTGCCCGTCATATGGATCAAATCAGCAGCGTCATCAAAAAATGATTATATAAGGGCGCGCACTCAGAATCTATATGAGGATGACATTAAGTCCAAAATTCGCGTCAGCCACGCGAACAAGTCGGTAGCCCGGTATTATGAGGAATTCGGCGGAAAGCCCTTAAGCCACCTGTCCGAAGAACTGCTGCACACTAAATACATCAACAGAACGACGGTTCTTTATTAATACGGAGGTTTACTCATGTACAGCAAAGATACGATTTTGAAGCACCCTTTGGCCGTAAGAATGTTCCATTATCTGCTGGTTATCAGTTTTCTGCCGCTGGCGCTGACCGGTTTGATTCTTTATTTCAAGCCTTTTTCGGAAAGCGTGATGAATTTAACGATGAGAATTCATATAGCCGCAGGAGTTTTGTTGACATTTGGCGCCCTGTCTTTTCTTGTTATTGGCTATAAACGTGTCGTGCTTTTCCTCAGCAGAGTTTTCTCTATCTCAAAAAACGATTTCAAGTGGTTTGCGGTTCTCGGAGGGTATCCCCAGAAACTGCTTCTGCGGAAAAAAGTGCCCGTCCCTCCTATGGGAAAATATAACTCCGGCCAGAAATTATTTGGCGTATTTGTGCTTATCGGAGGCGCTATTCTCATTTTTTCCGGCCTTGCTCTCTGGGCATTTCCGCATAATCTTCCCAGAGGAACGGTCGCTCTGCTGGGACATCTGCACACCATCACCGCATGGGTTTTGACGTTGTTTTTGTGTGTTCATATTTTTCTGGGAATTTACATGTTTGATGACTTTAAGGCTATGTTCCTGCATGGCAAAATTCCCTATACAGAGGCCACGGAAATGTCGCCCCTATGGGTGCAAAAGGAAATTATGCCCATTGCCGGTCACCAGGGACAAGAAAAAAGTTGATGGAGACAGGCATGAAAGATTTTATTAATGACCATGAAATTGAAAACACTCTGGACCGGGCAAAAAACCCCGACCCAATGCATATCCGCGATATTATTGACAAGGCTTATGAGTTAAAAGGATTGTCTCCAAAAGAAGCCGCTGTTCTATTGCAAACGGAAGATGACGAACTTACTGGAGAAATCTTACGGGCTGCACATAAAATAAAAAAAGACATTTACGGCAATCGACTTGTTCTTTTTGCTCCGCTGTATATTGCCAATTACTGCACCAATAATTGCCTGTACTGCGGATTCCGTCGCGACAACAAGGAACTTAACCGTATTGCATTGACGATGGAACAGATCAAAAAAGAAGTTCAGGCTCTGGAGCGAGAAGGCCACAAACGCCTGCTGATGCTTTGCGGCGAACACCCGGAGCGCTCGTCCCTGGAATACTTCGTCGAAGCGATTGAAACTGCGTATTTAGTAAAAACGGAACAAGGAGGTGAAATAAGGCGGATCAATGTAGAAATTGCACCATTGGAAGTGAATGAATACAAGCAAATACAAAAAACGGGCATTGGCACAGTTGTCCTTTTTCAGGAAACCTATCATCACAAGACATACAGAATATTGCATCCCAGCGGACCCAAAAAGGATTATCTGAAACGCCTGAGCGCCATGCACCGCGCGCAGGAAGCCGGTGTTGACGATGTTGGCATTGGCGCACTTTTCGGTCTTTACGATTATAAATTTGATGTCCTTGGGCTTTTAATGCACGCCCGGCAACTGGAAAAGGATTGCGGCGTCGGACCGCACACGATTTCTGTTCCCCGACTGGAACCGGCTTTAAACGCACCGGCAGCCATCAAACCGCCCAATCCCGTCAGTGATCACGATTTTAAAAAGCTTGTTGCCATTCTCCGTATGGCCGTTCCCTACACAGGAATGATTCTCTCCACCAGAGAAACCCCGGCAATGCGTGATGAAGTTTTTTCTTTGGGTATTTCCCAGATCAGTGCCGGTTCCAGAACCAATCCCGGTGGGTATTACGAAGATAACAGCGATGCTTTCCGCGCGGCGCAGTTTAATCTCGGTGACACACGACCGCTGGATGAAGTCATTTTGGACATCACCCAACGTGGACATATACCGAGCTTCTGCACGGCCTGCTACCGTCTCGGGCGCACCGGCAAAGACTTCATGGATCTGGCCAAGCCCGGTTTGATTCAAAAATTCTGCCAAACTAATGCGGTTTTTACTTTTAAAGAATATCTGTTGGATTATGCCAGTCCGAAAACCCGCGAAGCCGGAGAAGATTTAATAACAAAAATGCTTGAAAATACTTTTAAAACGAAGCGCAAAAAAATTGTAAGCGACCGTCTTAAAAAAATCGATGATGGCGAAAGAGACGTCTATATTTAAATCGGTCGCTAATTTGCTTGGCCATGCTGAATCAGGTGTGGCTTTGACCCGGGAGGATATTATTACACTCCTCAAACTGCCCGGCAATTATACATCTGCATTATTTGCCGCCGCTGACCGGGTAAGAAAAGAGCAGGTGGGCGATGAGATATTGCTGCGCGGCATTATTGAGTTTTCCAATATTTGCGAACGCAACTGCCTTTATTGCGGTCTGCGCAAAGGTAATACCAAACTCAGTCGCTATCGTATGTCTGAGGATGAGATTCTAGCCACGGCTCAAGGAATTAAAAAAGCGTGCATCAACACGGTTGTTCTGCAATCGGGGGAAGACTCTTTTTATAACGCGTGCAGTATCTGCCGCCTGATTGAGCGCATCCGCAGGGAAACGGATTTAGTCATTACGTTATCCATCGGTGAACGAAACTACGACGATTACAAATCATTTAAGCAGGCGGGCGCAAATCGTTACCTTCTTAAACATGAAATCACCAATACCGCGATTTACAAATATCTCCGACCCGGTTGCAAATGGGAAGACCGCATACGATGTTTAATATGGATCAAGGAACTTGGCTTCGAAACAGGTACAGGAAATATGGTCGGGCTTCCCGGTCAAGCCGTTGAGGTGCTGGCGGATGATCTTCTGTTCATGAAACAGCTCGACGCGGATATGCTGGGTATCGGACCGTTTATCGCTCATCTTGACACGCCTCTTGCCGGTATCGGGAATGGCGATTTGGATTTGACGCTACGCGTTTTGGCAGTCTCTCGTCTCATTACACGTAATGTAAATATTCCCGCGACAACCGCCCTGGCGGCACTGCATCCGCAAGGGCGGCTTCGGGCCCTGCAGGCAGGCGCCAATGTAATTATGCCGGATTTCACGCCGGAGATTTATAGAAGCCTCTACGATATTTACCCCGGAAGAAAAGACGTTGGCTCTGCGACAAAAATTATCGGTCAACTGGAAAAAGAGATACATTCAATAGGAAAGACTATTAATTACAGTATTGGCCAGAGACAAATAAGCAAATCAGTTTAATCATTGAAGGGAGAAATAATTCATGGAAACCATCAGATTAAGTATCGATAATCGCGAAGTAGAGGCGCCCGCGGGCGCAACCATTCTCGAAGCCGCGTGCCTGGCCGGAATCAAAATTCCCACACTTTGCGCCTGGCCGGAAATCAAGCATACCCCCGGCGCCTGCCGCGTTTGCATGACAGAAGTCGAAGGCCAGCGATCGCTTATCGCCGCCTGCGTTTTCCCCGTCTTGGAAGGTATGGTTGTCCGCACCAACACGGAAAAAGTCCGTCAGGCCAGAAAAATGGTTGTCGAGCTTCTACTGGCCAACCATCCTCAGGAATGCAACCATTGCGTGCGTAACGGCAGCTGTGAACTGCAAAAAGTGGCCGAGTTTGTTGGTCTCAAAGAAGTTCGGTTCCCCGTTACCGAATTTCTGCAAAAGGAAAAATTTATTGATCGGTCCAGTCCTTCGATCATCCGCGATAACCGCAAGTGCATTGAATGCCACCGTTGCGTGACCGTGTGTGCGCAAATTCAGACGGTCAGCGTTTTAACTCCAGCTTTCCGCGGCAGCAATGTCAAGGTGACACCCGCATTCGATCTGCCTCTCGTTGAATCCAACTGTGTCGCCTGCGGTCAGTGCATTTTGGCCTGTCCGGTGGGTGCCCTTTATGAAAAAGACGATGTCGATCTGGTCTGGGCCGCTCTTCAGGACTCGACCAAGCATGTTATCGTTCAGGAAGCCCCGGCTATCCGGGCGGCTCTGGGTGAAGAGTTCGGCATGCCTCCAGGATCTCTCGTAACGGGGAAAATGATTGCCGCTCTGCGCCGTCTTGGATTTAACAAAGTATTCGACACCAACTTCACTGCCGACCTCACCATCATTGAAGAAGGCCATGAGTTGATCAATCGCGTGAAAGAAGGCGGGACCCTGCCGATGATCACCTCGTGCAGCCCCGGCTGGATCAAGTTCTGTGAACACTTCTATCCGGATTTACTGCCGCATCTGTCCACCTGCAAATCTCCACAGCAGATGTTCGGTGCGCTGGCCAAAACATATTACGCTGAAACAGCCGGCATCGACCCGAAAGATATTGTGTCTGTCTCCATTATGCCCTGCACCGCCAAGAAATACGAGGCACAGCGTCCCGAGATGAAGAGTAGCGGTTACAGGGATGTGGATTATGTTCTGACGACCCGCGAACTGGGCCGCATGATCAAGGAAGCCGGCATTGATTTTGAAAATATCTCCGACGAAGATTACGATGCGCCCATGGGTGAATACACCGGTGCCGGAACGATCTTCGGGGCTACCGGTGGCGTTATGGAAGCCGCGCTGCGTACGGTTTACGCCGTCGTTACCGGTGAAAATCTGTCAAGTCTCGACATTACTCCGGTGCGCGGTCTTGAGGGCGTGAAAGAAGCCACCGTAAAGGTAGGCGCTTTGGGAGATGTTCGTGTTGCCGTTGCGCACGGTCTGGGCAATGCCCGCAAGCTGATGGATAAAATCCGTGAAGGCAAGGCCGATTACGCCTTCATCGAAGTCATGTGCTGCCCCGGCGGTTGCATCTCCGGCGGCGGGGAGCCGATTCCGACCAACAACGACATCCGCGTCAAACGGTCGGCGGCACTCTACCGGGATGACGGATCCGTACAGAAAAAACGTCAATCTCATGAAAACGAGTCGGTGAAGAAGCTTTATGAAAAGTTCCTCAAGGAACCTCTGGGGCATAAGTCGCATGAACTTCTGCACACTAAATACACAAAAAGAGGTACCGAATTGCCGCACGGAAAAGACAACTGAAAAAGATTTTATGAATAAGACACCGAAAGGAAACAGGCTGCATATAGCACTCCTGGGAAGAACCAATGTCGGCAAATCGAGTCTTTTAAATTTAATCCTGGGTCAAGATATTGCCATTACCTCGCCTGTTGCCGGAACGACAACTGATGTTGTGGAAAAAGCCATGGAGCTGTTTCCGCTCGGGCCTGTGCTGTTTATGGATACGGCGGGCCTGGATGATACCTCGGCATTATCAGGTGTGCGCCTTAAAAATACGGTTAAAGTTTTTGATCGTGCAGATGTCATCATTCTGGTTGCAGAGGCTGATACCTGGACAGATTTTGAGGAATACGTTCTGAAAGAAGTGCAAATTCGCAGGATCCCGTTGCTGATAGTTATCAATAAAATCGATTTGCGAAAACCTTCTTCTGAGCATCTTAAATTTTTGCAGTTAAAATCAGGAAGAGTCCTCATGTTTTCCTGCAGCGACAGGACATTGCGCCAGAATTATCTAAATACCTTAAAACAACAATTGATGGAAATCGTTCCTGCGGATTTTATTGCCACGCCTTCGTTGACCGGCGGCCTTTTTCCCCCTTCCGGCGGCATTGCCGTTTTAGTCGTTCCTGTCGATTTGCAGGCCCCTAAAGGCCGTTTGATTCTTCCACAGGTGCAGACGATCCGCGATATCCTGGATAACAACGCCGCCGCTGTCGTTGTTAAAGAAAGAGAACTTACCGCGATACTGGCCGGTCTGAAGAATCCGCCCTCCATTGTCGTGACGGATTCCAGGGCGGTTCTGAAAGTCACAGCAAACGTGCCCGGAGAAATTCCGGTAACGACTTTTTCCATCTTGTTTGCCAGGCAGAAATCAGACCTTGCCGTTATGGCTGCAGGCGCAGCGGCCATTGATCAACTGAAACCCGGCGACCGTGTACTCATCGCCGAAGTCTGCTCCCATCATGCTCTCGAGGACGACATAGGACGGGTGATAATCCCGCGCCGGCTTCGCCGGTATGTCGGTGGTGATTTGCAAATCGACGTGAGCTGCGGCCGGGACTACCCGGAAAACATTCAGGACTATAAACTTATTTTCCATTGCGGCGGCTGTATGGTGAACCGTAGTGAAATGCTCAACCGCATGCACAAAGCTGTCGAAGCGGGTGTTCCTATAACCAACTACGGTTTAGCAATATCTTTCTTGCAGGGTGTTATCAAAAGAAGCCTCACGCCATTTCCTTTTGCGCTCACGGCTTTTGAAAATGAAATGATGCGGAAAAGTAAACAGATTATGTAAAGCTTGAAACAGACATCCGCCGGCAAATAGTTGCAGAAATAAAGATAAAATGTTTGCCGGAGTCGCAGGCAATAAGATCAGAATTACACGCCATGAGTTTTTGTGAAGCTCTTTGAATTTATCATCTTTTCACTTCGGAAAGCTCAGAGATCAAGTTTTTTACGAAACCATAAAACAATAAATTGAGGAAATGCGCCGGGGAGAAAAATGCTGAATTAAGGCGCCCGTTGATCTGGTCAAGTAAAAACGGACACCCGGTTAAGCCGCATTTGCCGACATAAAATTATTTTCAAACTCATTCGGATTTTTGTATCCCAAATAAGAATGCAAGCGATGGCTGTTATAAAACATCTCAATGTAATGTATCACATCACTTCCGGCATCCTTCCGGCTACGATAAAGCATCCCGGAAGTCCACTCGGTTTTCAAACTGTGAAAGAAGCCCTCTGCAACAGCATTGTCCCATCAATCGCCTTTTCGATTCATGCCGCAGTTCATGCCGTAGGTCGCCAAAAGTTTCTGGTAATCACCACCGGCGTATTGGCTGCCGCGATCCGAACAGTGATGAGATAGGCCTTGTGTTGCTGCCGGATAAAGTCATATTTACATCGACTCTTTCGCAAAGAAGGCCGCGGCTTTTTTAAGATTTCATGCTCCATGCGAAGACGTTGATTTTCCTTGCGAAGCCGGTGGAGCTCCTCTTTCTCTGGGGTCATATAGCCTTTGCCGGGAAAAGCCTGGTCATTTTCCACCGCTAACTGGTTTTTCCATTTCCCCAATAAATTCGGATTAATCTCAAGATTACGGGCGGCTTCTGAAATCTTGTACCCCTGATCAGTCACCAGTTTCACGGCATCAATTTTAAACTGTCTTGAATAACTATTTCTTTGTGTTGTCATAGCTCACCTCAAATTATTTTACATGAAATTGTCCGCAAGTGGCCGGATATTTTCATCTTTTGTTGTGCCCGAACGGGCATGATGGTTAGTCCCCATATTATGCTTTTCGAGGTGTCCGCTATTGCTGTGCCGCTTCATTATCAACCGGACAGTTTATGTGCTACTAAAACGGACAAATAATTTGTTCCCTACAGTCATCTTATTTGGTGTTTTCAAAGACGGGGGAAAAGGTTACAATGCCTTGCCTGACGGAACAGTCCTTTTCAAGACGGCCGTCATCAGGAGTAAAAATTATGACAGGATCGGATGTTTTGGTGGTCGCCGGCCACAGCGGCGTCGTGATCCCGCCGGAGATTTCTCTGGAGGATTTGACGGATGAGTTTTCCGCTTTGCTCAAAAACGTAGACTGGTACACGCAGTGGCTGTATGACTTTCGCGATATTCTGGGAAACCGCCAGCTGGTTTTCCCCTACTGCAGCATTCTGCTGGACGCCAACCGCGATCCCGCCGATTTGGATGAAGCCGTGCCGGTCCGGGACGTTTTCGGCCGTCCGATTTACCGTAGCGCCTATGAGCCGTCGCCTTCCATGCGGGCGGCCTGGTCGGACAAGTATCTGAAACCTTTCCACCGTGGCATTGAAGAAAATATTTCCGCGGGCGCCTCCCTGCTCTTTGACGGCCATTCGACCGTGACCGCCCGCGGCGTGGCCACCAACCAGATCGATCTGATGAATGTTCAGCATACCCAACGCGAGGCAAAAGTGCTGCACTACTGCCCCGACGTCATCGTGGAAACATATGCCGATGAATTGCGCAAACGGCTGCCCGATGCGCTGGTGACCGTGAACGCTTCGGAATATGTCGCGGTGCACGGCCATATCTGCGCCGCGCACTCGGTCAATGCCCTCAAGCGGGTCGGCGCGCGCGCTCCCGCATTCATTCAGGAAACCAACGAAAATCTCTATAAGAACAGCGACGGGACACCGGATGTCGGCCGGATCAACCGGCTGAGGCGAGCGTTTGCCGAATCGCTCGCGCAGACGCTTCAGTCGCTTCAGGAATCGCAGAAGGTCACGATGATCGATCTGCACCTGGGCAAGCAGATCTATGACTATGACTGCGGCGTGCAGGCGCTTCAGACGGTGATGACATATTACGGCGTGGAGGCGGACCGCGACGAGCTGATGCAGACGCTCGGCACGACGGAGGAAAGCGGAACGCCGCCCAAAGCCATGATCGCGGCCGCGCAGCATTACGGCTTTGAAGTCAAATCGGGAACACAGTGGTCGCTCAATCAGGTGAAGCAGTTTGTGGACGCGGGCACGCCGGTCATCGTTCTCCTGCAGGCCTGGGCGGACCGCTACATGACCCTCGACGACTGGCGCCGCGACTGGGACAACGGCCACTATGCCATTGTGATCGGCCTCAACAAGGATGTGCTGCTGTTCGAGGATCCGGCCACCATTCGCCGCACCTGGCTGCGCGAACGGGAGTTTCTGGCGCGCTGGCACGACATGGATGTGAAAACCGGCGAGAAATACGAGCATTTCGGCATGGTGCTTCTGGGGAAACAGCCGGCGAAGCTGTCGTTGGAGCACATGGACTGACGCCGCCGCGCGGGCTACATTTCCACCCGCGTTACGACGCCCTGCAGGCGGTCATTCGACGGTCCATGGTTTACGGGCACTACGAAAAAACTCTGGACCGGGAATCCGCCTACGAAAAGCTGCGGGCCTCCGTGACTGAAGACAAGCAGTCTGAAGCCGGAAAAGTCCCGACCGGCAAGCAGGAGTCGGCGGCGCAGGGCGGCATTCTGGGCGGCGCCGTGGGAGATTCGCTGTTCGGACGCACCGGGCCGCGCGGCGGAAAAACAGACGGTCTCGTTCAGGCCTCGGCCAAGAGCCTGGCCCGGACGATCGGTTCAACCGTCGGACGACAGATTGTCCGCGGGGTCCTGGGGGCTATGCTGGGCGGAAAAAAATAGCCGCGCACCGCAACCGGATCCGGTCGGATTATTTTTTTACCGGATTCTTTTTGGCAGCCGGTTTCGGAAGAGCCTTTTTTACCGCCGGTTTTTTTACCGCTGGTTTTGCCTTCTTCACCGCGGTTTTTTTCTTCGCCGCCGCTGCTTTCTTTGGCGGCCGGGGACCTTTATTGGCCATGAGCTCTTCGCAGCAGATCAGATCGGCAAAAGCGCACCCGCATTCCTCATCTACAATGACCGCAAGTCCGCATACTTCGCAACGTAAAATATCACCGGGTTTTACCTTTGACATTTGCTGTCCCTCCTTGTCGTTTATGAGTTTTTCCTTCCGATCCTGACGTATCCGGTGGATTGATTTGTAGTGCAAAACCGATTTTCTTTCAAGCGTTGAATGCGCGGGGGCGCTTTTTTTATTCGCGCCTTGCGCCCCCCGGCCGCCGGATCGGGAAACGGCAAAGCGCGCCAAATTAAAACCAAAGGACATCTTGACTTTGCAGGGCTCTCTGGTATTATTTGCGCCCGAAGAGGGGGTGCGGCATGAATCAGAAAATGAAGAACCCGTTGCAGATTACGCCGCTGAAAATTACGCTTTTTGTCATTTTGATCGCGCTGGCGCTGTTTTTGATGGACTTCAAGTTTCTGCGCCTGGTGGAGCTCAAAACACTGGATCTGCGCATCGCGTCACGCGGCGATCTGAAGCCCGGCAACGAGACCGTCATTGCCGTCATCGATGAAAAAAGCCTTTCCGAACTGGGCCGGTGGCCCTGGCCCCGGACAACGATCGCGCAACTGGTGCGAAAGTTGAAGCAAAACGGCGCCAAAGCGATCGGCTTCGATATTGTGTTTTCCGAACCGGACATCAACACCAATCTGCAAACCATTGACGCGCTTTGGGCCGAAATGGAAAAAAGCGGCGTTTCCCATTCCGGCGTCCTCGATCTGTTACGCAGGAAAAGAGCCGGAGCGGATACCGATGCCATTCTCGCTTCCGCTATGAAAGATGCCGGCAATGTTACCTTGGGGTATTTTTTTCATTTTACGCGCGGGGGTGCCGATAAAGAACTGGCGCATTTCACGGAACAACGCATCGCACAAAACGCCCGGCGCATAGAAAATTCCCGCTATTCAATGGTCAGTTCCGCCTCGGGCCAGCCTAGCGATGCCCGTATCCCCCGCGCCTTCGCTCCGGAAGCCAACATCTCCTCTTTGTCCGCGGCAGGCCGCAACAGCGGCTATTTCAACGCCCTTCCGGACAGTGACGGGTCGAACCGCTGGTCGCCCCTAGTGATTGCCTTTGAAGACAATTACTATTCGTCCCTGGCCGTTTCCCTGGTTTTGGCCTATCTCGATTTTCCCAATCTGTCGCTGAATATCGAGCCTTTCGGCGTAAAAAGCGTGGCCCTTGACGATATCGTGGTTCCGACGGATGAATCGGGGCAGCTGCTGATCAATTACATGGGACCGCCACAGACGTTTCCCCATTATTCCATTACCGACATTCTGGCCGACCGGCTTCCGAAGGATGCCTTCCGCGACAAGATCGTCCTGGTCGGCGCAACCGCCATCGGCATTTACGATCTGCGTGTGACGCCTTTTTCCTCCACGTTTCCCGGCGTTGAAATTCACGCCAACGCCATCGACAATATTCTGCACCAAAACTTTCTCATTCACTCTTCCGTGACCCGTTTCATCGACATCTGCTCGATTGTTCTTTTCGGACTGATTCTGGGGCTTCTGATTCCCCGGTTGCGGCCGATCACCGGCATGGTCACCGCTTTTTTGATGATCGCCGCCTTTGCCGGGATCAATTTCTTCATCTTTTTCACCTTCAATACCTGGCTGAACCTCGTCTATCCGCTGATCACGATGGCGACGATTTATCTGGGCATCACGGTTTACCACTATGTCAAGGAAGAGCGGGAAAAGAAGAAAATCCGCGGGGCGTTCCAGTACTATCTGACCTCGTCGGTCATCAATGAAATGCTCAAGAACCCGAACAAGCTCAAGCTGGGCGGCGACAAGAAAGACCTGACCGTTTTGTTCTCGGACATTCGGGGATTCACCACGATTTCTGAAAAAATGACGCCGGAGGAGCTGGTCGCCCTGCTTAATGAATACCTGACGACGATGACGAACCAGGTGTTCCATTACGACGGGCTTTTGGACAAGTACATGGGCGACGCCATCATGGCGGTCTTCGGCGCGCCGCTGGACCAGCCGGACCATGCCCTGCGGGCCTGCCGAACCGCGCTGGCCATGATGAAAGAGCTGCGCAAACTGCAGGAAAAATGGAAGGCGGAAGGGCGCCCCGTGTTCGACATCGGCGTCGGGCTGAATTCCGGCGACATGGTCGTCGGCAACATGGGATCGGAAATGCGCTTTGACTACACAGTCATGGGCGACATGGTCAACCTGGGTGCTAGGCTGGAGGGAATCAACAAAGAATACGGCACCAATGTCATCATCAGCGAGTTCACCTACGAAAAGGTGAAGGACGCCATGTGCTGCCGCGAACTCGACGGAGTCCGCGTCAAGGGCAAGATGAAACCTGTCAAAATCTACGAATTGCTGGGAGAAAAGAAAGACGAGGCGGCGTTTAAAGACCTGCTGGAAGGCTTTGCCAGGGGCCTGACGCTCTACCGGGAAGCAAAATGGGATGAGGCGATTGCCGAGTTCCAGGGCGTTTTAGCCTCGCGGCCCGACGACTATTCGTCAAAGATGTATGTGGAGCGGTGCAAAAATCTGAAAGAGAACCCGCCTGCCGAACCGTGGGACGGCGTGTTTGTCATGACGAAGAAATGAATCCGGGAAACGAGCAGAAATACCGCAGCTGGGTGGAAGTGGATTTAGATGCTTTCGCCGCGAATCTGCGCGAAATTCAGCGCCTGACCGGACCTGGCGTGGATTTCCTGCAGACCGTCAAGGCTGATGCCTATGGCCACGGCGCAATTGAAATATCCCATGCCGCGCTGCGGGCAGGCGCGCGGATGCTGGGCGTGGCCAACGCCGACGAGGGCGTTCAGTTGCGGGTCAGCGGCATTGAAGCGCCCATCGTCATTCTGGGCCCCTCCATTCCGTCGGAAATTCCGGACATGATCAAATACAACCTGACGCCGTCCGTGTCCGACGCGGAATTTGCCGAGGCGCTCGAAAGCCGGCTCGCCCGCGCCCGTCGGAAGCTGCCGGTTCACGTGGAAGTGGACACCGGCATGGGCCGGGGGGGCACGATGCACAGTGAAGTCCTGGATATGATTCAGCGCATTCTGACGCTGCCCCATCTGATTCTGGAAGGCCTGTTCAGCCATTTCGCGGCCAGCGAAAATCTGACGCACTACAACGAACGGCAGTGGAAGCTGTTTTCAGAGCTGCTGGCGGAGCTTGCGCGCCGGGGCATTTCCATTCCCATTCGCCACATGGACAACAGCGGTGCGATTTTGAATTATCCCGGTCTGAAGCTGGAGATGACGAGGCCCGGCATCATGACCTACGGCATCTATCCCTCGAACGAAACCCGGGACAAAGCCGCTCTGACGCCCGTCATGTCGTTTAAGACCACGATCGTTTTGGTCAAGGAATTTCCCGCGGGCTACGGCATCGGCTACAACCGCACCTTTATCACGCAGGGAAAAACACGCGTGGCGACCATCCCGGTCGGCTACGGCGACGGCTACCCGTTTCTCCTGTCCAACTGCGGCGAAGCCCTGATCCGCGGCCGACGCGCCCCGGTCATCGGCAGGGTGTCCATGGACATGTGCACGCTGGATGTGACGGATATTCCCGACTGCGTCGTGGGCGATGAAGTCGTCCTGCTGGGACGGCAAAAAGACGAATACATCAGCGCCAATGAAATTGCCGCCCGGGCTCAGACGATCAGCTATGAAATTCTCTGCGCGCTCGGCAAGCGCGCGCCGCGCGTTTTTCTGCAAAAGGGAAGAACCGACGCCGTGGAGCCGAGGCTGCGCCGGATTTTCATTCCCGGCGAGGAAAAATCCCTCGCGCGCATCGACGGCATCATCCGCCAATGCTTCCAGACGCGCACCAGCAGCGAGGAGCTGGGCGACGCCATCTATTATGAAATGTTCGAGACGCTTTTCGGTAAGGAAGACCGGCAGCTCGAGCTGCGGTCCTCTTTCCGCTACGACATCTCCATCGCACAGATTCCCCCGGGCGGGGAACAGCGGAAGCGCGCGGACGCCTACTTTCAACTGCGGACGCATGTCGAATACAAAAAAACGATCCGCAGCGACGTGTTCATGATCGGCTGCGCCTCGGACCGGGCGCAGCTCGAGGCGCTGATCGAGGATGAGCACTGCGAATACCGCTGGATTCTCGGCGGCGACGATCTGGTGGTGGAGCGCGATTTTACCGTAGAAAGAATGCGCATCGACGGAGAAGATATCCCGATCACACAGGCCAGAAAGACCGCCAGGGGCTATGAAGTCTGGTGCGGGAGCGACAGGCTGAAGTCAAAAATCAACCGGGAAGTGAAAATTGAAATAGAGATTCTCACCAAGAAATCCAAGCGCAACCGGACTTTCCCCGTGTATCTGCTCTACCCGACGCGCGGTCTGGAGATCAACTTCCATTACGAACAGGCGGGCCTCCGCAACGTCCGGGCGGAAAGTTTTTTTGCCGGCCGCCATCCCCGCGCGGATATCCGGGCCAGCCGCGGCCGGTCCATCCACATCCGGATCGCCCCCGAAGAATGGGTCTTCCCGACCAGCGGCGTGATCTTTATCTGGGACGTATAGGAAAAGGCGCAGTGGACGGTCTTGCCGCCCGAAAGGGTGGTCGCAACCGTTCCCTGCAATTGCTCAATGATTGTTGTGGTGCGTAGCGCTCGTGACCTTCAGGTTATTGGCTGCGCTTTTTTCGCGCGGGGCAAGGGGCATGATGTTGGCGGACCTGAAGGTCCGCACTACATTTTTCAGACCCGCTGTTTCCGAGGGAAAAGAGCTCAGCTCTTTTTGAAAATAGAGAAGATCTATGTCGTCTGATCGGATTGAATTTTTAAAGAAAGATTTTGTTCAGGGTTTCATCGCTTTCTGCGGGGTGGAAGTTCTTCGCGCGGATTATGGTCTGTTTGAAACCTGCCTGAAAGTGCGTAAGGAACACCGGCAGCAGGACGGATTTGTTCATGCCGGCGTGATCGCAGCCATGACGGATCATACATCAGGATACGCGTCCTTTACGACGGTATCCGATCAATTCCGCATTCTGACGGTAGAATTTAAAATCAACTATTTAAAGCCGGCTACCGGTCCGGTCATCATATGCAGATCAAAAGTGATCAACAACGGGAAAAAGATCAAAGTTGTCGAAGCCGAGGTATTTTCTGTTTCCGACGGGCTGGAAAAGCTGGTGTCCAAAGGAATGTTTACCCAAGCGGCCGTCGCGAAAAAGGATTTGCTGAAGGCTTCGTAATCAGGACAATCTTCGGTAGGTCATTTGGTTGCCCTGACCCGGGTCAGGATGTCCACGCCTTTTTTCGATGCGATGATCGATGGCCGTTACCGGCTTGTTCCGGAAACCCTGCAGATGCTCTTTGACGCCGCTGTGGCAGATATCGCAGGAGAGCGCGGCATGTTTGGAGCCTTCCTTCGGGGACTTGATCTGGGAATGGTATTGGTAGCAGGCTTCTCTGGCGTTACCTGCGCCTTGTGCCGCTGAAACTCCGGGAACCATCAGGATCATGAACAGGCCGGCTGCGACGACACGACCGGCATTTCTTTTTTACATACTTGACATCCTTGAGCTTACCCCGGCAATTCGTTGGCTGGTTTGTTCCTCTCTTCCCTCGTGGGTTGCGAGCCTCTCAGGTTGTCATGTGAAACGGGAGGCTTCCATGATTCTCGCATCTGTCCCGATTTACGAGATCTCCTCGATCCCCAGCGGGTATTTCGACAGGACCTCGCAGCCGTCACGGGTGATGACGATGTCGTTTTCATAGCGGAATCCGATATGCTCGTCGGGCGAGGCGTACTGCATCGCGCAGACGACCATTTCGTTTTCCTGATAGACGTGATCCTGATCCGTCCAGTAGGGAAGGTCGGGATTGACGACGGCGCCGATACGCCACTCGTCACCGAAAAGGCCGATGCCGTGTTCGCAGGCGGGCTGGATGAAATCGCCGCAGCCGCGGGACTCGGCGAAGTCCATCATCATAGCGACCAGGGTTCCGGGGGTTGTTCCGGCCCGGTAGTTGTCAATCACTTTTTGAATGATGGCGACAAAATTATCCGCGTGCCAGCGCTGTCTTTTGGTGGCCGGAGCGATGAGATAATTGTGCGAGTGGTCGCCCAGCGCCAGTTTGAACATGGCGTGAAAATCCAGCATCAACGGCTCGCCCGCCTGAATTTCTTTGGTTGTGGGCGGCGTGCAGGCCCCCAGTCCCGTGCGGACGCCGCTGGAAATTTCATTGAGCCCCGCAAAGTTCCATTCGGAAACGCTGCCCGCCCTGCGCATGGCCAGTGCGGCGATGCCTGCGATCACGGTTTCCGTCATGCCCTTGTAGCCTCCGTTGGAAAGGGCTTCCCGGGCTGCCTTGTGGCCTTCATCCACAATCAGCGACGCTTTGCGGAAGCGTTCGATCGTGCCCTTGTCCTTGATGAGCGACAAGGCGTCAATAATATCGTGCGAATTGACCCATTCAAAATCGAGAAGCGCGTCTTTAAAATGCGTGTATTCCCAGTGCGAGAGATTCCCCTCGGCGGTGTAGGTGGAAATACCGTCTTCAAAGCCCAGGCGGCCCTTCCGGATGCCGATTTCTTCTTTGATAAAATCCGAAATGGCGGACACCTGATCCATGCCGCCCATCGGCCCGTAGGCACGGACATGGTCGGGATCAAGCCAGGTTTCGTCGCCCACGCGCAGGGCGTCCACGACAAACGTAAAATAGGTGGGCTGTCCCTCGGGCGGAATGATGACGTAGCTGCGCCAGGGACAAAATGTGTCCAGGACGAAGCTCATGGTGCGGATGCGCGAGCCGAGATATACGTCAATACCGCGCCGGGCCATTTCGGCCTGGATCGCCTTCACACGACCGGGGTTGTCGATATAATATTTATCGGTGGGGTCCAGTATTCTGGTCATGATGCAATCTCCCTTCTAATACTGTGTTGGAATCTTGGCGAGCACCTTGTTGAGGCGGTCGGCGACGGCGGCCAGCCTGAGCGCTCGGGCCAGGTTGCCTTTGAGTTTGAGTTTTCCCGTCATCAGCGCTTTCTGCGCGCCCAGCTCCGCGCGGGAAATCCGGGCGAAGGTGTCGTAGTCGCCGATGATGCGGAACTCCGCCTGCGGCGGTTCGCCCGAGCCCGTTTCGACGCGGGTGACCTTCCCGTCGCGGCATTCGACAAAAAGAAACTGCTCGCTGCCGCCGGGGCAGTTTTTATAAATATTGGACATGGAGGTGGTGACGTTGTTCATTTTTTCCGGAGTCAGCTCCGACTGAAGTTTTTGAAGCGCCTCGTCGCGCCAGGACGGGCTTAAATAGGCCAGTAATGACATGTGGATTCCTCCTTTGGTGGTTTTACCGGGGACGGGAAGCTCGGGCCCCGGTGAATGTTGCGGGACGATAAATATTCGATGGGAACGCAAAGAAAAAGGGTCCATTTTTTCAGGAAAGTCATACCTTCATAATATTTTTGCAAGCAGCAAACGCCATTATGCATACTGAATTTGACCATGGGTGTCAAGTTGAAAGCCGGTCCGGGATTTCCGGTCGGAGCGTCACTGGCCCGGTCGGAATTCAATGATGACGTTTCCCGGACTTTCCCCGTTGTAGCCGCTGTTGTCGCTGCCCGTTTTCAGAAAATCCTCTGGAATGGCGGACGCCGGCCTGCCGAATACCGGGTAAGCGAGCATCATTCCCAGAATCGCCACAATCAGCCAGTGTCTTTTATTTTTCATGGTTTTCCCCCGTTTCTTCAGTCACGGAATACGGGATGAATTTGTAAAACCGGCGCCTTGATAAGTCAAGACAAAACTTGATCTCCCGGCCGACGAGAGGCGCCAGGGCGAGAGGTGTTCGTCAGGACGTTTTGCCGGGACGCCGCGGAGAGTCTCCGTCCTGTTTTGCGCCCCCCCTTTCCGCTTGACGGCGGACGGTTTTTCTTTTATAGCTTCCGCAGTTAAATATTCGGATTCAGGGAGCGGCGACGCTCCCGGGAGTCGGATTTGAGGAGAGCACAACAGGATGTCTATGGATAAACGTTTCAGTGATCTGATTCTTGCGGCCATCAGGCAGAAAATTTCGGATCTGCACATCACGGGGGGGTATCCGCTGGTCTTCCGGCGGGATGGCGTGATTCATGCCGATAAAAATGTGAAATGGGCGCACACGGAAATCGACAGGTTGGTTAAGGGAATGCTGACCGATCGCCAGCTCTTTACCCTTAGGAAACGCTGGTCGGTCGATTTCGCGATGTCTTTGCAGGAAGTACGGGTCAGGATCAACGCGTTTTACACAACGCGCGGGTTGAGTCTGGCCATCCGCCTGCTTCCTGAAACGATTCCGGACGTGACCATGCTGAACCTCCACCCCTCCCTCAACCAGATTTGCGATCTCCGCAACGGAATAGTGCTGGTCTGCGGCAGCACGGGATCGGGCAAATCGACCACGATAGCGGCCATTATTGAAGAAATCAACCGGACCCGGCCGGTCCATATCATCACAATCGAGGATCCGATTGAATACCGGTTCAAACCCAAGAAAGCGTTTATCGAACAGCGGGAGGTGGGCATTCATGTGCCGTCGTTCAACCAGGGGCTGCTGGATTGCCTGCGGGAAAATCCGGACATCATCTTTGTCGGAGAGCTGAGGGAACCGGATACCATTCGGACCGCTCTCACGGCGGCCGAGTCCGGGCATCTGGTTTTCGGAACCCTCCACGCCACGGACGCGGAAGACGCCGTTTACCGGATCAATAATTGCGTTTCCGGAGAGGGCCAGGAAATCATTCGCTATCAGTTTGCCTCCTCGTTTTCCTGGTTGATCATTCAGCAGCTGGTTCATATCGAGAGAGCGGGCTTTCGCGTGCCGGTCCTGTCCATTCTGCGGGGCTCATCATCGGTGCGGAGCAGCATTCGTGAAAACAAACTGACGCAGCTGGAAACGATCATGCATACCAGCAGGAATGAAGGCATGTTCACGACGGAACTCTACCGCAAGGAGTTTATCGACCGCCTTCCTTCCTTTAATCATCCCTACAAGAGTTTCGGCATGGGCGCGGATTCTTCCAAGGAAAAAGATTACATTTCTTCGCTGATCGATCCCAATGCCGTTCAGAATGTCGTTTATACCGCCAATCTTGACGACGCTCTGGTCAAACCGAAGGAAATAGGAAAAGACGAAGATTGGCAGCAGTACGTTGTTCTGGAAGACCATGATGTTGACCTGAAGGATATTTTCGAGCAGTACGATCAATTCGACAACCGGTTCAATTCCAACGGCTCAAAAGACAAGTAAGTAAAACCGTCAAGGATATCAAAGTCTTTCGATCACCACTGCCGGGCAACGCCAAAAGATAAATCCTGGCCTTAACGGGCCGGGATAGTAGTCTTTTTAAGGGCTTATAATGTGAGGGAACATATTGGGTTAATACAAAGAGGAGGAGTGAGAGATGGCAAAATATCTCTACAACGAAGAAGCCGTCGCGAATCTGAAACTGGGCGATACATCCGTTCTGGATCGCCTGGTTGATTTTGAATCAGCGCGCGCGGCGCATTTGAAAAAGGAACATGGAAAGAAAGATAAACGGATGACGATTGGCGAAGCAGTGGATGCCTTTGTCCAGGATGGCGACATCATCACGGACGGCGGTTTTTCCTATGTGAGGACGCCGCATCAGGCCTTTCACGAGATCATCAGGCAGGGAAAAAAGAACCTGCAGATGATCGGAGCGCCCAATACCAATCAGAGTTTTTTTATCACCTACGGTTTGGTGACGCATTCCCACAGTTCCTACACCGGAGCGGAAATGCGCGGAATCGATAAGGTTTATGACCGGGCGCTCAAAGCCGGCAAGATCACGATTCTTTCCGAATGGAGCCACGGCGGCGTGGCCCAGGCATTCAAGGCCGCCCAGCTTGGCGTTGCCGGCGTTTTCAGCAAACAGATGCTCGGCAGTGACATCGTCCGCTATAACCCGTATCTCAAGGTTGTCCAGAATCCCCTGAAAGGTGTTTCTGATCCGGTTGTATTTGTGCCGGCTATTTATCCCGATGTGTCGATCATTCATTGTCACGCGGCCGATAAGTACGGCAATGCCTACATTTACGGACCCGCCGTGAACGACCTCGCGGCGGCGGCCGCGGCGCGTAAACTGATCATCACGGCGGAGGAAATCGTTCCCGAAAACGATATCCGCTACAACAAACATGGGCAGATCATCCCGTTCTTCTATGCCGATGCCGTGGTCGAAATGCCTTTTGGAGCGCTGCCCGGCAGCATGCCCGGATGCTATTACTGGCCGAGGCAATGGTGGGAAAAGTGCATGCGTTTCGGCGGTTCATCCGCGGAAAACAACAAGGCCTTTTGTGATGAGTGGATCATGGGCGTCAAAAACCAGTTCGAATTTGTGGACAAGCTGGGAGGCGCCAAATGGATCGCCGAGGCCCGCCGCCAGACCAAGGCCGCGGAAGCCGACAACGAAGACATTGATTTCTCTTACGAGGAATACACCCTGAAGCATGATTCAGGAATTTACTATTAGGACAGGAGCAGATTATGCGAGACTTAAACGCACCGGCCAATCCACTCGAGACGTTGGCCTATATTATCGCGCAGCAGATCGAAGACCATTCGATTGTTTATATCGGCACGGGAATCCCCATGGTGGCGGGGATTCTGGCCAAGAAAACCCACGCCCCCAACATTACGCTCGTTTATGAATCCGGCGGGCAGGACCCGATTGAGGGCGATATGCCCTGGTCGGTCGGCTGTCCCATGACCTGGCGCAAATCCCCCACCATCATGGAGATGTCCTATTCCTTTGCACAGAGTTACAACGGCTATGTGGACATCGGGTTTCTGGGGTTCGCCCAGGTGGATATGTACGGCAACATCAACACCCACATGATCGGCAAGGATTACCATCATCCCAAAGTCCGCCTGACCGGCAGCGGCGGCAACAACGATCTGTCGTCGCTCACCGAGAAGATGGTTCTGGTCGGACTCCAGACGCCGGAAAAATTTCCGGAAAGAGTCGATTTCATCACGTCAGTCGGCTGGCTCGAAGGCGGCGATTCCCGCAGGGAGGCGGGCCTCATCGGCAACGGCCCCGCCGCGGTGATCAGTCCCTGGGGCGTCTATGATTTTCATCCGGTCAGCAAGCGCATGCAGGCCCAATCCCTGACCCCCGGCGTCACCTTTGAACTGGCCCAGCAGCTCACCGGTTTTGAACTTCTCAAACCCGAGGGAGAGATTCCCGAAACCAGGCTGATTACGCCCGAGGCCTTAAAGGTCATCCGCACCGAGGTGGATCCGCGCGGCGTCTTCACCGTCATGCCGGCCCAGTAGAGGCCGCGACAAACCGGCGCGCCGGCTCCAGGGGAAACTTCTGCCGCAACCGGCAACGAAATCGCGGGTCCGCACGAAAAGGCCCCGCGATTTTTTCATGTCTGAAAATTCATAAAGGAGATGAAAAAATGATTTCACGCATTGATCATGTTTCCATCGCGGTAAATGACCGGCAAAAGGAAAAAGCCGAGCATTTTTTCCGCGACGTTCTGGGAGCGGTTGCGGGGGCCGGCATGGCCGACCCCGCCTCCAAGTTTTTCTGGCAGATTTATTCCCTGGGCGATTTATCCCGCCTGGAGATCATTTCTCCCACCGGGCCCGGAAGCTTTCTGGACGGTTTTTTGAAGGAAAGGGAGGCGGGGGTTCACCACATCACCCTGCAGACGCTGGACATCCGCAGGGCGATGGTTCATCTGGAAGCTCACGGGATTCCCTTTTTCGGATTCAACGAATATCCGGGAGGCATCTGGAAAGAAATTTTCATTCATCCTCGGCATGGTTTCGGAGTTCTGATTCAAATTGCCGAATTCGAGGCCGACGACTGGCTTGCCGGGCAGGTCAGGTTTCCGGCGGGAACGAAATGGCAGGCAGAAAAAACGCAAAACGGCGCGGAGCTGACCTTCGCTCATCCGGGCGGCGGCAAGGTTTCCCTGGATCTGGGGCGGGAGGATCTGGCGCGGCTGGCGGAAAAGATCAGGGAATTCCTCGACTGAAACCCGGGATACTTGTGCGGCGCGTCGTGATTTCTTTGCCTGGGGTCAGGGCGTGATACAACAGGACAGGGGGGCGCAACCCTTGTTCCAGACGGTTATTTCCCTTAGCGTTTTTAGGTTGCAAGGCCGGGCAGCGCGATCCGTTTCTCCAGTCTTCGCGCCGCAAGGACGATGACGGAAATCAGCGCCAGGTAAACCAGTCCGGCCGTCATATACGCTTTGAAAAATTGAAAATTGGTGGAGGCAACTTCCTGCATCTGGGCGAAAAAGTCATGGTACTGAATTAGAAAAGCCACGGAAGTGTCTTTCAGGTTCTGGATCACCTGGTTGGTCAGTGAAGGAACGGACATGCGCATCACCTGCGGCACAATAATCAGGCGAAACGTTTCCCGGTGCGTAAATCCCTGGGACCGGGCGGCTTCCAGTTCGGTTTTATCCAGGCCGTTGTAGGCGGTCGCCAGATAACGGGCATTGTAAGCGGAAACATTCAGGGTAAAACCGATGACCGCCACGGTAAATGCCGACAGACGAATACCCAGTTGCGGCAATCCATAATACATGAGAAAAAGATGAACGATCAGCGGCGTCCCGATAAAAAAGGAAACGTAACCGTTTGTCCACGTCCTCACGGTTTTGTTGCTGCTGAGCGTCAGGTAAAAGACGCCAATCCCTCCGATCAATCCCGTCAATGACATGATCCCCATGAGCAGAACGGTGTTTTTCAAACCTGCCAGAATCTGGGGCCAGTAGGCAATCAGGTCTTTTAAAAAAACGTCCATAACGGCTACCTGTGATCGATAACACTCATGAAGAAATGTTTAATGCGCGGATCGGCATGGTCGTAAAAGAGGCGCTCGGCGATGTCTTCGGCTACGATCACGCCCTGATCCATAAAAATGATGCTGTCGGAAATATATTTCGCCAGAAACGCGTCGTGCGTGACGCAGAGCATGGTGACATTCTCCAGAAAAAGCTTGTTGATGACGGTGACTACTTCCCGGGACATTTCCGGATCGAGGGCGGAGGTCGGCTCGTCCAGAAAAAGTACAGCCGGGTCCATGGCCAGCGCCCGGACAATGGCCGCCCGCTGTTTCTGCCCGCCCGAAAGCTGTGCCGGATACTTGTTTCGGTGTTCGACCATGCCGACGCGCTCCAGTTCATGCGCGGCTTTTTCGGCAGCTTCCTTTGTTTTCATTTTCTTGAGTTTGCGCAGGCCCAGCGTCACATTTTCCTCCACCGTCAGATGCCGGTAAAGGGCAAAATGTTGGAACACAAATCCGATGTCTGCTCGAACGCTGCGAATATCCACGCCCGGACGGGTGATGTCCTTCCCCTTGAAGATGATCCGGCCGGAAGTCGGCTGTAAAAGCAGGTTTAAACAGCGCAGCAGCGTGGACTTGCCGCATCCCGATGTGCCCATGACCACTTTGGACTGCCCCTCGGAAAGCTCCAGGTTAATTCCCTTGAGAACAGCCTTGCCGTCAAACGCTTTTACCAGATTGTTTACTTCAATCAATGCCATTGGGGTTCCTTCCTATTCGGGCGCCAGTCCGGGAATGCGGAATTTCTTTTCCAGCGTCAGGAAAAGCATCACAAACAGCTTGTAAATCAAAAAGTAAAGGATCCCGACGGCCAGATAAATTTCCAGCCCCCGGAGCGTCAGGGCGGCCAGGCTCATGGCCTCTTTCATGATTTCGGGAATCCCCACCGTGTAAGCAAAAGGCGTGTATTTCAAAACGGAGGTAAACTCGTTGATCATGCCCGGAATGGACATGCGAAACATCTGGGGCAGAATAATGTAAAGAAAAGTCTCCCACCGGTTGAGCCCCGCCGCTTCGGCGGCCAGGATTTCATCAGGGGCGACGGCAGCCATGGCCCCCCGGAATACCTCCGCCAGATAAGCGCCGGAAACCAGCCCCAGCGTGGCAACCATCGACACAAACGGTGAAATCCGGATGCCGATCCCCGGCAGACCGAAAAAGAAAATAAACAGAAGAACGAGGATTGGAATGCCGCGGAACACATACGTATAGACGGCCAGAAACATCCTGGCCGCTTTCCATTGCACCGTACTCAGGACAGCCAGCAGCAACCCGACCGTCAGGCCGGCGCCGATACTGGCCATGGTCACTAAAATGGTATAGCCGGCGCCTCCGGCAAGAACCGTGAGGATTTTCCAGAAAGTCATCTGCCAGGTTTACATCCTTCTATTTCATCCACTTGTCGACGATGACTTTAAGCTTTTCCGGCCCCAGATCTGCGGCCAGATATTTGTCAAAATCATCGCGCAGCGGTGATCCCTTGGGAAAGGCAAAACCGAACATATCGAATCCCGTAAAGACATAGCTGTCCCGGATATCCATTTTCTTTTTGTACACCGAGGCGACGGAACCGTCCAGAAACGCCAGGTCCAGATTGCCGTTCTTCAGATCAGCCAGCACTTCGTTATAAGTCGGATACATTTTGACGTCGCTGAGCTTGTAAACGCCCTGCGGTTCCATCTGGTTCTTGATAAAATCGCTGTAGGCCATGCCGCGCGGATAGCCGATGGTGTATTTTTTCAGATCGGCCAGATCGTTGACGACAAGATTCCTGCTTTTGAGGCTCACCAGATTCCATGTGTTATCCATGTAAGGTTTGGAAAAATCCATCACTTCCCTGCGCTTGTCGGTAATGGAGATCGCCGAAAATGCCACATCGGCCTGCTTGCCGATCAAAGCCCCGAGCATCCCCTGCCAGTCATAGGACGTGATCTTGTACTGGCGGTTTCTGGCTTTACAGAAGCCTTCAAAGATTTCCAGATCCATGCCCTGAAACTTCCCGTTTTCTTCAAACAGGTTTGGCGGCGACGTGGGGCACACGGCTGCCTGGATTACGGAAACTTCTTCTTTTTTGCCGCAGCCGACGAGGCCCATAACGAAAATTACCAAAAGAATCATTAAGATTGTTGATTTTTTCATGACAAGCCCCCTTGTGTAGTCCAATTTATTTTGCGACTTTTATAGGAGAAGCCGCATGCCCTGTCAACGAAAAAGAGGTATAGCTCTTGACAAAGATTCCGGAATCGTGAAAAACCATCCCCGTAACAATGATTTCAACCAACAGAGGATTCCAGCATTGCCCGTTCTGTATTTGGCCCCGCTTCAGGGAATGACCGACCGGATTTATCGCAACATTTTCCCCCTTTATTTCAAGGGGGTGGATCTGGCGGTCGCGCCTTTTCTTTCCGCGACAAAAAGCGTAAAACCCGGCAGTCTGCTCAAAGACTATTCCCCGGATCAAAATTCGGGGATTCCAACGATACCGCAGATCCTGAGCTCAGGCCCGGATGATTTTACGCGGCTCGCCAACGCGCTGTTCGACATCGGATACGGCGAGGTCAACTGGAATCTCGGCTGTCCGTTCCGGATGGTGGTGAAGAAGGGCAGGGGCGCGGGCATGCTTTGTTTCCCGGAGCGGATCGAAGCCTTTCTTGAAAAAGCGATGTCTGCTTTAAAACCGAAATTGTCCATCAAGCTTCGGCTGGGCCTGAAAGATCCGGATGACGCTCTGCTGCTTCTTCCCATTTTCAACCGGTTTCCCCTTCGCGAGCTGATCATCCATCCGCGCACGGGCGCGCAGATGTACGAGGGGAATGTCGATCTGGACAGGTTCGGGAAGTGTCTTGATCTGTCGCAACACGGCGTGGTCTATAACGGAGACATTGTTGAGGCTCAGACGTATGAACGGCTTGCCGAACGCTTCGGATCCGTCCATCGCTGGATGATCGGCCGGGGTCTGCTGGGCAATCCGTTTCTGGCCGAAGAAATCAAGTTTCAGACCGCGAGGCCGTATGCCGAAAAAGTCCAAATCCTGCGGGCGTTCCACGATCACTTGTTTGCCGAGTATTCACAAATCCTGTCCGGCCCCGCGCATATCACGAATAAAATGAAGGAATTCTGGACGTATTCGGGAAGCTTTTTGAAGGACAGAGAAAAAATCCGCAAGCAAATCAACAAAACCCATCACCGCGAAGCCTATATTGCTGCCGTCAGGAATATTTTTGAAAAGCTTGTTTGACTCGCCGGATCCAACGGTAAAGCCGACTTTCTGCATTCCTTCTGGCCGGGAATAAAGAGGGCATTTGATCGCTATCCCAGTTCAAAGCTGGTCACGCCGAAGATTTTTTCCAGCGGCAGGGAAGGGACCGCGCCCGAATACATGCGGGCGGTTTCAAAAACGCTCTGCGTGTTGTGGCGGCCGGATGGTGATTCCCGTCGGTGAATCCTGGGTGCAGGAACTGGTGGTGCTGACCAAAAGGAACGGCCTCCTTGAACGCCAGGAGATCGTTCCGGTCCGCTTTGTGCCCATAGCGGACGCAGCCGGATATATTGATGCAACCCGCCTGCCGGTTCAACGCATATTGATGGTGTGAAGCTTCAGGAGAAATTCCTTGAATTTGTCTTTCGTCGTCTCTTTGATGGATTCGAGCCTGACGATCACGGCCTTGTTGTAAAACGTGTATCCGTTTTCGATGATTTCGGGATCGTTGTCGTCGTCGATAAAACATTCCATGAACTTCATGGTGTATTTTATCGCTTCTTCTTCATCTTTGGCGGTTACCAGATAATGATGAAGCTCGGGATCTCCGTCCGTCGTTTCGCTGATTTTTGCCCTGTAGTCAGGCATACAATCCTTCTCCTTTTTTTATGAATACTGCCGCCCGGTATATACTCCAATCATTTGCCGAACGCAACGGTTCCGTTGGGCAGCCTGTAAAAATTTTTCCGCGTCGGGAACATCCGTGATTTCAACACGGCTTTGGCGGGGAACAGGGGCGCCCGCCTGCCGGGGCATCGAAAAACGGACCCGGTTATTCCTTACTTCAGGTTGCGGAAATTCGGTTTGCGTTTTTCCATGAAGGCCATCATGGCTTCGATGCTGGCCGGACCGCCGGCCAGCCGGTCCATCGCTTCCCGCTCGACCTTTAAGGCCGCCTCGATGCCCGCCCGATGGGCGGTTTTGAGGCACCTTTTCGTTTCCAGGAGGGAACTCAGGGGCAATTGCGCAATCTCCCCGGCTTTCGTCATCGCGGCGCACAGAAGCTCGTCATCCTTGAACTTGCGGGAAGCGATTCCGGTTGCCAGGGCCTTGTCGGCGTCAATCCATTCCGTGGTGAACAGCAGCTCCGCCGCGCGCTGAGGTCCAATTTGCATCTGCAGCATGTAGCTGCTGGCGAACTCCGGCGCCATGCCCAGGCTGTTGAAGGGCAGGCGCATCCGCAGACTTTCACCGACGTAGAGCACATCGGCGTGGAACAGTATCGTCGCGCCGCCCCCGACGGCAACCCCTTTGGCCGCGGCGACCAGCGGTTTGTCAAAGTCCACGACCGCGCGTTCCGTTATGCGGTAGCTGTGCGCTTTGCCGGAGACGGCGTAATCCTTCAGATCCTGGCCGGCCGAGAAATCACTGCCCGCGCCGGTGATGACCGCCACGGTCACGTCGTCATTGGCGCGCGCCGCATCCAGCTCCGCGGCAAAAGATTCCCACAGCTCCTTGTTGAAGGAGTTTTTGCTCTCCGGGCGATTCAATGTCAAAAGCAGAACGCCGTCCTTTAATTCCTTTAAAACCGTGCCACTCATGTTTGATACCTCGTTTCCTTGAGTTTGTTGTTTTCGGGGGTTTTTGCCCCGGCAGACGCTAAGGTTCCGGCCTCCCCGTCCGGCAGACCGGAATTAAATTTTCCCGTATGGCCGTTTCCTGCGGAAACTAATATGAGGGTTTTCCCGTTGTCAAGACAAAAACGAAAAACCGGACCCTTTTTGCTGGGTAGCCGCCGGAGTTTTGCGAAAGATACTTATACGGCGGTATGCGGTCAGGCTTTCAGGGCCAAGTAGCTCAGGATGAATTCCACGCACCGGTCAAGGCCGATCTTGTCCGTCGCGAGAGAAAGATGGTAGCGCCGGGCATCGGACCATTCCTGACCGGTCACGGTGCGATGGTAGAGCGCTCTTTCCTTGTCGTTCCGGTCGATGATTTTTCCGGCCGCTTCTTCCGTCTCGTTGTACAGCCTCATCACCCGATCCCTGCGAAACGGCCGGTCGGCATGCAGGAAGATGCTCACGCAATTCGGATGGCCTCGCAGAACGTGCGCACCGCAGCGGCCGATAATCACGGCCGGACGTTCCCGGGCGATGCGTAGGATGATATCGCTTTCCGTATTGAACAGTTCATAGTCCGAAGGCGGCAGCATCTGGGGTTTGACATAGGTGTCCGGTGCGGCGGCGTGTGTCCGGATAAAGGACTGCCAGAAAGAGAGTTTCTTTTCATCGCGTGAGGCCAGATCCTTTTCCAGCATCGAAAAACGTTGCGCGGCCCGGTCGATGATTTCGCGGTCCGCGTAAAAAATGTTCAGGCGTTTTGCCAGTTCCTGCCCGATGCAGGCGCCGCCGGAGCCGAGCTGCCGGCTGATGGTAATGACCAATGGCGATGCGTTTTTCATGCTGTTCCTCCTGTTCCTTTCATTCTCCGGCGATGCGCTGGTCCCGTCCGGAATCAGCGATCCGGTCCATGCGCGGGCAAACGGTTTTCCTTTCTTCCCAGCAGAACATGGTAAAGTGGAATAGATGCCAGAATGACGAAAGTCATGATGACGTATAGGCCGCGGTATCCCGTGACGCCAACCAGCGCGCCCAGCAAATAAGGACCGACGCCAAATCCCAGATCCACGAATATAAAAAAGGTTGTAATCGCGAGCCCCATCCGGTGAGGGGGAACCCCCCGGATGGAAAGGGCGTGAGCGCAGGAAAAAAAGTTTCCGTACCCCATCGCGATCAGGACTGCCGCTGCAAGGAGCATGATTCCCGCCGTGGCCTGACTGAAGACCAGCATCCCTGCGGCGTAAAGCAGCAGACAGGGATAGACGACGAAATTGGCGCCCCGGATATCCATCAGACGCCCGGACAACGGCCGCGTGACGAGAACCGCGACGGAATACACAAGAAAATAGAAGCTGGCGGCTTTTTCCAGACGGATTTCCCTGGCGTACAGGGAGATGAGCGTCAATAGGCCGGAATAGCTGAAACCGATAATCAGGATGATCAGGGAGATAGGAATCGCTTTGTATTCCAGAAAATCGGAAAGACGGAATCGCCCGTCCGCTGCGGCGAATTCCGGAGCGGGCGCCTCATACACCGGTTTGTTGACCGCGAAAGACAGGGCAAAGCTGGTCATTGCCAGAAGCGAGGTCAGAGCGAAGATCATCCTGAAATTCGTGTGGTGAATCAAAAAGATGCCGATAAAAGGGCCCACCGCCACCGCTAAAATCGCGCCGATGCTGTAAAAACCGATGCCTTCTCCACGGCGGCTCGGGGGAATAATCTGGGCGACGATGGTTCCGGTGGCTGTGCTGGCCGTGCCGAAGACGATTCCATGCAGCAGCCGGATGATGATCAGGAGAGACAGGCTGACGGCCGCGAAGTACAGCGCCGAAGTGACAATGAAAAGCATCGTGCTGGCGAGTAGAACTTTCTTGCTGCCGATGCCTTCAATGATGCGCCCGGTTCCCAGCCGTCCGATCAGCGCGCCGATAATGAAGACGCCCGCGACGAGCCCCGCCACGTCTGTGGAAGCGTGGAATTCATCCACGGCATAGGACGCAATCGTGACGATCAGCAGAAAATGCGTCAGAAAGACAATGGCATTGATCACGGCTATCGTGACAAAATCCTTTGTCCACAGTTTTTTTTCGTTCATGGCCTGTTCCACAACCGCCCGCCCTAGTTTTCTGTTTGCCCGGGACTATAGGAGCATAACTTCCGCATGTCAATAATAATGGATGAACTTGTCGGCCCCGGAACAGGCGTTTTATGACCGCCGTATCCGAAAAGACATTTTTTACCTCCGTCTGATGTTTTGATATTGCCTGACTCACCGCAATTTCAAAGTCCAAATGACAGCCGCAGGGCACAAAATTCTATTTTTAAGGATTTTTTTTCGCTTTCGTGCTATGCACGGCGAAAGAAAATGTACGGTGTGCGGGTAAACGCAGGCATCTATCAGGAACGATATGCCCGGCGAGGCGCGCAGGGATGGCTCCCTCCGAACTTCGCCGATTCCGGGAGAAGGAGGTCAGAATGAATACCGATCAGTTGTTTCTTCGGGGGAGCAGTCTCAAGGCCTTCATTGTCTTCATCGCTTTTCAGTTGGCGCTCATCGGCGCCGTATTCACGGCCCACCGGGTGCAAACGGATAACGGTGCCGTGGAGGTATCCAATGTTTATTTCCTGAATGAAGACGGCAACCGAATCCGCGGTAAGCTTTTCAGGCCCCTCTCCGCGACCGAAAAGGCCAAACACCCCGGCGTGCTCTTTGTCCACGGATACCAGAACAACCGTGAAAGCGGCGACGCCTACGCCATCGAGCTGGGCCGAAGAGGATTCGTAACGCTCAGTATCGACGCCATCGGCAGGGGCAACTCGGACCCGCCGCATGACATGGACGATCCGCGTTTCGACCAAACGTTCGGGGCTCGCACCTCGGCGAAGTATCTTGCGTCGCTTCCCTTTGTGGATGCAGACCGCGTCGGGGTGATGGGGCACAGCATGGGGGCCGAGTATTCCTACTGGATCGCGCTTGCGGATCCCTCCATCCGGGCGGTCGCCATCATCGGGAACGCCTATGACAAGCGCGCCACGCGCGACCGGCCGCAGAACATGATCATGATCATCGGCGAGTTCGACGAGTTCCGCGATCGTTTCACCGGCACCACGAACATCATGGAGCAGTGGATGAAAACCGAAACTACGCTGAACGCGTTTCCGGTCGCAAACCCTCAATTCAACGCCACCTACGGCGATTTCGCCAAGGGAACGGCCCGCCGTGTCTTCGTCACGCGCATTTCCCATGTGCAGGAGTCGCACAGCAGGGCTTGTATCGCCGAGGCGCTCGACTGGATGCGTCTGGCCCTGAATCCGCCGGAACAGCTGTGGAAAGACAAGGACGACCAGCGTTGGCCCGTCAAAGAGGCGATGACGCTGCTGGCCATGCTGGCCGGTTTCCTTTCGCTCCTTCCCCTTGGGCTGATCGCGCTGAGGACCCGCTTCTTCAGGCCGATCCGCCAGAGGCAGACCTTCGGTTGGGCCTGTCCGGACAGGCAATGGTGGAAGTTCGCCGCAATCAACGGGGCGCTCATGTGGCTGTATCTTCCGCTCATCATGACGCTGTTTGCGATACACAAGTTCGTTGTCCGCGTGGATAAGGTGTTTCCCATGCTGCTCGTGGACGCAATCGTCTGGTGGTTCGTCATCATCAACATCGTCGGCCTCATCCTGCTGCGGCGGTGGTATCGAAAGGAGTCCGCCTCCGGCGGCCTTAGCTGGTATGACCTCGGCATCTCGCATTTCAGGGATCGCTGGGGACTCGATCCGGGAAGGATTGGCCGCACCGTCCTGCTGGGGCTGCTGCTTTTTGTTTATCTGTATTTCTGCGAGTTCCTGGGCGAGAAGCTGGCGCTCGTCGATTACCGGTTCATCTATCCGCTGCTGAGCGATCTGACGCCCTATCGCGTGCTCATGTTCGCGCTCTATTTTCCGTTTATTCTTTTCGGCTTCCTGGTGCTGACGTCGTTTGTGCACGGGCAGCTCCGACGCGCAGAGAAATCGAGCTGGCGGCAAACGTACGTTTCGTGGACGGGGCGGAACATCCTGGCCCTGATCAGCCCGCTCTTCCTTTTCCTGCTGGTGCAGTATGTCCCGCTGCTGACGACCGGCTTTATTCCGTTCGAGGGGCCGGGCGGTGTCTTTGTGGTGTTCATCATCGAGCTCTTTTTCATCATGCTGACACTGACGCTTGTGATGATTCAGTCCACCTGGTTCTACCAGATCACGGGAACGATTTATTTAAGCGCGCTGATGAACGCGCTGATCGTCACCTGGCTGTTCGCGTCGTCACAGGTGATCGCGCCAATTCCATAGAATTGCGGAAGACCGCCGGCGCAAAAAATCTTGAGCGATGAGGCCGGCTGTGGTAATACCCACCGGAAATTGCAGAAAGGTCGCTTTCCCATTGAAGATTGCCAGTTACAATGTCAACTCGATCCGCTCCCGTTTGCACATCGTATTGCCCTGGCTCAGAAACCATCGGCCTGATATTTTCTGTATGCAGGAAACCAAGGTCGAGGACGCTAAATTTCCTCTCGCCGAACTTGAAGCGGCGGGATACACCGTCGCTTTCAGCGGCGGCAAGCGGTACAACGGCGTGGCAATCGCTTCAAAACAAACACCGCAAAAGGTTTCCTTTGGACTGGCCGATGATCCTCCTGATTCTGACCGCCTGGCCGTCGCGCATTTCGGTGATCTGGTGGTTTTAAACGCCTATGTTCCGCAGGGGCAGGAAGTGGACAGGCCCCAGTTTGCCTATAAGCTCGCGTGGCTGGGAAGGCTCAAAAAATATCTTTCCCAAAACTTCCAGCCGGACGGAAAACTCGTTTTGTGCGGTGATTTTAACGTCGCGCCCAAGCAGATTGACGTTCACGATCCCAAACGCATTCTGGGACATGTCTCCTTCAATCCGGAGGTCTGGAAGGCGTACGGGGATGTTTTGTCCTGGGGGCTTGTGGATGTTTTCCGGAAGCACCATCCCGACGAGCCGGGGCAATACACTTTTTTTGACTACCGTGTGAAAGATTCGGTCGGACGAAACCTGGGCTGGCGCGTGGATCATATTCTGGCCACGAAAAAAACAGCCGCGGCGTCGGGCGGCTGCGTCATTGACCGAGCCACGCGGCAATCCGAGAAGCCGTCCGATCACGCGGTGATTTACGCCGAGTGGGAAGAGAGGATCTGATGACGGGAAAAGAGGATATCCGCCGCATCAACGATGATCTTGCGGCGCGCTTCCGGAAGATTGAAAAGACTCTGTCGTCTGCCCGCACCATTGCCGGGCTTTTCGAAGCGCTGGTAGGGGGCATCGAAAGAGAATTTGCCGTTCCTTTTGTCTGGCTGACGTTTATGGATCGGCCGGAGGCGGAGATTTTGACGGATGCCGCGGCAGCGTCGAAGATTCTGAAAAGCAGGTTTAGCGTCGTATCCGGGGAGCTTCTGGAAAAAATTCTTGGGGACGGGCTGAAGCCCGTTCTCTCCAATCAGAATCTCCGGCCTTTTTACAGACTGATGCCGCGCAGTCAAAAATATTTCGTCCGGTCGATCGCTGTGGTTCCTTTTGCGCTGAATGGCCGGATGATCGGAGTCTGGAACAACGGCGATGCGGACGCGAACCGCTATTTACCGGACATGGATACCGCGCTGCTTGCCGCGCTGGCCGACAGGATCTCTCTCAGGCTGACGCAACTGGCCACGAGAAAAAATGCCGCATCAGCCGCAAAGAAAAGCGCGGAGCAGCCGGGAGGGCTTCATGGTTGACCAATGGATTGAAGAGATCAAAAAAAAATGTCCGCCGGACAGGCTGGGAATGATTCTGGTGCACAACGGCGTTGTGCGGGCCGTGTCCAAAAGCGGCTCTCCGGTGGCGCGCATGAATCTTTCCTTTGACCGGGCCGCGCTGGATAAGACGGTGCGTCGCTTTAAAGCAAGGGAAGGCATCGTGGAGATTCGCGCCTGGATTAACGAAGGGGTGCTCAACGTCGGCGACGACATTATGGTTGTGTGTGTGGCGGGCCGGTTCCGCGCGGACGTTCTGCCGGTGTTTCAGGAGCTCGTTGCACTGATTAAAACAGAAATCGTGACGGAAGACGAGGCTTCATAAACAAAGCCCTTGTTTTCTTTGCCCATCCCGGTTGGGAGGCCGGAAATCGCCACGTTTTGCCGGCGGGCATTGAAAGGGCGGAGAGCGATAATAGACCTAACACTTTTGAGACGGGATATGCTAGCGTGCCGTTGCCCAACGGCAAACGAGCGGTACAATATTCAGGCGGGGGAGGAAATATGACAGACAGGATGACCGAATTCAGGACAATCGTTGATCAACCTTACGCGTATCTGCAAAAGCTCAAAAACCAGAACGGAAAAAAGACAGTGGGCTATGTTTGTTCCTATACGCCGGAAGAAGTCATTCTGGCGGCCGGCGCCCATCCCGCCCGTTTTTTCGGCACGAAGCAGCAGATTCATCTGGCCGACTCACATTTGCAATCCTATAGCTGCTCCGTTGTCCGCGGCGTTTTGGAAGAGGGCCTCTCCGGGAGAATCGGATTTCTGGACGGGATGATATTCCCTCATACCTGCGACTCCATTCAGAGGCTCTCCGACATCTGGCGCATGAATATTCCTTTCGGGTTTCATCTGGATCTGGTCCTGCCCGTCAAGCTCAATACGCCCTCCGCCCGGGATTATATGGCCGATGTCCTGAAAAAATTCAGAACAGATCTCGGCCGCGCTCTGCAGGCGGACATTACCGACGATGCCTTGCGCAAAGCGATTAAAACGATGAATGCCATCCGGCAGTCGATACTGGAAATTTATGAACTGAGAAGCCGGAATCCCCGCCTCATGTCCGGCGCGGATTTATACACTCTGGTTCGGGCGGCCATGATCATGGACCGGGAGCGGTTGGCGGAAATGCTTGCCGAAACGGTTTTGGAGATGAAGGCGAAAGCGGCCGGGGTGGAGGAGGACGGCTCTTTGAAGCGCATTGTCCTGGCCGGCGGCATCTGCAATCACCCGGACATCTACCCCATGATCGAAGACGCGGGCGGGGCCGTGGTCTGGGACGATTTTTGTACGGGGGCGCGATATTTTGCCGAGCCGGTTTCCGAAGAAGGCGATCCCGTGGCCGGCATCGCGGGCAGACTGCTCCGTCGCGTGATTTGTCCAGCGAAACACGCCGGTCTGGACCGGCGCGCCAAACACATCATCCGCCTCGCCCAAGAGCATAACGCCCGGGGCGTCATTTTTCTGCTTTTCAAATTCTGCGATCCGCACGCGTTTGATTACCCCGACATCAAGAAATCCATGGACGCAGCAGGGATTCCTGTTCTGCTGTTGGAGATCGAAGATCCGCTCCCCGGGGAAGGCCAGCTCAGAACCCGTTTTGAAGCATTTCTGGAAATGGTGTGAAAGGAGACGTCATGTCAGAGGTTAATTCGGAAAAAGAAAAGAGAAAAATCAAGTCTGATAACAAAATGCGGGAAATCATGACCGCCTATTATATCGACGCCAAAACGGCCCGGCAGAACAATAAGAAAGTGGCTTGGATCACCAGCGGCGGACCGGTGGAGCCGTTGATCGCCATGGATATTATTCCCGTTTATCCGGAAAACCACGGGGCCATGATCGGCGCCAGCAAGATGGGCGTCGATTTGTGCGAGAAAGCGGAAAAGATGGGCTATTCCAACGATTTGTGTTCCTACGCCCGCTCCGACATTTCCTGCGCGACGGTCAACGGAGGTCCGATCGGAGGTTTGCCCGAGCCGGACATGCTGGTTTGCTGCAACAACATTTGCGGGACCGTTCTGAAATGGTACGAAGTGCAGGCCCGCTATTTCAACATTCCCCTGTTTATCTTCGACACGCCCTTTTGCCATACGGAGTATACGGAAGAGGCGAAGCGCTATGTGGAGCGGCAGATCGGGGAGTATGTTGCCTTCCTGGAGGGTGCCTGCGGCCGTAAAATGGACCAGGACCGCATGAAGGAGGTCGGCAGGGTCTCCTTTGAAGGTCAGAAGCTCTGGCAGGAGGTTCTGGATACGGCCGTCCACAAGCCTTCTCCCATGACGGCCTTCGACGCTTTTTTTCACCTGGCGCTCATCGTGACCCTCCGGGGCACGCAGCAGACCATCGATTACTACCAGGGCTTGCTGGCCGAGATGAAAGACAGGATTCAGGCCGGCATTGGCGCCATTCCGCGGGAACAATACCGTCTCCTGTGGGACAATCTTCCAATCTGGTACCGGATGAAATGGCTGTCGCGAAAATTCGCCGAACACGACGCCTGTCTGGTGGCCGACACCTATACCTCGGCCTGGTGCGGCGCGATGAAGTACATTGACGAAAACAAATTTCTGGATTCGATGGCCGAAGCCTACTCGCGCATTTATCTGAACATCGGCGTGGACGAAATGGCGAAAATGGTTATCGCGATGATCGACAAATATCAGGTGGACGGCTTTGTGCTGCATTCCAACCGCAGTTGCAAACCCTATTCGCTGGGCCAGTTCGATATTCAGCGGATTGTTGAAAAGGAGAGGAACATTCCCTGCCTGATGATCGAAGCGGACATGGTCGATGAGCGGAGTTTTTCGGAAAGCCAGGTTTCGACGAGAATCGACGCCTTTATGGAGATCATCAAGGACAGGAAAAAGGGGACGTAAAAGCCCGCCGGTTTCAGTGTTGGAGAAGGTTTTTCACGGCGGCAGGAAGCGCTTTCCTGAAAAAGACGAACGACGAAGCATTAAGAAACGGGAAATGATAACAGCAGGCATTGACATCGGGTCCATCACGGCGAAAGCGGCTCTGGTTGAAAACGGGAAAATTCTGGGCGCGAAGGTGACGTTTACCGGCTATAATGCGGAGGCGGCAGGCAGGAAGGTTTATGAAGAATTACTGGCCGCCTCCGGCCTGGAGGCGTCATCCGTGAGTAAAATTGTATCCACAGGCTACGGGCGCAATTCGGTGAAATTCGCCGACAGGACATTCACGGAAATCATGGCGCATGCCGCCGGCGCGAATTTTCTGAAGCCAGATGTCCGCACCATCATCGACATCGGCGGACAGGACAGCAAGGCCATTGCGCTCGATGAAAAGGGCAAGGTCAAAAATTTTGTTATGAACGACAAGTGCGCCGCGGGAACAGGGCGTTTTCTGGAGGTCATGGCGCGCGCGCTCGAAGTCGATCTGGATGAGTTCGGCGCCATGTCGCTTCGGTCGGAGGCGCCCTCTAAAATCAGCAGTCTGTGCACGGTCTTTGCGGAATCGGAAGTCATTTCCCTGATTGCCCGCGGTGAGCAGAGATTCGACATCATTGCCGGCATCCATGAATCGATCGCGGCGCGCATCTCCGCGATGATCGCACGCGTCGGTCTGACCGAGCCGGTCATGATTACCGGCGGTGTCGCGCGCAATGCCGGCGTCGTGGCCGCGCTGGAAAAGAAGCTCGGCGTGAAAATCGCCGTATTGTCCTATGCGCAGGTCAACGGCGCAATTGGCGCCGCGGTCCTGGCGTCGTCTCTTTGAGTTTATTTCGTTTTAGCTTATCTGTTTTTGCGATCAGCAAATGGGATCGGTTAATTGTTTGTTCTGAATCGCCGCATTGATTCCTTCAGCCTTCAGCCCAAATAGCTGACCAACTGATGGGCCGCTATCCCGCCCAGGTAGGAGACGATCAGGGTCAATACGATCGTGGAATAAAACCACTTGTTGCTGTTCATTTCCTGGCGCAGGACGGCGATCGTTGCGACACAGGGAATGAAGAGCATCATCACGACCAGAAACGCGGCAGCAGAGGCGCGGCCCATGATGGTCGGCAGAACGGCCGATATTCCCGCATCACCCACGGAATACAGAACACCCAGCGTGGCGACTACGGTTTCCTTGGCGACGAGTCCGGTCAAAAGCGCGGTGATCATCTTCCAGTCAAGCCCCAGCGGTCCCCCCAGCGGTTCAATAATTTTCCCCAGAGCGGCCAGCCAGCTTTCCTCCACTATCCCTGTTGGAAAGTACGAAAGAATCCAGATCAGTACAGACATCCCCAGAATCACCGTGCCCGCCTTGCGCAGGAAGGCAAGAATCCGCGACCAGACGACCATGCCGATGGTGCGGGCATCCGGTGTATGGTAAATGGGCAGCTCCATGATAAACGGCGCATCCTGTTTCCAGAGAGTGTTGTTGACCAGAATGCCGGCCAGTCCTAGGACGGCGATATTGAGGGCCAAAATCGTCCAGGAAACCAGGGCGGCGTATTCACCGAAGACAGCGGCCGACACCAGCGTGAGCACCGCCAGCCTGGCGGTGCAGGGGACAAACGGAATCAAAAGCAGGGTGATCATCCGTGCCTTGCGTGTCTCGATGATCCGCGCGCCGAGCACGGCGGGAACATTGCAGCCGAAGCCCAGGCACATGGGAATGAAGCTTTTCCCGTGCAGTCCTACCAGATGCATGATGCGGTCCATGACGAACGCGGCTCGCGCCATGTAGCCCACATCTTCCAGAAACGCCATGATCGCGAAAAAAATCAGCAAAATAGGCAGAAAACTCAGCACGGAACCCACGCCGCCGATCACGCCGTCGATGAGAAGCCCGCGAATCCAGCCGGGCCATGGGGCAATCGACGGTTCGAAGGACCGACCCAGATATTGAATACCGTCGTTCATCGCGTTTTGCAGCGGCACGCCGATGGCGTAGGTCAGAAAAAAGACCACCGCCATGATGGCCAGCAGGATCGGGATGCCGAAAACCGGGCGGGTCAGCACATGGTCAATGCGATCGGTGAGCACCACTTGCCCCATTTTAAAATGTGAAACCGCCGCGCGGGTCATTTTTTCAATCCAGTCGTAACGCCCGTTGACGACGGCGTGAAGGGCGTCTTCATGCTCGCTAAGCAGTTTCTGAACGAATTCATGGCTGGTCGGTTGGATTTGTGCCGCTACCATGGCCGTTACTTCCGGGTCGCCTTCCATCAATTTTACCGCCACCCATTCGGGCGTGTAGGGGGCCTGGATAAAAGGTCGGATGGCGGCCAGTATCTTTTGGTAAATTTCCTGATGGTCGGCGGAGACTTCGGGCAACTCGGGCCGAAAATTCTGCGGGCAGGAACCCAGGACCGTAATCTCGTCCACCAGTTCCTTAATGCCGCTGTTTCGTTTGGCCACCATGGGCACAACCGGGAGTCCCAGTGAATTTTGCAGCGCTTTGGCGTCAATCTGCGTGCCCTGATTGGAAGCGACATCCAGCATGTTGATGGCCACTATCACGGGACGGTCCAGAAGCAGCACCTCGGATAAAAGATACAGGCTTCGTTCCAGCGCGGCGGCGTTGAGCACCAGCACGACGAGGTCGGGTTTTTCCCGGATGATGAAATCCCGGGTGACCCGTTCTTCCTCGGAAAAAGAGGTCAGGCTGTAGGTGCCCGGCAGATCAACGATCCGGATTAAAATGTTGTTGGCGCGGTGGACGCCCACTTTTTTCTCGACCGTTTTCCCGGGCCAGTTGCCGACATGCTGGGAAAGTCCGGTCAGGATGTTAAAGATGGTGGATTTGCCGACGTTGGGCTGGCCAACCAGGGCGACGGAAATTTCTTTTTCGATCGGGGGGAGGCAGGAATCATCGGCGGGGTCGATTTTGCGCACCATGATCTTGGCCGCTTCGCCCCGCCCCAAAGCAATCCGGGTGGATCCAACGGAAAGAACGACCATGCCGCCGCTGACCTGCGCAACGCGGAACCGGGCGCCGGTGACGATGCCCATGCCGGCCAGGCGGCTGGTCAGCGCGGAACCACCGTCAATGGAAGAAATGACGCCAGCGTCGCCTTCCCGTAAATCAGTAATGACCGTTAAGCCGCTCATGCGACGCTTTCCCTGAGGCTTACCCGATATTTATTTAAAATCCGTTCCGGGCCGTACGACGCTTTCGTTTTCCGTAGGTTTTTATTGCCCATGTCCTCTTCCAGATTCAGGTATTGATATCGGGACTGCAATTGTATGGCCGAATCGTTGAACATAAACTCATAAATGCCGTGATAATATTTGGAGGCTTTGGCAAAATGCAGGCAAAACGTGTCGCTGTTCAAAGCCTCTCCGATGATGAATCCCGCCGGTTGTTTTTCTATGTAATACAGGGTTCCCCAAAGCGCAAGAGCGGAGAATTTTTGTAAAGCCTCCTCGCATACCGCAAAATCTGTTTTGCTCTTTGCGAACCGGGATTCATCCTGCCAGCGTCGCAGAACGGCCAGGGCATCCTGATGATTGTCCGGACCCAGTGGCTGAATCTCCGGATGGTACGCGCCCAGGAACTGATTCAGATGGTTTCGGTGGCGGGTGTAGGGCTTGCCGACAAAGGACGCCAGGCTCGCCGTCCGATAGATATAATCCGATTCGCTCTCGTCGAAGGTTGCACAGAATTCATTTTCGGGGAAAAAAGGCAGCCATTCTTCAGGGATCGGAAAGAAAAAGTTGCGTCCGTTCAGCGGTTCTTTCAGCACATCCAGACTGCAGACGCGGAGATCGGCAAGCGGCATGATGTAGTTTTGCCCCTGCCGGTTGTAAGCGGAAATGAAAACGCCGCATTCTTTTTTCAGGATTTCATAATGACTGACCTTGCGAAACAGGTAAACATTGGCGAATGTGTAGTCCGAAATATTCAAATGCATTTGATGAAACTGTTCCGCCAGAAACGGCCGGTGCGCCAGATCGATAGTTTCAGTGATATCCATAGAATAAAATTGTTTAAGCCCTTTCCGATTCTTTGCTCAAAGATCAAAATGTTGCTGATGTTCACGGAACCAAAGCCGTTGGGTTTTATAATCCGGGATCACTTCTAGCACTAAGTTCCAGAATTTTGAAGAATGATTTTTCTCCCGGATATGCATCATTTCGTGAACGACCACGTAATCAACAGCCTGCGGCGGCGCCATGATTAGGCGAAAAGCGAAGGACAAATGATTCTTTTCAGAGCAGGATCCCCACCGCTTTTCGGCGGCGGTAATCCGAATGCCGCCGCAGGTGAGGCCGAGCAGACGACTGTAGAAATCCACCCGCCGGGTGAGATAGGCCCGGGCTTGTTTCCGGTACCAGGCCGTCAGGTAGTATTTTCTCATTTGCCGGTTCGGGGGGCAGTTCAGAAAAAAGCGTTTATTGTGGAGCACGACCCCCTGATTTTCCAGCGGGTCAAAAAAGGCTTCCAGGAGACAGGCTTCTCCCAGATAGTAAAAAATTTCACCCGTGGTATAGGCTTTTTTCGGATGCGAGGCCTGCAGTGCTGCTTGCCGGCGCAGGGATTTTTCAATCCAGGCTTGTTTTTCTTCGATAAAGCGCTGAATCTCCGCGGCCGGCGTATGAACCGGCGCCTGAACCGTGATTTCCGAATGATGGCCGATTTGCAGCGAGACGGTCTTTTTTCTTTTTCTGCTTCGTGTCAACGAATATTGAATATCCATGGCTTTTATGGGGTAAAACATTAGCACATTGAGAGAGGAAAAGCGAGACTGGAAGTGCAGATAACGGTCTTGCCGTCCGCAGAGTTGTCGCGGTCGTTCCCTCCGCGCAAGCGACCCGAAAGGAACAAAACCCGGTCAACGGGATGCGCGGTGCGGGCGGCGGGCAAAGATGCTTTTCATTCATCGGCGATTGTGATAGGCAAATCTGCAAAAGCCTTGAAAGTGAAAAAAATGGAAGAGAAAAATCTTCGTCCCTGGGGATACTATCAAATCCTGTCCGATGCCGCGGATCACAAGGTCAAAAGAATTCTGGTCGTGCCGGGCGGCGCCCTGAGCCTGCAGCGCCACACAAAGAGGGCGGAGCACTGGTACCTGGTTTCGGGCAGTGGCGCAGCCACGATTGACGGCAAGGTCTGCCCCCTTTCCGCCGGCAGCGCAGTGGATATCCCGAAGGGGGCGACGCACCGCCTGGAAAATACCGGCGGCGAAGATCTGGTGATCATCGAAGTGCAGACGGGGACTTATTTCGGCGAGGATGACATCGAGAGAATCGAAGACAAGTATGGCAGGGCGTGAAAAAACGGGAAGACGATCTCGTTTTCACGTCACCTCCCTGACGCTTGATGCCGGGTGGTCATCGGCGGGCGGTGGCGATGTCCTTTTGCCGCTGTTTTTTCATCAAATCCTTTTCCACGTAAATCTTTCTGCCGGTTTTCGGATCGATTCCTGTCCAGTACATCAACGCCGACCAGGTGGAAGGAAGCGGTGTGAAAATCTGCACCTGCCGCGGCATCGCATGCAATTCATGAAAGGCAAAGGATTTCAGTTCCCTCATGTCTTTTTCGGCGCAGCCCGGATGCGCGGCGATGAAATAGTAGGAAAGAAACTGCTTTCGCCCTTCCTCCTTATTTATTTTGTCGAACAGCTTTTTGAACGGCGTCAGTTTTTCCGTTCCGAATTTGCCCATCCGGTTCAGCACGGACGGCACTGTGTGCTCCGGCGCGATTTTTAACTGGCCGGAAATGTGATGCCTCACCAGTTCGCGCAAATAGGCCGCGCCGTGTTTTTTATCGGCCAGCAGCAAATCATGCCGGACGCCGGACGCGACAAAGACTTTTTTGACGCCGGGAATTTTACGCAGAGCCGAAAGCAGGCGGATTTGACGGGAGTGGTTATTTCGCAAAGACGGGCAGGGCTGCAAATTCAGACAAGGTTTGTCCGCGCAGACTCCCCGGCCGGTTTGTCTCGCGCAGTCGATTCCATACATGTTGGCTGTCGCGCCGCCGACATCGGTGATGGTTCCCCTGAAGTCCGGCAGTGCGGCAATTTTTTGCGCCTCCTGCAGAATGGATTCTTCCGACCGGCTGAGAATGGTCCGGCCTTCGTGGGAGGCGATGGAGCAAAAACGGCATTTGCCAAAGCAGCCGCGGTGCGTTGTGAGGGAAAAGGCGATGGTGTGCATGGCGCGGACCTTGCCCTGTTTTGCATAAAAAGGATGAACGCGCCGCGTAAAAGGAAGGGCGTAAACCGCGTCAAGTTTGGCTGTGGACAGATGGGGTTGTGGCGGATGATGCGCCAGATAACGGCCGGCGTGTTGCTGAACCAAACCACTGGCCGTCGCCGGATCCTGGTTTGCGCAAAACAAACCGAACATCCGGAGGAAGGCTTTTGGTTTGGCCGCCGCCTCTTCGAAAGAGGGCAGCATCAGATAACCGGCGGGCGGCTCATTTTCGATGACGCAGGTTCCGCGGATATTCCGGAGGGATTTCCCGGCATTCAGGCGTCCGGCGATTTCCAGAACCGTCTTTTCCGCCATCCCGTACGCCAGAATGTCGATGCGCGCGTCAAACAGAATGGAGCGGCGCACGGCATCCGACCAGTAATCATAATGCGCGATCCGCCGCAGACTGGCCTCGATGCCGCCGGCGACAATCGGCTTTGTGTTTTTGAAACAGCGGCGGATCCAATTGGCGTAAACGATGACGGCGCGGTCGGGCCGGCGGTCATTTTTCCCGCCGGGTGTGAGGTCGTCGCCTCGCCTCTTTTTTTTCAGCGCCGTGTAATTGGCGACGAGCGAATCCATGCAGCCGCCGGTAACGCCCCAGAACAGGCGCGGTTCTCCCAGGCGGCGGATGTCCGTATCGTTCGTCATGTCCGGCTGAGCGATGATGCCGACGCGGTGGCCTGCGGCCGCCAGCAGCCGGCCGATCACCGCGGTGCCGATATGAGGGCTGTCGATGTAAGTGTCTCCTGTGACCAGCAGAATGTCGAGGCGGTCCCATCCCTTTTTACGAAGTTCTTCAGGCGTGGTCGGCAGAAACATTTAAAAGATTCCGATCATGGAGAGCCCCAGGGTCGCCGCGGCAAGAATTGCGATTAGGGAAAGGCGGCCCGACCAGCGGTGGGCGGTTCGAAAGACGCTTTTGTTGGAGACTTTTAAAGAATAGAACCCGAGGAAAACCGCCAGGAATGTCAACATCAAGGCGATGGACCCGATCTGTTGATGGAGCCCCGCCAGATGATTTGAGCCCGTCAGGATGAGATTGACAAAAGCCATAACACCGCCCGCGGCTAGAAGAATGCCTCCGGCGCTGTTGAGATTTTTGTGCCGCTTCAGCCAGAATTTTCTTTTCCTTCCGAACATGGCCAGACCGACGCCCGCCAGAAGGTATAAAGACGCCGCAAGCATCAGCAACAGATGAATAATGATCAGCATGATATGAGGTCTCCTTGCGCCGGGGAGGTCGGGGTTTTTTCTGAAACAAGACTACAAGGACAATTCCATTCCCTGATAAACGGCAAAGCATTGCAGGGGGGAATGTTTCTCGGCAATGATTTGCCGGCAGGCGTCGACCATTTCGTCAACGGCCGTGTCGAAGCGGTCCTGATTGTGGTGAAAAAGCCCCAGTTGTTTGACTTCGGCATCCAGTGCAAGTTTCACCGCCTGTTCGATGGTGGAGTGCCCCCAGCCGATTCTTCTGGAATACTCTTCATTCCAGTACTCAGCGTCGTGAATCAGCAAATCGGCGTTTCGGCAAATAGCGAGATAATTTTCATAGGTAAGCGAGCCTTCGTGTCGGAATCCCAGCTCGTTGTCGGTCAAAAAAACAAAGCGTTTGCCGTTGTCTGAAAATTGATAACCGGTTCCCTGATTGGGGTGGCTGAGCGCGATCGATGTGATGGTCATGCCTCCCATCTGATAGCTTTCTTTGCAGATGTCCTCATAGGTTAACCTGGCATGGATGGCGTCATAATCGATGGGGAAATACGGAGCGGACATGACGCGCGCCAGCATTTCTCTGATGGAGTCCTGAGCGAACGCGCAGCCCCAGACGTCGATGTTGGTTTTATGCAGGTAAAGCGGTTTGAAAAAAGGGAATCCCATAATATGGTCCCAGTGTGCATGGGTCAAAAGCAGGATAAAATCGCGCCTGCCGTCGGCCAAAAACTCATTCCCTGCTTCGCGGATGCCGCTTCCGGCGTCAACCAGCAGAATATCGTCGTGAGAATTCCGGATTTCCAGGCAAGTCGTGTTGCCCCCGTAACGGAGATATTGTTCGCCCGATACCGGTATGGAGCCTCTCGCACCCCAGCAACGTATGATCATAAATCGTCCCCTGTCGTCATAATCATACAGAATATTTGTTTTTTTTCAAGCGGAGGATCATGAAAAAATAATACTTTTTGCTTGCTATTGATCCAACAACCATATATTTTAACGCGGAGAAGAAAATCACCGGAGGATTTTTATGAAAAGCATTAAAATTGCAGGCATGAGTTGTCAGCATTGTGTCATGGCGGTTGCCAAAGCCCTGGGTGCCGTAGATGGCATTAAAGATGTCCGGGTCCATTTGGAAACGGGGATCGCAACTTATGATGAAGTAAAGCCCGTGGATGCGTCTGTTGTTGCCGCAGCCATTAAGAAGGCGGGTTACGATATTGTCGGATAAAGTCTTTATTTCAGTGGGCGGTATGACCTGCGCGGCGTGTGTGCGCCGCGTGGAAAACGCACTGAATCAAGTCGAAGGCGTGGTTGAGGCGAATGTCAATCTGGCTACTTCCCGTGTTACCGTGGTCCATCAGGATCACTGGGCGGGGGTGCCCGCACTGGCCCGCGTGGTCGCCGAACAAGGTTACGAGTTTCTGGGCGAGATTTCCGATGCAGCCGCCGATCCGATCGAGGCCGCCCGTATTCGGGATCTCCGGGAGTTGAAGTTGAAAGTCGCCTGCGGCGCTGTGCTGAGCGTCGTAATCTTTTTCGGCTCGATGCAGCACTGGTTCGGCTTTTTACACGCGGTTCCCCGCCAGACGATGCTCGCGGCGATGTTCGTTTTAACGGCGCTGGCGTTGTTTTGGGTGGGAGACCGGTTTTTTATCGGAGCCTGGAAGGCCGCGAAGCAAAAGACGTCGGACATGAATACGCTGGTGGCGGTGGGCGCTTTCTCCGCTTATGCCTATTCATCCGTTGCAACTTTTTTTCCCCATTTCTTTGGCCGCGCGGGCATCGCTCCTCATGTGTATTATGATGGAGCGGCCATGATTGTCACACTGGTGCTGCTGGGCCGGCTTCTGGAGGCCATCAGCAAAGGAAAAACGACCCAGGCCATCAAAAAACTGATCGCGCTGACACCGCAAACGGCCCGCGTCATCCGGGACGGCGCGGAAGTGGAGATGACCATTGAAGCGCTGCAAACCGGAGATGAGGTGGTGGTGCGGCCGGGAGAAAAAGTGCCGGTGGACGGGCTGGTGCTGACGGGTCAATCGACGCTGGACGAGTCCATGCTGACCGGCGAGAGCATGCCGGTTTTCAGGGAAGCTGGTCAAAAGGTGTTTGCCGCCACCATGAATCAAACAGGAAGCTTCACGATGCGCGCCACCGGGGTGGGCGCGGACACCATGCTGGCGCATATTATCCGCATGGTGGAAGAAGCACAGGGCTCCAAGGCGCCGATTCAGCGCCTGGCGGACAAAGTGGCGTCTGTTTTTGTGCCGGTTGTCTTTTTGATTGCCTTTCTGACGTTTGGTGTTTGGTATTTTGTTCCGGCCGATGCCCACTTCAACCGTGCTTTGATTAATTTTGTGTCTGTGCTGGTCATTGCCTGCCCCTGCGCGCTGGGACTGGCCACGCCTACGGCCATCATCGTGGGCGCGGGTTTGGGCGCGCAAAGCGGCATCCTGATCAAAGGCGGCGAGGCTCTTGAAAAAATACACAAACTTACAATGATCGTTTTTGACAAAACCGGCACGCTGACGCGTGGGGAACCGGAAGCGACGGATGTTGTCTGCGCTGCGGGTTTTAGCGAGCAGCAGGTGCTGGCCGTGGCCGCGGCGCTGGAAAAAACATCGGAACACCCGCTGGCAAAAGCGATCCTGGCACTGGCGCGTCATCAGAATATTTTGCCGCCTGCCGTGGAAAGATTTGAAGCGTTGGCCGGCATGGGCGCCAGAGGTTTTGTTGACGGCAAGGTGGCGCTGGCCGGCAACCGTTTTCTGATGACGAATCAGGGATATCCGGTTGATCTTCTGGAAGGCGAGGCGGTCCAGCTGGCTCATCAGGGAAAAACCATTGTGTATATTGCCCAAGAGGAAAAAATCATGGGCCTCGTTGCGTTTGCCGATGCGCTGAAAGCTTCCGCAAAACAAGCCGTGGAAAGCCTGAAGCGCCTCGGCTTGAAGGTGGCGATGGTAACCGGCGATAACGCAGGAACGGCGGCCAGTGTCGGCGCGCAACTGGGCGTTGAACAGGTCATGGCCGAGGTGCTGCCGGGCGAAAAGGCAAACGCCGTCAAACAACTGCAGGCCGCAGGTGAAATAGCCGCCATGGTGGGCGACGGCATCAACGACGCGCCGGCGCTGGCGGCGGCCGATGTCGGGATTGCCATCGGAGCAGGAGCGGATGTGGCGATTGAAGCGGCGGACATCACGCTGATTCGGGATGATTTGAATGCCGTGCCGGACGCGATCGCTCTTTCTGCCGCTACGATGCGCGTGATTCGCCAGAATCTGTTTTGGGCGTTTATTTATAATATCGTCGGCATTCCGATTGCCGCAGGCGTCCTTTATCCGTTCTTCGGGATTCTGTTAAATCCGAAGTATGCGGCCGCCGCCATGGCCATGAGCTCCGTTTCCGTCGTGAGTAATTCGTTACGCCTGAAAAGGGTTTGGGCAAAGCGCAAGAACTTGAAGAATGAAAAACAGGGGGCATAGTCTATGGGTTATGGGCCGTTGAGATTTGTTTATGGCCGACGGGTGGTTGAAGCCGCAATGATGAATAAAAACAACTAATAAATTCAGTCGTCTCTAATTATTTTACAAAAATAAAAATTTTTCCTTGACAATCATCATCAGGGAGAGTAATCGGATAGCCATTGGTTGAACGTCCAATCAAGTATTGGGTTGAACGTCCAATAAGGATTGGAAGCGTCACGAACTCCGGTTTTCGATTCATTGGCTGCGGGAATTATTTTGAAGGTCTCTATGCTGTTAAAAGGCTGCTTGCATACTCACACAACCTGCTCGGACGGCAAATTGACGCCCCAGGAAGTCGCTGATGCCTATGAATCCAAAGGATACGATTTTATTGCCTTCACGGATCATGATTACCTGTTGAAAGCGAACTATATGGATCTTTACCGGCAAGTCAGGACCGACATGATTGTTTTCTACGGCATCGAGCTTTCGGTTTTCGTCAATGGAAATATCCATGTCGCGAAAATTGAAGGAGACCGGGAGCGCCTCCACATCTTTAATCACATCAGCGAGTATGATTTTACCCCGCAACAGCTGCTGGTGCGTCTGGAGCAGCTCGAAAAAATGTATCCCCTGGATGCCGTGGAAATCACGAATAAGGGATTTCGGGATGCGGTTTTTGAAGCGCTCGATCTTCGCTATCCCAAAATCGCCTCCGATGATTCACATACACTTACGGGAATCGGCAGGGCGTGGGTGGAACTGGATGCGAAGCGGGAAAAGGATTCCATCATCAACACGATACGGCAGGGAGAATTCTGGAACTGCTATCTGAGTTGAGATGGGGTTACGGTTTCATCCGGCGGCGCCTATTTTAAGAAACAACAATTCAGTCATATGAAAACAGGAAGGAGGACAGGGAATGGGAAAAAGATTAGCGGTCTGCGCGGTAGCGCAGATTAAAAACCATCCGGATTATCATGATTGGCGTTTTCAAAACATGCTGCTCGAATGTTTCGAACCGGTCATCGAGCAGACCAAGGTGACGTTCGACATGGACAAGGGCATCCGGACGATCATCACCTGTTCCGATGATGTGTTCGACGCGCGGACCATATCGGACAATGGGGTTACGGATGTCGTCGGGGCGCACTTCCGCGGTGAGGAAAAAATGGCTCAGGAAAGCATCAACGGCCTCGGCTATGCGATGGCCTGCATTCTCTCCGGCCATGACGATGTGATCCTTTTCATGGGCCACTGCAAGGAATCGCAGGGGGAAAGCCGCAGGATGATTTCCAATCTTGCCTACGACCCCTTCTATTGCAGGCCTCTGGGCATGGACTATCACAATGTGGGCGCCCTGCAGGCCCGGGCGTACATGGAAAAATCCAAAGTGACGGACGAACACCTGGCGAAGATCGTTGTCCGCTCCCGAGCCAACGGCAAGAAAAATCCCTACGGCCGCGAAAATGAAATCGTCAGCGAAAAAGACGTGCTGAATTCGCCGATGTATTCGGACCCGCTCCGGGAAATGCACATCTATCCGGTAACCGACTGGGCCTACGGGATGCTTCTGTGCAGCGAAGAAAGGGCGAAGGAGTTCACGAAAAACCCCGTGTGGATCACCGGATACGGCAGTTGCATAGACCGCTATTTCCTGGGCGACAAGGACCTCACGTCAAATTTTTCACTCAAGAATGCCGCAAATCGCGCCTATGCCATGGCCGGCGTCAAAAATCCCCAAAAAGACGTCCAGGTTTTTGAACTGAGCGACCATGCCGCGTATCAGCTCCCGATGTGGGCCGAAGGCGTCGGCATCGCTGAAGAAGGCAGGGGAGGCCGGTGGATCGACGATGGCGGCATGGACAAATTCAATGTGAATCTGTCCGGCGGGCAGCTCAACGGCAATCCGCTGCTTCTGGGCGGCGCAGCCAGGGCAATTGAATGTTACTACCAGTTGTCGAAACAGGCGGGGGAGAGGCAGGTCAAAGGCGCAAAACGGGCAGTGGCCCAGGCGGCGACCGGCGGAGCCGGACAGCATCAGGCCGTAATCGTCATGGAAGCGTAGGAGGTTGAATCATGGCACATAAGAAAAACAGAAATGTTGGAATTATCGGCATCGGACAGACGAAGCATTCCAGTCACCGCGAGGATGTCAACCAGCCGGAATTGATTTATGAAGCCGTCAGCCTGGCCCTCAAGGACGCGAACCTGACGATGAAGGATATTGATTGCGTGGTGCACGGCAATATGGAGCTTTTTGAAATGATCCACTCGCCGGATCTCTGGCATGTATTGGGAACCGGCGCTTACGGCAAGGATTCCATCCGGATCACTACCGGAGGAACCGTCGGCGCAACCCTGTCGTGTGCGTCGGACAATCTCGTGGCCTCGGGCATGTATGATATCGTCATGGCCATCGGGTTTGAGAAACTGCAGGAAGGTCACACCACGGGTGGCATCACCAACATGGCCTGCCCCCTGTGGTTCAGGAAGATTCAGGCGGGGGCGCTCACCGGTTCCTCAGCGTATGATGTTGAGCGGGAATTCGGCCTCGAACGGGCGAACCGCGCATCGCTCATGTACCGGATCATCATGGACAAGCACGCTTGCCTCAATCCCAACGCGCACCGGGCGTTTGGTTTGGACTTCAATCAGGTTGACGATCTGATTCGGACTTCGCCGAAACTCGTCGGCGAACTGAAACTTATCGAAATGTGCTCCCAGTCGGACGGCGCCTGCTGCGTGATCTATGCCTGCGAGAAAAAGGCGAAAGAGCTGTCTAAAACCCCGGTTTGGATCCGCGACCACATCACTGCCCACAAGGAAGAAAATTTCACGATCTTCGGCTATGACCGGAAGTATCCTGTCCTGAAGACGCATAAATTTGCGGCAGAGCAGCTTTTCCAACGCAATGGCATAAAAGATCCTTTAAATTATTTTGACGTATTCGAAATGTATGATCCGGCGACCTGGTGGGCCATTGACTGGATTCGGGACTTCTTTGATCTGAAGGGGGATGATCACCTCAAGCTCATCGAAGACAAGGAAATCATGATCGGCGGCAAAATGCCCATCAATCCGTCCGGCGGCGTGATCGGATCCAACCCGATCGGCGCCACGGCGCTGGTGCGGGTGGCCGAGGCTGCCCTTCAGGTGCGCGGCAATGCCGGTCCGCACCAGATCCCGACCCCGGTCAATCACGCACTCGCGTCAGGGTTTGGCGGCACCATGTGGACCGTGATGACATTGCTCGAAAAGGAACTTAACTGGTAGGAGGACAATCATGGCAGAATACTGGGGAGTAAAAGTAGAAGATATATTCAATACGATGAAGGATCGTTTCCGTCCCGAGGGCGCCAAGGATGTCGATGCCGTTTTCGGGTATGACATTGCCGACGAGGGCAAATGGAGACTGACCGTTACCAATAACACGATGTTGCTGGAAAAGACCGACACGCTGGCCGGATGCGTGGCGATCATGTCGGCCGACGGAGAGACGTTTGTCGGAGTCAACACCGGTAAAGTCGATGCTACCAACGCGTTTATGAGCGGCAAATTCAAGGTGGAAGGCGATATGGGCGCCTTCGGAAAGACCGGCAAGCTTTTTCGCAAATTCGTCATCGCCCAAAAGGAAATGACGACCAAGGATTATCTCGCGGATATGTTCGCGACGATCGTGCCTCGTTTCAAGACTAAAGAAGCCGAGGGGCTCGAAGCCTCCTTTGGCTTCGATCTCGGCGGACCGGACGGCGGCAAGTGGACCGTCTTTATCAAAGACGGGGTCTGTACGGTGACGACGGCCATCGAGGGCAAACCGACGGTAACTCTGGAATTCAACGACGCCAAAGATTACGTTGATTTCATCCTTGGAAAGATCGATGCGCAGAGCATTCTGGCCGCGGGAAAAGCGTCCGCGAAAGGCGACATCAACATGATGGCGTCCAAGTGGCCCATCCTCTTCGAAAAATATAAGGATCCCATGGCCGGCGCTGTTCAGGAACAGGAACTCCTGGTGCTTAAAAAGACCATATCGCTGGATCAGAAATTTGCCACCGGCCCCACCATGGGCAAGTTCCTCAAGGGGCTGAAAGACAAAAAAATCTACGCGAACAAATGTCCCGAATGCGGCCGCATTCAGATTCCGCCGCGGGAGGTATGCGCGGAATGCCGCGTGCGCGCCGGCGAATATGTGGAAGTCGGGCCCAAGGGTGAAGTCCGCTACATGGATGTGGTTTACTACGCCATGCCGGATCCCCTGACGGGTGTGGCCAGAGAAACGCCGTACGGATCGATATTTATTCTTCTGGACGGCTGCAAAGGCAATGAAACCATCCCGCACTTTATCCGCAAGGACCAGATCGAAAAGGTTGAGATGGGCTGGAATGAAAAGAAGGGTACGCGTGTCCGTCCCGTCTGGGAAGAAAACCGAATCGGCGACATCTGGGACATTAAATATTTTGAGATCGATGAGTAAGGGGAGGGGATATCATGACAACCGAACAAATCAAAGGATACGACGACAGTTTTATTGTGGAAGGCAAGATGGCGCTCCCTTATTCTTACTTTGCCGGCCGGGTGGGCAGCAAGTTCATTACAACCATCCGGGATCGGAAGAAAATCATGGGCGTCAAGTGTCCCACCTGTAACACGGTCTATCTGCCGCCGCGCCAGGTCTGCGATGTGGATTTTACCGATATCCGCGACGCGTGGGTCGAACTCGAAAGCACGGGCACGGTGACAAACTTCACGGTGGTACGCTATGACGACAAGCATCTGCCGAGGAAAGCGCCGTTTGTTCTGGCCCTCATTCAGCTGGAGGGGGCCGGAACGCCGTTCATGCATATTCTGGAGGAGTGCAAAATCGAGGATGTCAAAATCGGAATGAGAGTCGAGGCGGTTTTCGCGAAGGAAACGACCAATACGATTCTCGATATCGATCATTTCAGGCCCGCGGCTGAGAAAGCGTCCATTCATGAAATTAACAAACAGAGAAAACAATGGGTTCCTTCAGATGAGCCCGCTACAGAAAAAAGGAGAGGAGGCAAACCCGACATGTCCCAACCCGTGATTATTACCGCAGCGCTGACCGGCGCCGCGACCATGAGAAATCAGAACCCGTCCGTGCCGTACAAACCGGAAGAATTCGCGGAAGAAGCCTACAAGTGCTGGAAGGCCGGCGCAGCCATGGTTCATGTTCATGCCCGGGAAGATGGGGGCATGGCCACCCATGATCATGCGCGGATCAAAGAGACGTATGATGCAATCAAGGCCAAGTGTCCGGACCTGCTTGTCTGTTTGAGCTCCGCGGTCGGTATGGGAAAAACGGCGGAGCAGCGGATTTCCCAAATCGTATATATCAAGCCCGACATGGCGTCTCTCAACACCAACACCATGAACTTCGGCATTGTGGACCGCAAGACCGGCAAGATATTCATCGACTATGTGTTTGAAAACACCTTCGGCATGCTGCAGGATTTCGGCCGCGCAATGGAAGAAAACGGCGTGAAGCCGGAAATCGAGTGCTACGACATGGGCGGTCTGGACAATACCATCATGATCGGCAAGCAGGGCATTTTCAGCGATCCGATGAACTTCAACTTCGTGTGGGGCGTCGCAGGCGGCCAGCAGTTCCGGACCGAAGCCTTCGTTGCCATGATGAACGCGCTTCCACCGAAAGCGAACTTCACCACCTGCGGAGTCGGGACGGATCAATACCCCTGTATCATGCAGTCCTGCCTCCTCGGCGGACACATGCGGGTCGGCCTGGAGGACAACATCCGGATGCCGAACGGCGCGCTGGCCAAGGGGAGCTACGAGCAGGTGGAGGTGGCGGTGAATATCGCCAACTGCCTGGGGCGCCCGGTGGCGACAACAGATGAGGCGCGCCTGATCATAGGGATTAAGAAGCGATAAACGACCGGCGACGCTGCGGATGACGGCATCGGCAGCGTCGCCTCAAATTACTTCGGGAGACGATCGATGGAAGCAACAGAAAAAACCATGAACGATGTTTTCAGGAACCGCGTTCAAAAATACAAAGACCGTCTTGCGGTTGAAAAGAAGATGAACGGCGTGTGGCACAGCGCAACCTGGAACGAATATTACGAGCGGTCGCGCGCCGTCGGCTTGGGACTGTACACTCTGGGAATCAGAAAGGGGGACATGGTTTCCATCCTTTCTGAAAACCGGCTGGAATGGATTTACACCGATATGGGCGCGCTGGGGATCGGCGCCTGCGTCATCCCGGTCTATCCCACGCTGATCGCGGAGGAGATCGAATACATCCTCAATAATTCCGAATCAAAGGTCATTCTGACGGAAGACCGGGGCCAGCTTAAAAAAGTGCTGGAAATCATCGACAAGTGTCCCAGTGTCGAAAAAATCATCGTGATGGAGGAAAAGGACGCCAAAGGGCATCCCGGCATCATGAGCTTCGGGGCGCTGATGGAACTGGGAAGAAAAAAACATGCCGAAGACCCCTCCCTTTTTGAGAGACTTTCCCGGGAAGTGACGGTTGATGATCTGGCCACCCTCGTTTATACCTCCGGCACAACCGGATTGCCCAAGGGCGCCATGATCAGCCACGGGAACGTTTTCTGGATTGTAAATTCGCTGGACGCGATCCGGCCTTCTTTTGCCGACGATCAGGATGTCCTGGTGGCTTTTCTTCCCCTCTCTCATGTGTTTCAGCGGATTCCCGGCCATTTCTACGCCATGCACCGAGGGATTACCACATCCTATGCTCAGTCGATCGACACGCTCCTCGCGGACTTCGAGGAGAAGCGTCCGACCATGATTCTGGCCGTTCCGCGCGTGTGCGAAAAGGTTTATCAGAAGATCATCGCACAAGTGAAGGAACAATCCCCCTTCAAGCAGAAGGTGTTCCACTGGGGGCAATCCGTCGGCAGCCGGATCAGCGAGCTTCGCGAAAATCACAAACCCATTCCGCTCGGGCTCACGCTGAAATACAAAATTGCCTATGCCGTCATCTTCAAAAAGCTCCAGAACAAGCTGGGTGGACGGCTGAAATGGATGACGGCTGCGGGCGCGCCCACGGCGCCGGAAATTATCCGGTTTTTCAACGCCGCCGGGATTACGGTCATCCAGGGGTACGGCATGACGGAAACTACGGCGCCGGCGTCCATACAATCCCTGGCGGATTTTCGCATCGGCACGACCGGCAAGCCGATGCCCGGTCAGGAGATCAGGATCGCCGAAGACGGAGAGATTCTGATTAAGGGCGGCAATGTCATGAAGGGATACTGGAAACTGCCCGAGGAGACCGCGGCCGTTTTCACGCCGGACGGATATTTGATGTCGGGCGACATCGGGAAGTTCGATGAGGAGGGCAATCTCCTTATCACGGACCGCAAGAAGGATCTCCTCATCACCTCCGGAGGTAAAAACATCGCTCCGCAGATGATCGAAGGGTTGTTCAAAACCGATCCGCTGTTTACCCAGTTTATCGTGATCGGCGAGGGGAAAAAATATCTGACCGGATTATGCAACATCGACCTGGAAATTGCCGCGATCATCGCCGACGATGAAAAAATTCCGTACGGCAAACCAGGTGATTTGCTGGACAACGACCGCTTCCTGGCCATCGTCGCCAAGCATGTTGAGGAGCGCAACACCCATCTGGCCAAGTATGAAACCATCAAGGATTTCAGAATTATCAAAAAAGAATTTTCGCAGGAGGGCGGTGAGATGACGGCGACGCTCAAACTGAAACGCAAGGTCATTTATGAGAAGTATCAGGATCTGATCGGCGAAATGTACGAGAAAGAGGCCGTCGATGAACTGTACAAAAAAAAGCAGTCCCGGGCATGAACCGGCAGCCCGTGACGAGAGACCTTAGTCGAAAAGGTGGAGAGCTATGAATAAGGCAGTGGAATTGAAGCAGGGACAGAATCAACTTTTTTCCGATCCGGATGCAGACAAAGCGAGAGAGTTTTTCCGCAATAAATCACGCGCCATGGTCAACAAAGTCACCACGGTGGACGAGGCGGTGAAAAGGCTGGTAAAGGACGGCGACTATATCGCCATCGGCGGATTCGGCGCAAACCGCATCCCGACGGCGGTTTTGCATGAAATTGCCCGGCAGGGGAAGAAAAATCTGGCGTTTGCCGGTCATACCGCCACGCACGACATGCAGATTCTGGTCGGCGGGGAATGCATTGACCGTTTGGATATCGCCTACGTCATCGGTCTGGAAGCGCGCGGTCTTTCCCCCAACGCTCGCCGTGCGGTGGAGAGCGGGAAAATCAAACTCACGGAATGGACGAACGCGACCCTCTCCTGGCGGCTCAAGGCCGCGGCCATGGGGCTTTCCTATCTTCCGGCGCGCAACATTATGGGAACCGATACGTTCCGGTACAGCGCGGCCAAGGAAATCCTCTGTCCCTTCACGAATCAGAAGTTTGCCGCCTTTCCGGCCCTGTATCCGGATTTTGCGGCCATCCATGTTCATGAGTGCGATGTTTACGGAAACGCGCATGTCTTTGGGTCGACCGTTTCGGACCAGGATCTGGCCAAAGCGTCCAGACGCGTGGTGATCACCACGGAGCGGATCATTTCCAACGATGAGATCCGGCGGCAGCCGACCACCACCTTCATTCCGTTCTGGTGCGTCGATGCGGTTGTGGAAGTGCCCTACGGCAGCTATCCCGGAAATATGCCGTACGAATATTTTTCCGATGAGGAGCATATCCGGCAGTGGCTCAAAATCGAGAGAGATCCCGAAGAGTTCAGAAAATTTTTCAAAAACCAGATACTGGACACAAATAATTTCTACGAATATCTGGAGCTCAACGGGGGCATTGCGAGAATGCTGAAGCTGCGCGCCATTGAGCATCTGACGCATAACCGATAAGGAGGGCAATATGGCGGATTATAATGCAATGGAACTGATGATCTGCGTGGCCGCGCGAAACCTGGAAAACGGCGCCACCGTTGTCGTGGGAACGGGCGCGCCCTGCGCCGCCGCGATGCTGTCGCAAAAGACGCATTCGCCCAATCTCACCATCATGTTTGAAGCCGGCGGCGTTGCGCCGATTCTGCCCTCCATGCCGATATCGGTGGGGGATTCACGGACGTTTCACAAGGCCATTCTGGCCAGCTCTATGCCGGATATCATGGAAACCTGCCAGCGCGGCATGGTGGATTACACCTTTCTGGGCGGCGCGCAGATCGACATGTACGGGAACATCAACTCCACCATGATCGGCAACAATCACGCGAAGCCGAAGGTGCGGTTTCCGGGGTCCGGCGGCGCCAACGATCTGGCCTCTCTGTGCTGGCGGACTATGGTGATGACGCCGCAGGATTCCAAGCGCTTCACGGACAAGATCGATTTCATTACGTCCCCGGGATATTTGAGCGGCGGAAATTCGCGCTATGAGGCGGGGCTTCCCAAGGGGACCGGCCCCTACCGGATCATCACCAATATGGCGATTATCGGCTTCGACGATATTTCCAAGCGCATGAAAGTGTTGAATGTCAATCCCGGGTACAACCGGACGGATATCCAGGACAACTGCGGCTTCGAACTGCTCTGGGCGGACCGGATCACGGAGACGGAGCCGCCCCGCGAAGAGGAGCTGCGGATTCTCCGTGAGGAAGTCGATCCGCACCGGTATATCATAGGAAGATAGGCCAACCTGCTCAACCCGCGGTGCTTGCAGGGATGGGCGCAACCGATAGGAGAAAAATCATGTCCGACCAATTTCAAGGCATTGAGCCGATGGTTTACCAAAGCAAGATCAATGTCCCCTATTCCTGGTGGGCGGGCGACACAGCGAGCAAGTTTTTTATAAAGCTGCGGGACGAAAAGAAAATCATGGGGACAAAATGCCCGTCATGCAATAAAGTGTTCCTGCCGCCGCGCAAGGTTTGCCCGTCCTGTTTTATCGAGAATACGGAGTGGGTGAGTCTGTCCGGCGAGGGAACCGTCCTTTCCTTTACCGTGGCGAGACGCCAGTTTGCCGCCATTCCCCAGGACAAGAAAATCCCTGTGATATGGGGTTTGATTAAACTTGACGGGGCTGACACCGCCCTGCTGCATTACCTGGACGAAGTTCGGCCGGAGAGCGTGGAAATCGGCATGCGCGTAAAGGCGGTGTTTTCAGACACTCGAAAGGGCGCTATCCACGACATTTCGCATTTCAAACCGGTAAAATAGAGAAGGAGCCAGAGCTATGGACAGAGCAGCAATCATCGGTATCGGAATGACAAAAATTGAAAAGAGAAAAATCGGCCAGACTTTTGCAGACATGGCGTGGGAGGCCGTGAACAAGGCCCTGGACGACGCAGGAATGACCATCGACGATATCGACAACGTGGTGACGACCTCCAGCGACTTCTGGGACGGCCGGACGATTTCCTGCATGGCCGTAGGAGACGCCAGCGGCGCGGCTCACAAGAACATATCCTGTGTTGAAGGCGACGGCACCTACGGCGCTTTTTACGGTATGATGAGAGTCCTTTCCGGTTCTTACAAGACCACCCTGGTGACGGGGCATACGAAAGGTTCCGAGAGCGTGTCGAGCCTCATTACCAATGCGGCCTTTGATCCCATCTACGAGCGGAGCCTCGGCATGGACATGGTCACCGCCTGCGCGATGCAGGCCCGATCCTACATGCACCGCACGAAGACGACCGCCCAACAGACAGCCCTGGTATCCGTGAAGAACCACGGCAACGCTTTCAAGAACCCGCTGTCTCAGCTCCCCCTGCAGATCACCGTGGAGGATGTTTTGAAATCAGAGCTGATTGCGGACCCGCTCCGCAAACTGGACTGTTCTCCGGTATCCGATGGTTGCGCTGCGATCATCATTGCCCATGAGTCGGTGGCGGCGAAATTCAAGCAGCAGCCGGTCTGGGTCAAAGGCGTGTCGTTTTGCGCGGACAATTTCTTCTTCGGAGACCGGGACCTTTCCCGCGTCCGATCGCTTGCCGAAGCGGCGAAGAAGGCCTATGCGATGGCCGGCATCCAGAACCCGAAAAAAGAAATTGACGTGGCGGAGCTATACGACGCTTTTACTTATCAGGAACTCATGTGGCTTGAAGAAATGGGGCTTGCCGATGATGCGACGGCGGGGAAACTCCTGGAGAAGGGAGAATTTAATATCGACGGGCCGCTGCCGGTGAACGCCTCCGGCGGGCTGCTTTCCGGTCACCCCGTGATTGCCGCGGGTCTTTACAGCATGGGAGCGGTGGTGCGGCAGATTCGGGGCGATGCGGGCGGTTTCCAGGTGAAAAAAGCGAAAACCGGCCTGGTGCAGGGTGTCAACGGGCTGGGCGGCCAGTCCCACTGCGTGTTTATTCTTGGGAAGGACAAGTAGGAGGAAAACCATGGCGAAACGAGTTGCAATTGTAGGAACCGGACAGACATTCCATAAGAGCCATCGCCCTGACGTGAACGGACAAGAGCTTATTAACGAAGCGGTCGTAAGAGCGATCCAGGATGCCGACCTGAAAATGAAAGACATCGATGCCATCGTCATCGGGAATATGGACCATTTCGAAGGGATCAACTACGTGGACTGCTGGAGCGTGGACGGTTCCGGCGGGACGATGAAACCCATTATCAAGTTGACCACCGGCGGAACCACCGGATGCACCGTCGCCATCGGCGGATATCATCTGGTCGGTTCAGGAATGTTCGACAGAGTTCTGGTTATCGGCTGGGAAAAGAATTCCGAGTCGGACACCACCGGCGCCATCACCACCGCCTTCGATCCCATCTGGGACCGCCTGGTATTTGCCGGAGCGATTTCGGGACTGGCGGCGGAGGCGCAGGCCTATATGGCCCGCTATGGCGCATCGGACCGCGACGGCGCCCGGGTGAGCGTTCGGGACCGGAAACACGCGATGAACAATCCGCACGCGCAGCTTCGCAAGGAGGTCAGTCTGGAAGAAGTGCTGGCTTCCCCGATGCTGGCCGATCCGATCCATCTTCTGGACGTATGCCCCCGCACCGACGGCGCATGCGCGGTCATCATGGCCAGCGAGGACGTGGCGGAAAAAATCTGCTCCAAACCGGACTGGATCTGGGGCACGGCGGCGCGGCATTCCTACAGTTACCTGGGAGATGCGGATTACGGCCGCCTGACCAGCATGCGCGAAGGCTCGCAGGAACTCTGGAAGAAGGCGGGCATCAAGGAGCCGCGCAAGGAACTGGATGTCATCGAGCTCTATCAGCCCTATTCTTTCGGCGGCCTGATTTGGATTGAGGATATGGGCCTTGTAGGTCCCGGTGAGGCCCCCCAATACATCTGGGACGGCAATACCGATATGGGCGGCGAACTGCCGATCAATCCGTCGGGCGGTGTCATCTCCTGCAATCCCATTGGGGCGACCGGCCTGATCCGGTGCGCGGAAGCGGCGATGCAGGTGATGGGTAAAGCGGAAGGGCGGCAGGTTCCTGACGTCAATCTCGCCTTCAGCAGCGGTTTTGGCGGCTGCTGGTGGACGGATATGATTCTGCATGGAAAGAAAAAACCGGCCTGAAGCAACAAGGAGGAACAAGCATGGCTGAAAAAGAGAACATTATCATTGAATCGGGCGACGCGGTGCAGCCCTTCGCGTATTCCGTGGGCATGCACGGAAGCAGGTTTTTTACGGAGATCCGTGACAACAAACGGTTTCTGGGTATCAAGTGTCCCAAGTGCGGGAAGGTTTACATTCCGCCGCGCGGCGTCTGCGGAGACTGCTTTGTGCAGATGAACGACTGGGTCGAAGTAGGCCCGAAAGGGGTCATCGGCACGTTTACTATTCTGCGCTACGCGTTTATCGATCCGGAAACGGGCACGCAGAAGCCGGTCCCCTACGGCTACGGCTTTGTCAAGTTTGACGGCGCCGACACCCTGTTTCAGCACTACATCAATATTGAGGATGAGTCGAAGATCAGGGTGGGCGCCCGGGTAGAGCCGGTATGGGCCAAACATCGGAAGGGCAGCATCCGGGACATCGAGTATTTCCAAGTCATCGACTGATGTCCTCAAAGGAGTTTCCTACGGTTGCGATCAATCCATTTTTACGGCTTGTGAAGATGCCGAAGGCGATGTGCGGGGGAATCAGCACCGGCAGCGATAAAATCCGCAGCGGTTACGGCAACGGGGACTGTCTCTACCTGGATTTTGATCACCTGGTCTTCGCCGTGGCGGACGGCACGGAGCGCTTCCCCTGGGCGTCCCGGGATCTTTTACAGCGGCTGTCGGAGAGGCTGTCGCGATCCGGTTGTCCGGAAACGGTCCGGGATTGGAAGGACATGATGAACAGCGAGGTTTATGCCGGTCAAAAGTATCAGCATAAGACCACCTTCAGCTCGGTCGCCCTTCGCCGCGAGAAAGAGGCTGTGACCCTGATCATTGCGAACGGAGGCGACAGCGTTGTAACGGTGATGGACGGGCTCACGGCAAAAATCAGCCGCCAGACGGGACGGAACATGGAATTTGCGGGGAGAAGCAGGCAGATCGTGGAGGTGATGGAGCATCGGGTGTCGGACCAAAACGTCCGGGTGCTTCTTTCCACAGACGGATTCGATGATGTGTGGCGCTTCTGCCTGCGCCGGTCGCTCGTCGGCTCCGCGCGCGACGTCCTCGATCGGATTCCGCTGGACGGCATCAGTGAAGAAATTTTCGGGATTCTGGAAGGGCAAAGGGGCCTTTTTGAGTATGACGATGTCGGCTTTATTCTTCTGGATCCGAACGCGGTGAAGCGGTTGAAGGGAAAAGCCCTGATCATGGGGGGGACGAGGCCTTTTGAGGAAGAGCACTACCGGCGGCAGTACACGCCGGAGGCTCATAACCGGTGGATCTCCGATGCACAGTGGGACGGACAGGAAGAAATGCTTGCCGGAGCCGGAATCCGGGTTCTGAAAGCGGGGCGGTGTTGATTAGTCGTAAATACAACAACCGGCCGGGAAAGCGTTGCTGAAGAGATGAATGAGCGTAATAAACACGATTTGTTGAATATGAGACGCGCCCAGTTAACGGCGGCGGCTTACAAGGTAGTCGCGCAGAAGGGGTACAACGACTTCACCATCAAGGACATTGCCGAGGAAGCTGGTCTGTCCACCGGTCTGGTCCACTATTACTTCAAAAACAAGGAAGACCTGCTTTTCAAGCTGCTCAAGGAGATGAACGCCAATCTCCGGGACAGTCTGAAGAAGGCGCTCGGGGAGCTTTCCGAGCCCAGGGACAAACTGGTGGCCTTCTGCGACGAAGCCTTCGCTCTGGTGGACAAGGAAAAGGCTTATTTTTACGTGCTCATCGATTTTTGGGCGCAGATCAATCATGATGCCAGGATTCGCCAGGCGAATGTCAAACTTTTCCAGAGCTACCGCGATGAGATCGCGGTGATTATTCGGGAAGGCGCGGCCAAAGGCGTCTTCGCGGTCGAGGACGTGAACCTGACATCCGTCATCATCATTGCCCTCATCCAGGGAACCATCATCCAGTACGCGATTGACAGTGAGGCGTTCAATTACAGTGAGATCAAGGAGAAGATCAAGGAGAAGATCCTCTCCAAAATTGTCAACGGAAAATAATGCGGGATAAGGAGGCATTCATGGAATTCGGTTTTACGGAAGAACAATTGATGTTCAGGGATTCGGTTTATAAGTTTGCGAAAAAAGAAATTACGCCGCTGGTCGAGGAGGCTGATCTCAAAAGTGAGTTCTCCATGGAGGTGTGGCGGAAGCTGGGAGAAATGGGCATCCTGGGCCTTCCGTTTCCGGAAGAACTGGGCGGATCGGGCGCCAGCGTCGAGACCTGCTGCCTGGCCGGCGAAGCCCTGGGACACGCCGGCGTCGATCAGGGTCATCTGCTCGCCCTGGGCGCTCATACCTACCTGTGCGGGGACACGATTTTCAAACACGGTTCGCCCGAACAGTTGAAAAAGTACATTTCGAAGCTGGCCAGCGGCGAATGGATCGGGTGCATGGGACTGACGGAGCCGGGCGCCGGTTCGGACGCCGCGTCCATCACGACCGCGGCGGTCAAAAAAGACGGCAAGTGGATTCTCAACGGGACGAAGACTTTCATCACCAACGCGCCGGCCTGCAACGTCTGTGTGGTGTATGCCACGGTGGACAAGGCCCTCAAGCACAAGGGCATCACCGCCTTCATCGTCGAGAGAGGCTTCCCCGGATTTTCCACCGGCGCGCCGTTTCACAAAATGGGCGTGCGGGCATCCACGACATCTGAAGTGATTCTGGACAACTGCGAAGTTCCGGAAGAAAATCTGCTGGGCGAGGTCGGCAGGGGATTTGAATACACCCACGAGACCCTGTCCTGGGACCGCAGCTCCCTGCTGGCGCCTTTTGTCGGCGCCCTGCAGTTCGCCATCGAAAACTGCACCAAATACTCCCAGGAACGGGTGCAGTTCGGCCGTCCGATCAACTCCTTCCAGGCGATCCAGCACAAACTGGCGGATATCAAGATGATCAAGGAGGCCGCCAAAATGGTCGTTTACCGCGTGGCGCACGACAAGGATTCCGGCAAGCCTTTGAATCATCTGCACACGTCCGTGGCGAAATCCATTGTCGGCGACTATGGAATCAAAGCCGCCAGCGACGCCGTCCAGATCTTCGGCGGCTACGGGTTCATCCACGAATATCCGATCGAGCGGTTCCTGAGGGATGTGAAACTGGCGCAGATCGGCGGAGGAACCTCGGAAATGCAGAAATTCATCATCTCCCGCATCCTGAGCTTTATGTAGCAGGGGGGACTAAAGCAGAATAACCAGACATCCATTCAAGGAGAATATGACATGAACTATGATCTTACACCGGAACAGTTGTCGATAAAGGACAATTTTACGAAGTTTTGTACGAAGGAAATCGAACCGCGCGCCGCGCTGCTGGATGAGGCGCCGCATGAAGAAGTCTCCAGGCTGATCAAAGAGAACATCAAGAAGCTGGCCGGCATCGGCTATCTCGGCATGGGGCACGAGGAAGCTTACGGCGGCATGAATCTCGACCTGATCAGCCAGGCCATCGCAGGCGAGGCGGTTGCCAGCGCCTGCGCCTCCACCTTTTTATCCAGCGGCGCCTCCAGCGGGCTTTTCGGTGTGCCGCTCAGGCTGTTTGGCAGCGAAGAGCAGAAGAAAAAATATCTGCCCGGCATTATCAAAGGGGAAATTATCGGCTGCTTCGGTCTGACGGAGCCGGAAGCCGGCTCCGACGCGGCGTCCATCAAGACGACCGCCGTGAAAGACGGGAACAAGTGGATCCTCAACGGCACCAAAACATTCATCACCAACGCCACCATCGCCGATGTGGCGGCGGTTTTTGCCTACAATGACCGGGAAAAAGGGCCGGGGAGCGGCGTGACCTGCTTCCTGGTGGAGGCGGGTGCCAAAGGATTCCGGGCAGGCAAACCCTTTGACAAAATGGGATTCCGCGGCTCCCCGACCGCCGAACTGATCCTCGAGGATTGCGAAGTGCCGGACAGCGCCGTTCTGGGGACGGTGGGCAACGGCTTTATCCAGGCGATGATGACGCTGGAGTACGGACGGATCGGCATGGCGACCGTCTGTCTGGGCATCGCGTCCAAATGCCTGGAGCTGGCCAACAAGTATTCCAAGGAGCGGATCGTTTTCGGCAAGCCGATCAACCGCTTTCAGGATATTTCCTTCAAACTGGCCGATATGCTGATCATGTCCGATACGGCGAGACTCCTTATTTATCAGGCGGCATGGGCCAAAGAGACCGGCCATCCGGAGTCCGCGGTGCTGGCTTCCGTGGCCAAACTCTGGGCTTCCGAGACCGGCAAGCAGATTTCCGACCTGGCCGTTCAGATTCACGGGGGATACGGCTACATGAAAGAATACCCCGTGGAGCGCCTCTACCGCGATGCGAGGCTGGGTGAAATCGGCGAAGGCGCTTCGGAAATCCAGCGCATACTGATCGCCAAAGACCTGATCCGGAGATACGCGGCATAAGCGTTCACGCAAAAACAGGAGCCCTCCATCCGGAGGTATGACTCTCGAAGGAGAAACGGACATGGCCATCGAAACGAAATTTATCGGCAAAACCTACCCCTCCTCTACCTATGAGGTGGGCAAGGAAAAAATCAAGGAATACGCGAAAGCGATCAAGAATTTCGATCCGCATTATCTGGACGACGATTTCGCCGCAAAATCAAAGTACGGTGCGATCATCGCGCCGCCTACTTTTGCCGTGGTCTTCGGCGCCTATCTGATCGAACCGGTGTTCAACGACAAGGATCTGAACCTGAATATGGCGATGCTGGTCCACGGCGAGCAGGATCTGGAGTTTTTTGAAGTGGTGAAGACGGGAGACGTCATCACCACCGGCGCAAAAATCATCAGCATCCAGAACAAGGAGAAACTGGACATTATTGCCATTGAAGTTCGCTCCGGAAATCAGCACGGCCGCGACGTCTGCCGTGGAATTTATACCTTTGTGGTCAGGAAATAGGAGGCGCGCCATGGCTATTGAAAAAGGACAGACATTTAGCGGAAGCGAGAAAGTTGATAAATACCGGCCCATTTATTATGCCGGCGCATCAGGCGATTTCAACCCGATTCATATCGATCCAGAATTTGGGAAAATGGTCGGGCTTGGAGGGGCGATTCTTCAGGGATTATGCACCCTTGCCTTTGCGTCTAAAACCGTCACCGACTGGGCAGGCGATCCCGGCAAACTCAAGAGGCTCAAATGCCGGTTTTCAGCTCCGGTGCTGATGGAAGATACGATTTCGATTCAGGGAACCGTGGCGGATGTGCAGACCGGGCGCGCCAAAATCGATCTCAAGGTGGTCAACCACAACGGGGTGGAAGTCCTCCAGCAAGTCGAAGCTGAGGTTGAAGCATAAAAGATCGGCCGATTGCAGAATAAATATCCCCGAACGCTTGACAATTGCCCGCAATTGCCATATGAACTTCGAAGAAGAACCTTACCGTGCGCTCTTCAGGAGAATTCAGAACGGATACTCGTTCATAAATAAAAGGAAAACAAGGAGGTTTGTATGGCAAGTTTGTGGGTTGACGAAAGGGACATCAAGTTCCAGCTGTATGAAGTTTTCAACATCGGGGAAACGCTCCTGGGCAAGGGCCGTTATGCCGATCATGACGTGGAGACATGCAACATGGTGCTGGACCAGGCGCAGAAATTCGCCGAGGCCGAAATTGCGCCTACCTATCCGGACGAAGTTCACCGCAAGCCCGTCGAAGCGGTCTTCAAGGACGGCAAGGTTTTTGCCCCCGAAGCGTATCACCGCCTCTACAAGCTTTATTGCGAAGGCGGCTGGATGACAACGGCGGATTCGCCCGAAGTCGGCGGACAGGCGTTTCCGTTTATCGTCGGGGCGGCCTGCGCCAATATGTTTCTGGCCGCCAATCAGGCTTTCCTCATGTACCCCGGTCTGACCCACGGCGCGGCGCGTCTGGTGGAGGATCACTTCCAGCATCCCCTGCGGGACATCACCCTCGAAAAGATGTATTCCGGCGCCTGGGCGGGCACGATGTGTCTGACCGAGCCGGGCGCAGGCTCCGACGTGGGCATCCTGAAAACCACGGCCAAAAAGAACGCCGACGGCACCTATTCCATTACCGGAACCAAGTGCTTCATTTCCGCCGGCGACCATGACCTGACCGAAAACATCATCCATCCGGTTCTCGCCCGCATCGAAGGCGATCCTTCCGGCACCAAGGGCATCTCCATTTTCGTCGTTCCTAAGATCCGCTTCAACGAGAAGGGCGAGCTGGGCGAACCTAACGATGTGCAGTGCGGTAACATCGAAAGCAAAATGGGCATTCACGGCAACGCCACCTGCACACTGAACTTCGGGACCGACGGCAAGTGCATCGGCTACCTCATGGGCGAGGAGCGCGACGGCATGAAAATCATGTTCCAGATGATGAACGAAGAGCGCCAGGGCGTGGGCATGATGGGCGTATCGCTCGCGATGGCCGCCTACCTGCACGCGCTGGACTACGCCAAGCAGCGCATTCAGGGGACCAACATCATCGCCATGGCGCTGAAAGACCCGAATGCCAAGGCCGTGCCGATCATTCAGCATCCGGACGTGCGCCGCATGCTCATCCGGCAGAAGAGCATCACCGAAGGCATCCGCGCGCTGGCTTACCTGTGCTACTACGCCATGGACCGTGAATTCAACGCCGGCCTGGAAAACAACGAGCAGGACAAAGAGTACTGGCATGGCATGATCGAAATGCTGACTCCGATGGTCAAATCCTACTGCACCGAGCGGGGCATGGAAGTCTGTTCGGACGCCGTGCAGACCTACGGCGGCTATGGCTACTGCCGGGAGTACCCGGTCGAACAGATGATGCGCGATCAGAAGATCAACCTGATTTATGAAGGCACCAACGGCATTCAGGCCCTGGACCTGCTGGGCCGCAAGCTCGGCATGAAAAAGGGTCTGTACTTCATGAATCTCCTGGGGCTGACCCAGGCCGCCGTCGCCGAGGCCAAGACCAACGACAGTCTCAAAGCCGAGGCGGAAATCGTCGAGGGCGCGCTCAATGCCTGCGCCGGATCCGCCATGGCCTTTGGCAAGATGATGAAGACGACGCCTTTTGTTCCGCTCATCGGTGCGGCCGATTACCTCAACTGTCTGTCCGACGCCCTGGTGGGCTGGCTGCACATCTGGATGGCCAATGCCGCCGTCAAAGGTCTGGCCAATGCCGCCAGCGACCGGGACAAGGCGTTCTATTCCGGCAAGATCGAGGGCGCAAGATTTTTCATCAACCGTATCACCGGTCTGGTGCCGGCGAAACTGGAAAACCTGCAGAAGGACGAGCAGAGCGCGATGAACATCAGCGAAGAAGCCTTTGCCGTTTAACCGCATTGTAAGAAGATCCAATCCGAGGAGGAACCGGAACCGTAACGGTTCCTCCTTTTTTTATCGAACGTCTTTTGGCGGACAGCCAATGAAGATGAACTCGTAAGAAGTCGAAAAAATGGCATATTCAGACGGCTTCGTAAAAAGCTCCGCAGGCAAGGCGCGCAAATCCTGAGGAATGAGGCGTACTTAAACGTACGCCGTAATGACGAAGGATGAAGCGCAACGCAGCATCCGGGCTTTTTACGAGGCCGTCAATGAAGAATCATTCAAATTCATAACATACACAGGGAGAGAAAAGATGATGAAGGATGTGGTTATTGTTTCAGCCTGCCGAACGGCGATCGGATCGTTCGGCGGATCGTTAAGAGATCTGCATGTGGTGGACCTTGCGAGCGTTGCCATGAGAGAGGCCATCCGGCGGGCCGGTGTATCTCCGGAGCTGATTGACGACGTCCGCTTTGGAAATTGTTTTGAGCCTTACAATTCGCTGAATCTCACCCGGATCGCGTCGCTGAAGGCGGGAGTTCCGGCTTCTTCGGTTGCCGTCACGATCAACCGGGTGTGCATTTCGGGCATGGAAGCCGCGATCTCCGGAATGGCCATGATTCAGGCGGGTCTGGCGGATGTGATTCTGGCCGGAGGCGCAGAGCACATGTCGGGCATTGCCTATGCCGTTCCCGGCGCTCGCTGGGGCTGCCGGCTGCAGAACAGCACACTGGACGACCAGCTTATCGAAGGTCTGATGTGCGGATCCAGAATTCTTCCCGCGCCCATGGACAGTCCGCTGGCCGGCGGGATACC
>JAAZHX010000107.1 GCA_012510495.1 Smithella sp.
GTGGAAGACTACGCCATCATCAGCGGCCTTTCGGGCGTCCACCAGTTCACGCGCATTGGCGCCCATTCGTTCATCGGCGGCGCGTCCGGCGTGGCCCGGGATGTTCCGCCCTACACGCTGGCCAACGGCAACCACGCCAAACTGTTCGGCCTGAACCTGATCGGCCTGCAGCGGCGCAATTTTTCCGAACAAACCATCAAGGCGCTCAAGGACGCCTACAAGATTATTTTCCGCTCCGATCTGCTGTTGGAGGCCGCGCTTTCGAAAGCGCAAGAAGAGGTGGAGGACCTGCCGGAGGTCCGGCATTTTCTTACCTTCATCAAAAACTCGGAAAGAGGCGTTTGCCGCTGAAAGACAAAACATGACCCAAGAAAAGAAATTACGAATCGGCGTGGTCGGGATCGGCCATCTCGGCGGATACCATCTTCAGAAATACGCCCGGATCGGCGCCTGCACCATAGCCGCCGTGTCCGATACCCAGATCGAAAAGGCCCAAAAGGCGGCTGAACTATACGGATGCCCGGCCTTCGCGGACCACCGGGACCTGCTGGAGCTGGTGGACGCCGTCAGCATCACCGTGCCGACGGGAGATCACTATGCCGTCGCCCGGGATTTCCTGGCCGCCGGCGTTGACGCGCTCATCGAAAAGCCGCTTTGCGCGGCGCTTTGGGAGGCCGACGAACTGCTCGCCCTGGCGCGGGAAAAGCGCCTGATCCTGCAGGTCGGATTTATCGAGCGGTTCAATCCCGCCGTGATGGCCCTCGAGCAGGTGATCACACGACCCGCCTTTATTGAAGTGCATCGCCTGCACCCCTTCTTTGAGCGCGGCACCGACGTGGACGTTATTCTGGATCTGATGATTCACGACCTGGACCTGATCCTGAAATTCGTCGACGCGCCGGTCACCCGTGTGGAAGCGGTCGGCGTTCCCATTCTTTCGGACAAAATCGACATCTCCAACGTCCGCCTGTCGTTTGCCACCGGCTGCATCGCCAACATCACGGCCAGCCGCATCAGCGCCAAAACCATGCAGAAGATCCGTTTTTTCGGGCCGGAAGGCTATCACTCCGTGGACTGCCGGAAAAGAGAGGTTCTGTCGTTTTCCAAAATCACGGGCGGAGACGGCAAGCCGCAAATTATTCAGAACGCCCTCGAACTGGGCAGCCATGATCCCCTCGAGGAGGAAGTCCGCTCGTTTGTCGAAGCCGTGCGGGACCGCTCGCAGCCGCGGGTGTCCGGAGAGGACGGCCGCAAGTCACTGTCGCTGGCCATCGAGATTTTGCAAAAAATGAAAACCGGCGAGGGCCTGCGCCTATGATCCCGATGGTGGATTTGAAAAGACAGTATGCCCGTCTGAAAAAAGAAATCGACCCGAAAATCACTCCAAAAACAAAAGCGATCATTCCCGTCCACCGGTTCGGCCATCCCGCCGACATGGCCCCGGTGATGGACATCGCGCGCGAGGTTCTTTCCCTGCCGATGTTTCCGGAACTGACCGGGGAAGAAATCCGGCAGGCCGCCGAAGCGATCCGTCATGTTTGCTGAAC
>JAAZHX010000317.1 GCA_012510495.1 Smithella sp.
CCATGTTTAAAAAACTGTTTATCGCCATCGGGTCAGTGATCGTGCTGGCCGTTGTTTTATTGATCATCGCGGGTGTGATTGTTTATGTCAAGGTGGACAAGGCATTTATCGCCGCGCAGATGTCGCGGGCGCTCAACCGCCAGGTCAGTATCGAGAAAATCGATGTGAGCATATTTTCTGTTCTTTCGGGAATCGAAACAGGCAATGTCACGATTTCGAATTTCAAAACTCCTGCCGAGCTCGATGCCCTGCAGAGCAAGCCGGTGGCCGCGGGCGATGTTTTTGCCTCGATAGAGGCGTTTAGGTTCAAAGTTAAAATAAAGCCCCTGCTGAAACGTCAGATCGAGCTTGGGGAACTTGTTTTATACAGGCCGGTGGTCAATCTGTCGAAAAACAAAGAGGGTGTGATGAATATCGACGATCTGATCAAATCCGGAAAACCGGCCGGTCAGGAAGCGAAAGATAAAAAGCCCGCAAAGCCCCTTCTTGCGGATGATATTCGTGTGGCGATTTCCGTAGGCGAGATCGGCATGAAAGACGCCACGGTCAATTACTATGACGGCGTGTATGATCAGACAATCCAGATTTACGGACTTACCGCACTGATCCACGATATCCGCATCGACCCCAAAGACCTGTTAAAAAACGACGAGGCCGGGTTAAAGCTGAATCTGTCAGCCAAGTCGGTCGGTCCGATGAAATCCGGCAGCGTACGAACTTTCGATATAACTGTGGGTGTGACGGGAAAAGTGATTCCGTTTGATACAGCCACGCGCCTGCTGGAGCCGGAGGCCATTTTACACATCACTTTGCCTGAAGGCGAACTGACCGGCCTGCAGATATTTAACGCTCTTGCCGCTGTGCCGCTTTTGGGAGACTATCTGGGGCCATACATCGGCTTTCTGAAAGACACGCAAAGTTGGAAGGATTCGGACCGAAGCATGATGGACCTTCGTTACAAAGCCTCACTGGTGAAAATTACCAACGGCCGGCTCGCGCTCAAAGACGCGGACCTCTCTTTTGACGGCTCGACGAATCTTCAGACGAAGGCCGTCGATATGAATCTGGATCTGATGCTGCCGGAGGAAATCAACGAGCCGGTGCGTAAACTGCTGGCCCGTAAGATAGACGCTGCCATCAAAAATCCTGAAGTGAAAAAATATGTAGAGCCGGAAAAGCTTGCCGATATCGCGATGAGGCCGCTGCTCAATCAGGACGGACGCATTGAACTTGTGGCGGCAGTGGGCGGCACGACTCAAAAGCCCGCAGTGAAACTCACACGTCCGCAACTGGCGACGCTCGAGAGCTTTGTCCAGGAAAATGCCGGCAGCATCGTGCTTGAGGTCGGCAAGGAGGCGGCCGGAAAGCTGCTCAAGGAGGACCAGCAGAAAATTATCGACCGGGTGGAAGGTTTGTTCAAAAAGAAATAAAGGAGAATTATTATGGCTAAATTCATCGATCTGTCTGTAACCATAGAAGGCGGACTGCCGTGCGATCCGCCGGCGATGATTCCGAAGATTACGTATGTGGATCACGCGCTGGGCGCCGAAAGCATGAAAGCATTTTATCCGGGACTGACTGTATCGGACCTGCCCGGCGGACTGGGCTGGGCGGTGGAAATCATGGAGCTGTCCACTCATTGCGGCACACACATGGACGCGCCGTGGCATTTTCACCCCACGCAGGATCAGGGCAAACCGGCAATGACAATTGACGAGTTTCCGCTGGAATGGGGTGTGGCCAACGGCGTGAAGCTGGATTTTTCCGATTTGCCCCATGGTCACAACATCACGGTTGAAGACGTGAAGTTCAGGCTGGAAAAAATCGGCCACAAGCTGGGGCCGGGCGATGCGTTTTTAGCGCAAAGCGGCGCCGCGCCTTACTGGGGCAGTGCAGATTATCTGATGAAGGGCTGCGGCTTCGGACGCGAGGCCACATTGTGGATTCTTGATCAGGGGGTGCACGTGGTCGGCACGGATGCATGGAGCTGGGACCGCCCGCTTTCCTTTCAGGCAGAAGACTACGGTCGGACAAAGGATGCCTCGCTTGTCTGGGAGGGGCATTTTGCCGGTATTGAAAAAGGCTATTTCCAGATAGAAAAGCTTACCAATCTCGATTTACTGCCCGCCACGGGATTCAGGTTTTACTGCTTCCC
>JAAZHX010000262.1 GCA_012510495.1 Smithella sp.
CACTGGAGTGGCGTGATAGATAAAGAAAAAATTCCTAACGCTGCAAATTAACTCGGATGCAAATTCCGCTGCGCTCCATTTGCACCGGTTATTTGCAGCGTTAAACTAGCAGAAAACAATACACATTACTGATTCGATACTCGTTTAGTAGGAACCAGAAAATCTTCTTCTAGAAAAGCTCTTCGAGGTTGCTCCGGTCATATTGAAGAAATCGGGCTATACAGATTAAAAATCTAGGGGGCTTTTTTGTTCCTGCACGGTTCGACTGCGCACCGTATTGGTATAAATCATTGTTGTTCTTACGTCAGTGTGCCCGAGCATTTTCTGAATAGTTCTGATGTCATAGTTTGCCTGAAGAAGATGGCTGGCGAAGCTGTGTCTGAACGTGTGGGCCGTCGCGCGTTTGGTCAACTGGCATCTGAGAACGGCTGATCTGATGGCTTTCTGTACATGCGTTTCGTGCAGGTGGTAGCGCCGGTAACCGCCGTCTTCCGATACCAGCGTCAGCTCGATATCTTCATTTTGCAGAGCTTTGAGCTTTTCGATATGCGCCTGCAATTCTGGCAGAACAGTCTCGGGAATAGGCAGCGTGCGGTCTTTCAGTCCTTTCCCGTCGTGCACTGTGAGAATGTTCTCAGAAAAATCGAAGCACTGAATACGCAGATTGAGAGCCTCAAAGAGTCGCAAACCGCAGCCATAAAGAAGCTTTAGTACAAGGCTGTATGGCTGGCGCATCTTGCTGATAATCTGGTCAATTTCCTGGCGTGATAGCACGACCGGAATGTATTTTTTGCTTTTGGCTCTTACCACGCCGCTTTTGACATCGAAGTCATCAGGTCGGCCAAAAATATGGCGGAAAAGGAAAAGCAGCGCATTGAACGCCTGATTCTGGGTTGTAGCGGCGACGTTGCGGTTGACGGCAAGATCGGTCAGGAAATTTTTAACATCGTCAATTACGACATCGTCAGGATCTTTGTGCTTCACGAACCAGGCGAATCGGTTGATCCAGCTGGCATAGGTTCGGAAAGTCTTTTTAGAATAGTTTCTCAGCCTGACCGTCTCGCGCAGACGGTTGAAAATGGCGGACCACCTGACTGGCCTTTTTCGTTGAGTTTCTGCATGAACTGTTGCGGGGTTTCGCGGTCGGTCGGATTCAGATAGTATTTGCTGCAGAAATCGAGATAATAGCGCAGCCATTTCCGGTATTCCTGTTGCAGGGGGTACGCAACCCCGGCTTTTTGCATGCGCCGGCAAAAAATCTCCTCGATCTTCTCAGGTATTTTTTTCATCATATAAAGATAATGATATCTCAACATTTTACATGATAGCAAGTTAGAAAATAAAAATTCTCCCCCAGAATTTGACAGCACACCCAGGATGCTGTTATGATATCCGGAACTGTATAATAACTTGTTAGGCGTCCAAGGAGGCAAGGTGCATACTAGATACTTCATTTTCTTTTTGCTTTCCATATTTTTTATTCCTTCACTTATTTCAGCATTTTCATTATATGAAAAAAATGTGGAACACTCCGTTAATAGAAAGACTCCGCTTCTCAATAAAATGATATTACAACCAATATCA
>JAAZHX010000215.1 GCA_012510495.1 Smithella sp.
CGCAGGGCTACGGCTCGTTCGACTACGACGTCATCGATTACCGTGAAAGCAACCTCGCCCTGATGGACATCCTGGTCAACGGCGAAAAGGTCGACGCGCTATCCCAGATCGTCCACCGGGAACGCGCCCGGGCCCGGGCGCTGATCGCCTGCGACCGCCTCAAGGACGAAATCCCGCGCCAGATGTATAAAATCGCCATCCAGGGCGCCATCGGCTCGGAAATCATCGCCCGCAGCACGATCAGCGCCTTCCGCAAGGACGTCACCGCCAAGTGCTACGGCGGCGACATCTCGCGCAAGCGCAAGCTGCTGGAAAAGCAGAAGGAAGGCAAGAAGCGCATGAAGATGATCGGCACGGTGAGCATCCCGCAGAGCGCGTTTCTCGCCGTGCTGAAGTCGGATAACGATTAAGAATGACAGCCGGCCTTTACATTCATGTTCCGTTTTGTTTGAGCAAATGCGGCTATTGCAGCTTTTACTCCATTGTTTCTCCTGACCGGATTCCTGATTTTGTAAAAGCCGTTGTGCGGGAAATGGCTTTCTACGCGTCACCTTTGTCATTCCCGCGCAGGCGGGAATCCGGTTTTTTAAGCAGTTCTATAGACTCCCGCCTGCGCGGGAACGACGATGAAAATTGTCTTTTCAAAGGTTTTGACACCATCTATATCGGCGGCGGAACCCCTTCCCTGCTTTCCGCGAAGCAACTTCACGATCTTCTCACCGCCGCCCGGCGTCATTTTCACATCAGCCCCGCCCATGCAAATGTTGAACATCATCCTTTGAACGTTGATAAACCGGCAACCGATCCTCTCCCCCGTCATACCGGCGAATACCCCGACCACCTAAAGGTGGCGCGAGGGCACAAGTGCCGGTATCCGGAAAATATTGAAATCACCATGGAAGTCAACCCGGGAGACGTTTCGGATATCTATCTTCGGGACCTGAAAGTTCTGGGCGTCAACCGCCTGAACATCGGTGTGCAATCCTTTGACGACGGCCTTTTAAGGTTTCTCGGACGCAGGCATTCCTCAAAAGAAGCCCTGGCAGCAATCGATAACGCCCGAAATGCCGGATTCCAAAACATCGGCCTCGATTTGATCTACGGCGTTTCCGGCCAGGATACCCGCCTCTGGACCGAAACCCTGGAGAAAGCCCTGTCTTTCTCCCCGGAACACCTGTCCTGCTATCAACTCTCGCTCGACGGGAAAACGCCCCTCCATCGGCAATACAGGGAAGCAGGCGCGCAAATGCCATCTGAAAACGAAGCGCTGGATTTCTTTATGACAACATCGCGGGTTCTGGCGGATGCGGGTTATGTTCACTATGAAGTGTCCAACTTCGCGCGCGCGGAAAACCTCCGGTCCAGACACAACATGAAATACTGGCGGCACATCCCCTATCTGGGGCTGGGGCCTGCCGCCCATTCGTTTCGCGATCGCAGCCGCTGGTGGAATATGGCGGACGTCGATGCCTATATCCGGAACATCTCTGAAGGCAAAACACCGGTTGGGTCATCCGAAGAGCTTTCAACGAAGCAAATGGCCATGGAAGCTCTTTTTCTCGGCCTGCGCACGAAAGACGGCATTGACCTCGGCCTGTATCAAGCCCGATATGGCGTGGACCTGCTCGAACAGAAAAAACAAACCCTCCATAGGCTAGCGGAGGAGGGTCTTGTGGAAATCAAAGACGGCTGCCTGCGTCCGACGCTTTCGGGCATGGCCGTCGCGGACAGCCTGGCGCTCATTTAAAACGGAGTTAATCATACTCTTCGAGATAATGCTCGATATAATCCCGAACTTTATTTTTCGGCCGGTAAATCCCAAAGTGACCTTCGCAAAGAATATCGGCCTCCAGAGCGAGAAGCGTCCGCATGGATTTTTTCCAGGCGGAAATGTCGGAGCCGAAATCCTTGTGAAACGGGCCGTGAATGTCCTGGCCGAACAAAACCCTCGTTTCCGCCCTGTCTATATATAAACTGACGGAGCCGGGCGTGTGGCCGGGTGTGTGCAGACAGTGCAGTTCTTCGCCGCCGAATTTCAATGTCTCCCGCGCACCTGTCAATTTCCGGTCGATCTTTGTCGGCGGAAACGTTGTTCCGTACCAATTGGCCGCCGTCCGGACGGAATCGCCCGTTTCCAGCGCTTTTGCATCCAGCTCATGGATCACGATTTTGGCCCCGTACTTTTGCCGGAAAAAAGGCGCGGAGCCGATGTGGTCGATGTGGCAGTGCGTCAGAATCACCAAGGACAGGGCTTTCGGGTCCAGGCCCAGCATTTCCATATTGCGGACCAGTTGCGATGAACTGCCGCCGGCGCCCGCATCGATCAAAACCAAATCACCGGCAAAGTCAATCAGATAAACGGCCGCATCGTCCGACTGCGTGACATTCGGGCCTCCGATCAGATAAACACCATTAACGATTTCTTTGCATTCTCCCCGCATAAGTCACCCGAATAATGATTCCCGATTCCCAGGCTAAAGCTGATTCCCAGGCTAACCCCCATGCCCGGTGCGGGCACAACGAAAGATGAAAATATCCGACCAGTTGCAAGCATTTTCATATAAAAGCTGAAGTAGTGCCGCTTCATTTACTCCCTCCTTTTCCAAAGAACCACCGCACCAGTCCCCTTCTTTTCCAAAGAACCGCCGATCCAGTCCCCCTCTTTTCTAAAGAGGGGTTAGGGGAGATTTTGCCGAAATCAATCCTTCAGTCTCCCAAAAAATCCCCCTGAATCCCCCTTTAAAAAAGGGGGACTTGCCAGATCCTTTCCGATTGCCACCGCATCAGCCCCATCTTTTCCAAAGAACCGCCGATCCAGTCCCCCTCTTTTCTAAAGAACCACCGATTCAGTCCCCCTCTTTTCTAAAGAGGGGTTAGGGGAGATTTTGCTGAAATCAATTCTTCAATCTCTCAAAAAATCCCCCTGAATCCCCCTTTAAAAAAGGGGGACCTGCCAATCCTCCCTCCTTTTCTAAAGGAGGGCCGGGGAGGATTTTGCTGAAATCAATTCTTCAACCTCTCAAAAAATCCCCCTGAATCCCCCTTTAAAAAAGGGGGACCTGCCAATCCTCCCTCCTTTTCTAAAGGAGGGCCGGGGAGGATTTTGCTGAAATCAATTCTTCAA
>JAAZHX010000017.1 GCA_012510495.1 Smithella sp.
CTGTTTACCGGAACGGTTTCCCATAAGATGAGTTTATTTTGATGCTCGTTGAAAATAAACAATAAACAGACAATCACTACGAAAAGAACAGGAACCAAAAGAAGGCGCTTCATGCGAAAAACAATGAACATATGCACCTCTCCTATTGTGTACTATACTTAATACTATATGATCGGGACATGCGATATATCCGAAGAAACGAAAGGATGGATATGAGAATGGCTTTGCCCAATCGAGTAGGAGGGAATTTCTCCCCCCTCTCACACCACCTGGCATGCCGTTCGGCACCAGGCGGTTCAATTCAAATAGTAATCCACACAACTAATGAGACCTCGCTTTGCGAGGATTTCTTTTGAGATTTTATGAAGTCCTGTCGTTTTGGCAACCGCTTGATAGTGGTTAGCAAAACCAACTGACTGTTTCACCATCCACTCAGGCACTCCCAGTTTCCGCAGTCCCCACCATCTCTTCTTGCTGGTTTTCCATTGTTTCCAGATGACGATTCTCATTCTCGTTCTCAGATGTCCATCAATTCTGATGAGGTTATTCTTCATCTTTCCAATTCGGAAATAGTTTATCCAGCCTCTGATGACCCAGTTCAGTCTCTGAATCCTTTCATCCATGCTTATTGACCATGAGCGTTTGGTTAGCTTCTTCAGCTTCCGTTCAAAATTCTTTACAGATTCTTGATGTGGCCTTGCTTCCCATCTATCACCCATCTTCACAAATCCAAACCCTAGGTACTTAAGGTTGCTTGGTTTCGTTATCCTCGTCTTTGTCATGTTCACTTTTAGTCCGAGCTTTCTTTCTATCCACTTTGTTACACTGTTCATCACCCGATTTGCTGCCGCACTGCTTCCTACTGCGATTATGCAGTCATCTGCATATCTGACAAAGTTCAGTCCTCTTACTTCCAGCTCTTTATCCAGTTCGTTTAACATGATATTGCTGAGAATTGGCGATAGGTTTCCGCCCTGTGGTGTTCCCTCATTGGTGGGCTCATATTTCCCCTTTACCATTACTCCCGCTTTTAAGTATTTACTTATCAGCGATTCTGTGTCAGGGTCTTTTACGATTTCACCAACCAGAGTCATCAGCTTGTCTTGTGGCACATTATCAAAGAACTTCTCTAAATCAATATCTACTATGTAGGTGAAGCCATCGTTGAGGTATTCAAGTAGTTTGATGATTGCCTGTTGTGCTCTCCTTCCAGGCCTAAACCCATAGCTGTAGTCGCTAAAGTATGGTTCTACAATAGGGGTTATAACCTGTACGATTGCTTGTTCTATGATTCTGTCTACCACGCTTGGTATCCCTAGCTTCCGCACTCCCCCCGCCGGCTTTGGTATTTCTACCCGAAGTACCGGTTGGGGCTTGTATTTTCGCTTTTGGATACGCTCTTTGATACTTGCCCAGTTTTCTTTGAGGTATTCCTGAACTTCATCTGTTGTGATTCCGTCCACCCCGCTTGCGCCCTTGTTTGCCTTCACCTTCTTGTATGCTAGCGTCATGTTCTCCCGGCTGAGTATCTCTTCCATTAGTTGGCTCACACTTGTCTCCTTTTCTTCTTTGCTCTCGTGTATATTAGCTCTAACTCCTGTGGATCTTTCACGCCGTTACGTCTTTGCTACTCCGATTCTCGTCAAGCCTATACACTCACATTCTAAAGTCAATTTGACCTTGAATTGTTTGACCCTTCCTGATTTCTCAGTACTATGGTCTCTGCTGACTTCTCACAGTTCGTTGTTACTACGGAATTTCCGTCTGTGAGACCTCACGGGATAAGTCGTCAATCTTTCTTCGTCTACCTGCCTAATCTACTTGCATGGGTTACGATTGCCTTTTGGACTTCACCGCTTTAAGCCAGCTTATCCGCCATACAAGCCTTGGTATCAGGTTTCTGTTCGTCAGGCTACGATTTCGCTATTGCTTCTTCTCTCCCACACCTCACGATGTGAAACTTGCAAGTCGCTTTGGGGTTCGTCGGCAATTACGCCCCTTGTGGACTTTCACCACAGATTGACGGCATGCCCGTCATACATAAAAAGCCCTGAAGTAAAAAACTTCAGGGCGAATACGCATAACAAAAAACCTTCTTCTTCCATCCAGACTATACTGTCGGCCCCGGAATTAAACCGGATCAGCCCAAAAGGGCTCGCGGGCTTTCAGCCTGTGGCTGATTACCGCCGGTAAGGAATTACACCTCTCCCTGAAGAAACAACCCTATTCAATTGAAAATAATCGCGAAAAGCTTTCCAAACCTGCTCTGCTTTATTCGCTGATATCAATATACCACATACCCTTATATCATTCAAGGTGTCGTGGAAAAAATTGTTTCGGGTTTGCCCGGGTAAGCAAGCGCAGAACCTGGGAACAGTAACCTTTGGTCAAATAGATGTTAGGCTATATTCTATAGCC
>JAAZHX010000313.1 GCA_012510495.1 Smithella sp.
GTGCTGACCTCCTGTTCGATCAGGTTCATCGGAAACACCGGCGCCAACATCTCCGGCCTGATGGGGTTGCCGTCCGGCCCCAGCGGCGGCAGCGGCGGATTCGGCAGATCGGCATTCAGGTTATACCACTGACGGGGGATGTCTTTTTCATCCAGCAATATCTTACGATTCATTGAGGTCTCCTTGACAATAATTGTTGTTTGCTGACCGAATCGGTCTGTTTCAGTATCCGCGCGCCGCGGGTTATCTTACATAAGCTCACGCCCAGCTCGTCGGCGATCTGACGCTGCGCGTCGCCGTTCATCAGCCGCCGCATCAGTTCCCATCGCAGGGCCACGGCTTTTCGCTCACCCGGCGTCAAAATCTCTTTAAGAAGACGACGCATCTGGTCGGTATCCTGAATCTGGCACAATACCGAGCAGATTTCATCCAAATAGGCCGATGTTATCCCTTGTTTGTTACTGGACATAGAAACATTTTAAAATAGACAGGCCAAAAAGTAAAGCCCTTAACTCTAAAAAAACTGAAAATCCTATTAATTTAATACATTAAAAACAAAAACACTTAGGAGATGTTGATTTGCCTGTACTCGAGTTGCAGCTAAACCCTTCACCTTGAGGGCGTTATCGGCCGTTGACAAACCGGGCGTCTAATCCTTAAAAAAAGGCTTACTGAACTCACTGCCCCTTGCGTGTTTTCACCCTGACATCTTCCGAATGAAACGTAGGATTGTCTTATTTGCCGACATTGCAAGCTCCAATAATAACTCTATAATGACGAGTAATAACGCTCACTCGCTCAAGTTTTACGCTTCATCCCTGCTGAAAGACAAATCCGCCCATCTATGCAGCATCCGTATTATTCCTCTCCCAAACCAAGCATGTCGTTGAATTCTTTTATCAGAGCCAAGCTATCTCCCTATGCGATAGGCACAAAAAACACCCACAGAACATGCCGCAAATAATAGTATAGAGTAATCAATCAGAACTAGTACCGAGACAGTAATAGCCATAAAACCCTATACAGGAAAGGGAAATGTATGGCACGCGCGACAGTATCACTTCCCAAGGCCGTGCCCGACGGCCTCGAACTGTCTGGCACGTATCTGACGTTCACTCTTGGGGCCGAGGAGTTCGGCCTGCAAATCCTCAAGGTCCGCGAGATGATCAGGGTATCGCGTCCTCGGATCATCTCCGAGTTATCGGACAGATTGAGTTTTGCGGGAGTAGTTGTGAATCATTTTGTATCCCGGTAATGGTAGATAAATGCGATTTTCCAGGTTTTTCATCATGACAGGTTAACCCCTGACGCCAATTGTACGACAAAGGCACCAAACCAAATAGACACATTAAACAACAGTTGCAGGAATTGATTCGAGGAATCTTTAGAGAATGACTCTATTTTGTGGAAAGGCTGAGACGATGTCACATGAAGCAAAGACTGCCCCGCTAACCGGGGCGGGCGGTATATCCCTTTCGGGAAAGTACCTGACGTTCACACTGGGGGCCGAAGAGTTCGGCCTGCAAATCCTCAAGGTTCGCGAGATCATCGGCTATATGGACATCACGGCCGTGCCGCGGGCGCCCCACGATGTACGCGGGGTCATCAACCTGCGCGGACAAGTCGTGCCCATTGTCGATATGCGAGCACGGTTTGAGATGGAAGCGGCCGAGGTCACCGACCAAACCTGCATTATTGTCGTCGAGGTCAAGGCGGGTCGGCAGAGCTTTCACACCGGCATCATCGTCGATCGTGTCTGCGAGGTGTTGGACATCGACGGCAAGGATATCGAACCGACGCCGCAGTTTGACAGCGGCGTGGACACCTCATTTATCCTTGGAATGGGAAAAATCGGCGGCGATGTGAAGATTCTGCTGGATATCGACAAGGTACTCCACGCCGTTGAACTTGAACAAATCGTTGAAAGTGGCAATTAGACGTTTTAACAAACAAACACAATACTAAAGGATAATACGATGTTTAAAAACTTGGGATTAAAAACTAAATTGATCGGTATGTTTACAGTACTGATCGTCATAACCAGCGTCTCACTGACTGTTGTGTCCTATATCAATTCCAAACGTATGACAGAACAACTTACAACACATACACTTGAGATGAAGATCAAGGGCGACATCGCCGCGGTACAATTGTATGTTAAGAACCACTATGGCAAGATTGCCA
>JAAZHX010000001.1 GCA_012510495.1 Smithella sp.
CAGGTGGGGTGAGGATAATATAACCAACAAACGGCAATATCATTAATTTATTGCACCCCTCCTTTACGGTCAGGCCTTGGAACAGGGAACACAGAATGAGCGGCAACGTTATCATTCACGACCGGAGCGACTTTATCTGAAAGGCTACAATAAATTTTAATCTACCACCAGTTCGTCAGTGCGGCTGCAATGACGTTGGCAGATGTGATGAATTTACCTGCCTTTGCAACTGGTGGACAACACAGGGGGATAGGTGCGTCAGGCTAAGGCGCAATGGTCAGATGGGTGAAAATCCCATACGTATGGTAGTAGCGATACGGTACGGAAGCGAGTCCTTGGGCTGATACTGGCGACAGTATCGGTTAAGCGTAGGACAGCGGACTGCAGGCCGTAACGAAAGTGAATCTGTTGAGCTTCGAAAACACACGCAGGTGCCGACCGATTCTAACGAAGGGAAGGCACAAGCCTCGTCGGCGCTACGCAAGCCGGACTGAGAGACCTGCCGGAGTCGAAGGGAATGGCATGCAGTCAAATGGATCATTGTCGCAACCTGAGAGGTCTCATTGATTCCTCCAATTAACGTGGAAAGGGGGTAGTTGAAAGCAAGGGAAACCAGAGCAAAGACAAAGATCAATGAGAAGTCGGAGACAGTCATAGTATCGGTGAAGAAGGGTAATGCCTTTGGAGAGAAGGACTGTCAGATAATGAATTTCCAAAGAAAGGAACTACATGAGTGGGCCCAGAACCACAGAAAGTGTATCACCGAAACTTCAGCGGATAGCAGAATTAGCGCAAAGCGACCATAGTCTTAGATTTACGTCATTAGCGCATCTGTTAACGACAGGATTCCTGAAGCACAACCTGAAGAAGTTGAACAGGAAAGCGGTATCTGGCATTGACAAAGTAACGCTCGAGGAGTACTGGCAGGCAGCAGATTCCAGAGTCCAGGACTTACACGATCGTCTGAAGTCAGGCAGATACAGGGCACAGCCCGTTAAAAGGGTGTACATACCTAAAGCGAACGGTAAACTGCGTCCCTTGGGAATACCTACAGTAGAAGACAGAATAGTGCAACGGGCCGTAGCGGAAATAATCGGAACCATATATGAACCATATTTTTGCGAGTTCAGCCATGGATTCCGGCCGAAGCGGTCCTGCCACGGTGCATTAGAGGAGCTAAGACAAATCATAGACAAGGAACCTGTGAGCGTTCTGGTAGATGCAGATATCAAAGCCTACTTCGATACAGTAAACCATCAATGGCTTCTGAAATTCCTGTCACACCGAATCGCAGACAAGACGATTCTACGGCTTGTCGCCAAATGGTTGCGGTCAGGGATAATGGAGAATGGTGTTGTCTGCAGAAACGAAGAAGGAACACCACAGGGAGGCCCGATTTCCCCACTGCTGGCAAACATCTACCTGCATTATGTACTGGATCTATGGTTTGTAAAAAGATTCAGTAAGAATGTAAGAGGAGTATGCAAGATGGTGAGATATGCAGATGATTTTGTTGTGTGCTTCCAATACCGCTATGAAGCAGTACGATTCCTTAAGGAGCTTCGGGAGCGGTTCAGAGAATTCAATCTTGAATTATCTGAGGAGAAGACAAGAATCATTGAATTCGGAAAGCGGACCAGAAATAACGGTTCAATAGGGGCTCAAAGCGAATCGAGGACCTTCAATTTTCTCGGATTTACGCATTACATGCGGAAGATAGGAAAACGGGGTTATCGAACTGCCAGAAAGCCCAGCCGTAAAAGTCGCGATAAATTTCTTCGCAGTATCAAAGAGTTTGTGGCTGAAAATCGAGACATGAGTGTCTGGTGGCAAGCGTACAGACTCAAACCGAAGTTAAAGGGGTATTATAACTACTTTGGGCTTCGGTACTGCAAACATGCTCTGAGGAATGTCAAATGGCATACGGAAAGAATATGGGTGCGTGAACTGCGAAAAAGGAGTCAAAGACATAAACTGCAATGGTCAAGGATGCGGAAGTATCCATGGTTCAATATTCTACCTGAACCAACTTTGCGATAACTGCAAATGCATTATCGGGAGCCGTATGCCTTAATAGGGCACGTACGGTTCTGAGAGGGGGACGGCCAGTAATGGCCGTTTCTACCTCACCCGCAAGACCGGCGTCTTCGACGGGCTTGAGCGAAAGAGGGGGCACCCTCTTCCAAAAACTCTTTATTCTCTTTTATTAAAAACAATCAGGCTTTGGGTCCAGAAAATCCCTAAAGAGAAAAAAGTAGTCCGTCCCCGCCTTGTCTTGCGGCTCAATTTTTGCTACAGGTCTAATGAAAAATGCGTAAAAAATTTCTATATCCTAAAAATCAAAAATACTGCGGCAGCCAGAGGGTTACTCATGCTTTAGCCTTTGGAGGTAACCAGGTAC
>JAAZHX010000100.1 GCA_012510495.1 Smithella sp.
CATCATAAGTACCCGTACCGGCGATCAGTCCATCTACGATCGCGATATCTCCTTCGCGGATTATACCGGCACCTACGTCCACAATCTTCGCGTTCTTAATAACGAGGTCGGCTCGTTCGCGCCCCGCCGCGACATTGATCAGATGTTTCAGTTCTTGATGATCCATAACACACTTCCCTTTCTGATTGAATCGGTATGATTCTATTGCAAAAAGTAACGATTTCTTCCAATTACTATTCAACCACAAGTTTCGCCAAAACAGATGTAACCACTGATTTTTTCCTTTGAGCCGTCAAACCGGATGGAGACGGAACGCTCTCCGCGGCTCTCTGGATTCCCTGTGTCTCCTTCATATAAAAGAGAACCGATCCACGGGAAGCACATATTTATCAGCGGGCGTCGTGTCTTCTCCATGTAACGAGAGCGGAGGTGCGGTGACATGGCTTTTGGGTAAAGTAGCGGAACCTCCTCTATGCCACGCCGGACCGAGGCGCGTCTCCATTTTTCTTAAGAAGACCAGTCAAGAGCGCGCGTGACAGCCTTTTTCCAAGCGTTCATCTTCTCCTTGCGCATGCCTTCCGTCATCGCCGGTTCAAAAACACGGTCGATCTTCCAGTGCTCTCTCAACTCCTCTACACTGTCCCAGAAGCCGACGGCCAAGCCGGCAAGGTAGGCGGCGCCGAGCGCCGTCGTCTCTACACATGCGGGGCGATGCACGGCGACATTGATGATGTCCGCCTGAAACTGCATGAGAAAATTGTTTTTCGCCGCTCCACCATCGGCCTTCAACGCCGTTAGAGCGAGCCCTGAATCTTCCTGCATGACTGCCAGTACATCCGCCGTCTGGTAGGCAATCGACTCGAGTACCGCACGGACGATGTGTTTGTCGTTGACGCCGCGCGTGAGTCCGACAATACAGCCTCGAGCGTCTTGATTCCAGTAGGGCGCGCCGAGCCCCGTAAAAGCGGGAACGATGTAGCATCCGTTCGTATCGTCCACCTGCGATGCGACGGTCTCCGAATCCTCCGCCGTATCGATAAGCCCCAGTTCGTCGCGGAGCCATTGGACGGCGGCTCCAGCCACGAAAATGGAACCCTCCAAAGCATAGTACACACGATCATCGATGCCCCAAGCAATCGTCGTCACGAGACCGTTTTGGCTGAAAACAGGCGATTCCCCCGTGTTCATTAAGAGAAAACAACCCGTGCCATACGTATTCTTCGCCTCTCCGGCGGAAAAACACGCCTCGCCGAACAGCGCCGCCTGTTGATCTCCGGCGGCACCGGCTATAGGGATTGGCGCGCCGAAAAACGACTCGTCCGCTGTCCCGAAGAAATGACTTGACGGAAGAGGCGTTGGCAGAATCTCGCGCGGGATGTCGAGTATGTGCAAGATTTCCTCATCCCATGAAAGCGTCCGGATGTTGAACAGCATCGTGCGCGAGGCATTGGAGTAATCGGTCACATGAACTTTGCCGCGCGTGAGCTTCCAGATGAGCCACGTCTCTACCGTTCCGAAGAGAATGTCGCCCCGACGAGCCTTTTCACGCGCTCCCGGAACGTGATCGAGAAGCCACTTGATCTTCGTCGCGCTGAAATACGCATCAATGACGAGTCCCGTCTTTTCCCGAATCAGCGAAGTCAACCCCTCTTCTTTCAGTCGGTCGCAGGTCTCCGACGTCCGCCGGCATTGCCAGACAATCGCGTGATGGATCGGCTCCCCCGTCTCTCGATCCCACAAGATGGTCGTTTCGCGTTGATTTGTAATCCCGATCGCCGCGATGTCTTCCGCCGTCGCGTTCGCCTTCTGCATCGCCTCGACGGCAACACCCATTTGTGTCGACCAGATCTCGTTCGCATCGTGCTCTACCCACCCGGGCTTCGGGAATATCTGTCGAAATTCTTTCTGTGCGACGGCGCGTACCACACCCTGTTCATCGAACAGAATGCATCGGTTGCTCGTCGTTCCGGCATCAAACGCCATCACGTAGCGTGGCATTGCGTCACCTCCTCAAAAAAATCTATACACATCATCCGAATCGCCCAACGAGAGTCTATTCGTCGATATCGCGCGTCGCGATGAAATTCGCCTCGCCGCAGAACAAAGAAGCGATGACGATATCGCCGCGATGCACAGGCGGGACGAGCTCGACACCGTCGAGCAAGAGCATCGCTCTTGCGACATCCGATTTGGCGATGGCGTGGTCTGTCTTGACGGGGCAGCGAGGGTATTTCTCGCTTCGGACGCGAACAGATGATGTCACGACGCGCGTAGGGTGCATGGCCTCTTCACGCCCGTACGCCACGCCTCGCAGACAGCCGTTACCTGTCACGGCATAATCGTTCTCCTCATCGACGGTGAGATGACAACCCCTCGGACAAATAATGCAGATGTATTCCTTCATTCAGATTCTCAATCCTCTCACAGAACCATTTGCACACGGGCGGACAAACGGTTCTCACTATTCAGACTCACATCATCCGAGTTAACGAATCTCTTCCACCGAGATCAACAGCTCGTTCCCGCTCACATTATCGAGCTCTGCCCGTTGCAATGTGA
>JAAZHX010000003.1 GCA_012510495.1 Smithella sp.
GGGGCTACAATTCCCGTAACGGCGGCTCCGAATCCTTCCGGCTCATGGCCGAGCGGCAGGCCCACCTGGAAATTTGGCGCGGACACTCAAACTACAACCGGTCCCTCAATCTCATTTCCGATTGATACAGCAGGAACCACGACTGTTACCGCCACCTGCGGCACATCCTCATGTGCCATCAAGATCATAGTGGTCGAAGTGGCGTCACTTTTGCCGAATGAAGGAACGGAGATAGATGATGGCGACGGTAATCCAGACACCAAAACCTTCGTTGTCTGTAAATCGGATTCGGGCGCAGTAACCGTAACGGCAACGCCCAATCCCGGTGTTGCAGAAGCAAATTTACCGGGCAGTTGGACTCTTACCGGAGGCACGGGAACGGGGAAATTGAGTCGAACGGTGGACAAGACCATCCCAGGAACTACAACCATCACCTGCACCGCAGGAACTTCCTCAAAGACCATCAAGATTGTGGTCGTCGAGGTGGATTTGGACATGGCCGGTGTGGACGAATCGGATGAAGAATCGATTGGAGCATTCCTAGCTAAAAACCATAATGACAGCGACAACGACGGGCTGATAGATATAGAAGATACAAATATATCTGACGGTGATCCGGATTTAAAAGAGGTAACTTTGACTATGAATCCAGCTTTAACTGTCGGGACACTCAAGTTAACTCCTGATAATGGGTCTATAATCAGAATATATGAATATCAAGATAAGTCCGGAGGAGAAGTATACTCATGGGACTGTTCTTCTACTACTTTTCCAAAGACCGTCTATATAGAAGGTTATGACTCAACAGATGCGTCGCCTATCGACCTCACTCTCAGCTATGAATACGACAATGTTGAGATTTGTTCTGACATCGTTAAAGTAACTGTTGCTGAGGCCGAGATTGTTTCTGTTCCCAGATTCCTTTTTGCAAGTGCTACATACGCCACCCCGATTAAGTTCAATATTAAAGGAATGGGCAGTTATGTCTGGATTACAGGTATAACGGGCAGTTTTTATTATGACCAGAATACTGACGGAACGATTGATGCGGAATCAGAAAAAATTGCCTTCACTATTGGTGATCGCTTTGTCGCTGGCAATGTAATCTCGAATGCAACCAGGTCAAACGGAACGTCTTCGACCTATACCGGCCTCGTCAGTGCTTCTACCTATTCTACAGCGGCTTTCACTGATTCTGAAATTCACTCGACTCCTCATGGATACTTTGTTGTCCAGGTAACGTGCCGGAAATTCTTAGGAACAACTCCCCCGACACCAGGAACAGAACCCGAAGACGAAGATTTAGGACCATTGATTACGTTGAGCAGCAGGGCAGAGTCATACGATGATATTGGCATATACAATAAGGTGACTATATTTGCAGACAATGATGTTTTTGCCGCCGAACCTAAAGTGTCGATGGGGGGAGGAGCATATTATGCCGGCACGGGAGTGTATTTGGACACGCCGATTACAACTGCTACTCAGCAGCCGGTTACATTTAATGAAGGCGTCGGTCTTAACA
>JAAZHX010000074.1 GCA_012510495.1 Smithella sp.
AGAAAAGATTCTGGTATACGAGAATTGGAGTCAATCGGATCCGGTCAAGATCGGAACCTTACATGTTGATGCCGGAAAAGGTAAAGAAGTGATTTCGTTCGAATATGATGAGGAATGGCTTACAAAAGCAGACCGCAACTTTGTATTTGACCCGGATTTGTCGTTGTTCAGAGGACGACAATATACTCCGCTGGATAAGTCAATGTTTGGTGTGTTTGCGGACTCGTGTCCGGATCGCTGGGGACGGTTGCTTATCAAACGTCGCGAAGCAATTTTGGCAAAAAAGGAAGATCGAAAACCAAGACGTTTCGCCGAAATTGACTTTCTGCTGGGCGTATATGATGAAACCAGAATGGGCGCACTCCGGTTTTCGGAATCAGAGAACGGGCCGTTTGTGGCAGACGACAAGGATTTTTCAATACCTCCCTGGGCAACACTTCGAAAGCTCGAGTTCGCTTCACTGGCCTTTGAACAGAATGACGACGGGATGGAAAAATGGTTGAATCAACTGATTGTACCCGGTTCATCTCTGGGCGGAGCCAGACCGAAAGCATCGGTGTTTGCGCCGGATCAATCCTTGTGGATTGCAAAATTTCCTTCAAAGCAGGATGACGTCAATGTCGGCGCATGGGAGATGGTTGTGCATGAGCTGGCAGTATTATGCGGACTGAACGTTCCGGAAGCGAAACTGGAAAGCTTTTCGAAGACAGGAAACACATTCTTAACCCGACGATTTGATCGGGAGGGGAAGCAAAGAATTCACTTTGCTTCCGCAATGACCTTGCTGGGGAAAAATGACGGAGCGGGTGCTCAAGATGGTTCAAGTTACCTCGATATCGCATCCGTGCTGCGAAAATATGGTGCGACACCCGGTAAAGACTTAAAGGAACTGTGGAAACGCATGGTTTTCAACATGGCGGTTTCCAATACGGATGATCATCTCAGAAATCATGGCTTCATTCTTTCAAACGAAGGTTGGAAACTGTCTCCTGCTTATGATGTGAATCCAAACGCTGAGGGAGGCGCTTTGTCTTTAAACGTTGACGAGAACAGCAATGCAATTGATTTTGAGTTGGCGCTGTCAGTTGCAAGGTGGTTCGACGTGACGGATAAGCAAGCGATAGAAGCACAAAAAGAGATAAAAGATGTTGTCGAAAGCCATTGGCGACGATTGGCGAAGCAGTTCGAATTGAGTAGAAGCGAGATGGATAATATGGCGCCGGCATTTGATATGACGTTTAAGGAATAATCAGCTTAAGCAAATGGTCCGGAAAACGGCCGGCGGCCCCTTATTTCCGGCGAGCGATAATATGGGATTGGATTCATTCTTCCCGGAATCATAATTCAGAATGGAACGGATGAGAAAGGATATTATGATAAACCCGGCAAAGCGAAAACGCCGGCAGGGAGGTGACGGCAGCAAATTAGTGACCCCCAGAGGGTAATTTCTGAACGATTTCCCCCTCCCTGTCCCAACCCCGGGACACCCATTTCCCTTAACAAGTGATATGATGAAATAGAATA
>JAAZHX010000066.1 GCA_012510495.1 Smithella sp.
GCAATAATGGCGTCGGGAAGTTTAATGAGGAATTTCTGGCGAAAACCAATACATTGACGAATTATATCTTCATTAAGTGGTATCTCTGAGACGGATTGAAGCAACGCTGCTGTAGAATTAAGGGATTCTGGAGAATGTTTTCGCCAACCAAGCAACTCAATACGGGTGATGACTGAAATATTATTTTTGGCGATTCAGGATGTTATGAAAAAATGGACGATGCCCCTGGCCAACTGGGCTTTGACAATCTCCCAGCTGGCTGTTATGTATGAAGGCCGTTTCAATTTGGCGGCAGTATGAAAAGAATTCCATTTACACAGATTATTTTACAGTCTCGTCGATGATGCAGCCGCTCATCAGTCCCATTGCCTCGTCCATTCCTCTCTCATGGCACGAATGTCTTTGTCAATCTCTTCGATAGTTATATGACGGCCAAGACTCCCTCGCGTCTGCCTCAATAATTTGGCTATGTTCATAGGCTTAGCTTCAATGTCATCATCTGCCAGCAATACCTTGACGCGCCGGTTTTCAAGTACCGACGGCGGCGAACCTATCCACTGCAACTGTCCCTTCTTATAAATGGCTTCATATTGTTTATACATTTATTTTCTCCCTTAAGTTATTTCTGATTTATTATAAGCCAAGTCATACAAATATCAAGATTTAACTTTGACGGTCCTGTAAAAAGTAATTCAAGCCGCCACCCCGGCGGATACCCTGGACACCAAATAACCTGAAGGTCACGTGAGGAGACAGAAGACAGAGGACAGAAGGCGGGAGTTAGGAGACAGGAGACAGAGGAAAAAAATGTTCTAAGTTCAAGGTTGATGCACTCGTAACTAGTAATTCAAGTCGTCACCCCGGCGGAGGCCGGAGTCCATAACCAACTGTAACTACTGGATACCGGCTTTCGCCGGTAAGACGAAAAGGCGCCGAGACTGACTTTTCACGAGGACGTTAAGGATTAATTTCAGTAAAATCTCCCCTAACCCCTCTTTAGAAAAGAGGGGGACTGGTGCGGCGGTTCTTTGGAAAAGAGGGGGAGGATTGGGAGGTCCCCCTTTTTTAAAGGGGGATTCAGGGGGATTTTTTGAGGGAAAATCGGGACAGCGCCTGATTATTTACAGGAATGAGCGATTATCAACGAAGGCAACAACCAAATTGTTTTAGAAGCTGTCGGCTCTGGTCAATGCCGGTGTGTGGCAGTCATGAAATACCTGGTCAGCCGTTTATCGGCAGGTTGCGGACACGGATTCTGTTTTGATCAAACACAACAACACAACCATTTTCCAGAAATTCTTTCAGGTTTGGCAGGTTTGCCAGCAGGATTTGCAACTGTGTTTCCGGCCGGCGCGTTTTCATACCCCGAAATAAAATGAAGGAAGGTTTGATTTCTGCATTACGCGCAAGTAACGTTCCGAAATCGGTATCCGCTGAAACAATTATGCGATTTTCATTGAGAGCGCGCGCCAAGATCTCCGTGTCAGACGCTCTTTGCATTCCATAATCGCGGACATGCATACTATCGTATCCCGCCTGTCTCAATCCGATGGAGACCTGCGGTGATAAGGCATTATCGATCAGGAAATTCATGCATGCATTACCAGCGGCAATTCCCGTTCGCGGAGAGCTTCCGCCGCATACCGCAGGGACTCGGCAATATCATCATTTTCAAGATCGGGATAGGCAGCCAGGATTTCCTCATTATTCATCCCTTCCGCCACCATGGCGACAATCGTGGCTACGGGAATCCTTAAACCACGGATACAAGGCATTCCATTCATTTGATTGTGGTTAATGGTTATTCGTGAAAAGTTCATGCCTCAACCTCCATTGTCTTGACTGATTATACGACATTTATTTTTTGCCTTTATTTTGACGTTATTATAGGCCAAGTCATACAAATATCAAGATTTAACTTTGACGGTCCTGTAAAAAGTAATTCAAGCCGTCACCCCGGCGAATACCTTGGGCACCAAATAACCTGAAGGTCACGTGAGGAGACAGGAGTCAGGAGACAGAAGTCAGGAGACAGAAGACAGAAGGCGGGAGACAGGAGACAGGAGACAAGTCCCCCTTTTTTAAAGGGGGATTCAGGGGGATTTTTTGGGAGGTTGCAAGAATTGATTTCAGCAAAATCTCCCCTAACCCCTCTTTAGAAAAGAGGGGGACTGGATCGGTGGCTCTTTGGAAAAGAGGGGAACTGGGTCGGCGGTTCTTTGGAAAAGAGGGGGAGAATTGGGAGGTCCCCCTTTTTTAAAGGGGGAGTCAGGGGGATTTTTTGAGGGAAAATCGGGACAGCGCCTGATTATTTACAGGAATGAGCGACGAGGTAAGAGATATCAGATGATCCCAATAGAGCATTCTTAAATCATTCCTTTATTTTTTGTCGCAAAAATAATATATTACGCATCATCAAAAAAGCGGGGAATTTACCGACAGGTCAATGGAGGATGTGCTTATGAGAACAGCTGCCGTTGTTGAAAGATGCCCGGCCACACGTTTGCGCGTGGGTTATGTTCCTGGTTTTCCAGAGGCACATTCTCAGGGCGCCGCCCTGGACGAACTGAACGATAACCTGAAAGAAGTCATGGAGACGCTTCCTGATGATAATTTCTCCAATTTATTTTTATGAAAAGTGAATTGCCCCGAATCGACAAGACAATATTGATTGTTGTTGATCTCTCCGATAAGACTGAAGAAAAACGATATTGGCTGTCTCAAACCCCATCTGCCCGCTTGAATGCAATTGAATGCAACAGGAGAATGGTTTATGGCACCCATAGAGCTTCATCCAGACTTCAAAGATTTCTTGAGGTTGCTGAACTTACATCAGGTTGAGTATCTTCTTGTTGGCGGATATGCGGTTGGTTACCATGGTTATCCGCGAGCTACCGGTGATATGGATATATGGATCGCCGTGAATGATGCCAATGCAGAAAAAGTTGTTGCTGCCGTTAGTGATTTCGGAATGCCCGGGGAATATCTTTCAAAGGAATTATTTCTTGAGAAAAATAAAATCATTCGTATGGGAGTTCCTCCGGTTAGAATTGAGATGATAACGGGAGCTTCCGGAGTTGACTTTGCTGAGTGTTACAAACGTTGTGTGACCGCAAATATTGAGGATCTGGATGTAAACATTATTTCTCTGAATGATTTGAAGGTGAATAAACTCGCAGCAGGAAGACACAAGGATTTAGAAGATATCGAACATATTCCATAAGTTGAATAAAAAAGTTTTCCCGCTTCTTCCATGACCTATTACCCATGCCCCTGCATTATGCCTTTGCCTGTTTTTCCACCATCCACCATCCACCATCCACTAATTGATCTTTGCGGCATAATATTGTAAATGCAGATCATGGACAAGAAGGATTTTCCCTCCAGCGTGTATGACGGGATGGCGCTGATTGCCGATCCGATCCACTCCTACGCGTTTTTCACGGCGCCGCGGGACTCAAACCCCGCGGAAAAAACGGAAAAGGACGTTCTTGACTCTCCCTGGATGCAGCGGCTCCGGCGCATCTACCAGCTGCAGAGCGCCCGCTGGGTTTATCCGGCGGCGGAGCACACCCGTTTTCAACATTCGCTGGGCACGATGCACGTTGCCGGAGAATTTGCGAGGCATCTTTATCCCAGTCTCAGGCAGGTGTGCCGGGATGCGCCGTCGATGCATTATGTAGAGGAGCTGGTCCGGCTCGCGGGTCTGCTGCACGACGTGGGGCACGGGCCCTTCGGCCATTTTTTCGACGAACATTATCTTTCCTTTTGGGGACTGACGCACGAGGACATGGGCCGCCGAATCATCGTGAAAAAGCTGGGAACGCTCCTTGCGAAAATTTCCCGCAGCCCTTCCGGGCCTTTCGCCCGCGGGGAAAAGCTCGATCCGCGGCAGGTGGCTTTTCTGATCAAAATGCCGGACGAAGGCGAACAGCCCCGTCAGCCGCGCTGGCTGGTCTGGCTGCGCCAGTTGTTTGCCGGCATCTACACGGTCGATAATCTGGACTATGTTCAGCGCGACGCTTACATGACCGGCTTTTCTCTGGACATGGTCGATGTGCCGCGCCTGCGCTACTACACGTTTTTTACGAAAGACGGCCTGGCGCTGCATCAGTCCGGCATCTCGGCGCTGCGGCGCTTTCTCAACGCCCGCCTGAATCTTTACAGCAACGTGTATTTTCACCGCACGACGCGCGCGATGGACTTGCATCTGAAGGAAATTTTTTCCGATACGCTGAAGCTGATTTATCCGGAAAATCCGGCAAAGCATCTTGAGGCCTATCTGGGCTGCGACGAGTGGTCCCTGTTCAGCGAAGTGCGGGGCTGGCTTTTCGCCAGAGACGCGCGCCGCAAAAAACTGGCCCTGGAATGGCGGAAGATTTTTGCCCGGCAGCTCAAGTGGAAAATGTCGTTTGCCGCCGAAATCTCCGTCGATTCAATCCAGCGGGGAACGGAATTGGTCGGCGCTGAAAACTATGAGGCGAAGGTGCGGGAATGCCTGCCCGCCTCGCTGCAGCGTCTGGCTTTTCGCGTGGATGTGGCCACGCAGGACCCGCGGCCGCTTAATCCGATCCCGATTGCCGAACCGGACAAACGCATCAATATCTTCAATCCGGTGACGGGAAAAACGTCTCCCGAGCCGCTGGCCGAAATCTACCGGTTCATTCCGGCCCGCGTCCGGCACTTCCGCGTGTTCGCGCTCAACCATGATCATGACGAGGAGCTGGCGAAGGCGGCCGAGTCGGCGCTGGGCAACATCGAGCGTTCTTCCCCGACGAATGTGTAAAAAAAGTTCAGAGTTCAGAGCGATGAGCAATGAGTGATGAGTGGAAAGACCGTTCCCATCCACCATCCACCATTCACTATCCACTATCCACCATCTTCTCCCCCACGTGCAGCCAGGTGATGCCGAAGGTCAGGGAATGTTTTTCCACCCGGACCATGCCCGCTTCTTCGAGGATTTTTGCAAATTGGCCGGGGGAGGGGAAGTTCATGATGGAGTCGGCCAGGTAGGAGTAGGCGGCGGGATTTCCGGAAAAGATTTTTGCAAACGCGGGCAGCAGAAAATTCAGATAGGCATGGTAGATCCATTTAAAAAACCGGTTTTCCACAAAGGTCATCTCCAGGATCATGACCTGCCCGCCGGGGACGACGACGCGAAGCATTTCGGAAAGCGCGCGGGCGCGGTCGGGGATGTTGCGGATGCCGAAGGCGATGCCCGCGACGTCAAAGCTGTTGTCCGCAAAGGGAAGGCTGAGCGCGTCGCCGTGAACGATCTGAATCCGGCCGCCAAGATTTCTCTGTTGTATTTTGTCTTTTGCCGCCGCAACCATTTCCGGCACGAAGTCCAGGCCGGTGACCGCAATATCCGGATGCATTCCGGCTGCGGCAATCGACAGGTCGCCCGTTCCGCAGGCGACGTCCAGGTAGCGGTGGGTTTGAAAAAACCGCATTTTCTTTGCGGCAAATTTGCGCCAGGCCACGTCGCGCCGGAGGCTCAGAAGCCGGTTTAAAAAATCGTATTTTCCGGTAACGGTGGAGAAGATCTCTTTGACGATGCGGATGCGCCGGGCGTCGGAGATTTCCTGAACCGGCGGATATTTTTCGGGGACGTTCGTTTCCATAAAAAAATAATTCCTGCCGTAATTTTCTGCCGCGGATTTAGCAGTCCGGACGGGGAAAAGCAACGAAAAACAAGTAAATGGTGGATGGTGGATGGGGGATGGGGGATGGGGGAAAGACAGGCAAGGAGCATAATGCTCCAGAACCGTTTCTCTTTGAAGTGCTCGATTTTGTTCGCTTCCTGAAAGTAAGGTCTGGCCGGGAAAAATTGGAGAATGCTGTGATGAGCGAATCGTCATTGGCAAAAGACTGGTTGAAGAAGGAAGAGGATGAAGTAGGGATCGATCGCCGATCGATCCGCCAGGCGGCGCGATTGGCAATCGCGCCCTGCATTGCTTTGAACATTTGCATGCATACTATCTAAAAAACCGCCGCCCGTCAGGTGAAGGGCGGCGGCAATCTGTGTTGTCCTGACTTTCAGTTTTTCAGCCTTCGGTCTTCAGCTTTTGAACCTTCTTCTACCCCGCCTTGATGGGAACCTTGGTTCCCCTGGCTTTGGCCGACTGGCTTTTTGGAACGGTAATGTTCAGAACGCCGTTTTTAAAGCCGGCGGATGCCTTGCCCGCGTCGGTTTCCGCGGTCAGAGGGATCACGCGGTTGAAAGAGCCGTAGGACCTCTCCATGTAATAATAGTTTTTCCCTTTGTCTTCCTTATCTTCCTTCTTTTCGCCCCTGATTGTTACCGTGTCGCCGGAAAGAGTTACTTCGATATCTTTTTCTTCCACGCCGGGAAGCTCCGCGCGGATCACAAAATCCTTGTCGCTTTCCTTGACGTCCACCGACGGGGTGAACGCGCCGAACCCTCCGGCGGCCGGCGTGCGCGGCGCGGCGTCGAATCCGGAAAAGAAATCGTCAAACAAACTGTTCATCTGACGCTGCAAAGCATAGAAGGGATGATTATCATCTCTTGCCGCAGGTCTCGCTACAGCGGGCAGCAGATTTTTAAATCTCATCATCACGTCCTCCTTTCTTTAAGTGTCCTGGTTCGATAAGCTCACCACGACACCTATTACCTCTCGCCTGTTTTTCCACCATCCACCATCCACCATCCACCAAACTACGCCGCCTTGATCGCGATCTTTTTCGGTTTCACCTCTTCCGCCTTCGGCAGCTCCAGTCTCAGAACGCCGTTCTTGACGGTCGCGACGATTTTATCACGGTCGATTTGGTCCGACAGCGTGAACACCCTTTCATAGTCGCCGATTTCATACTCGGAGTATATCATCGCCGCGTCCTTGACCTGTCCGTTTTCAACACGCCCCGTGATGGTCAGAACATTTTTCTCGAGTTCGATATCCACCGTCTTTTCGTCGACGCCCGGCATGTCGGCCAGCAAAAAGAGGGAATCCTTATTTTCATAAATATCGACGTGCGGCACGAACGTTTTGACGTTGCGAATGCGTTCCACAGCGGATACGTTTTCTGTTTTCTGAATATCTTTTTCTAACATGGGATCAGACCTCCTTTCCCCTATTGAATCTTGATCTTCTTGGGTAAATCTTCTTTTACTCTGGGAAGCGCAATGACCAGAATGCCCTTTTCGTAACGGGCCTCAACGTCCTGCGCGTCGATCTGGAAGGGCAGTTGAATATTGCGCTTGAAGCTTCCGCTGCCTCTTTCCTGACGCAGATAGGTTGTTTCCCCGGCCGGGGTTTCCTGAAGCGCCGCGCCGGAAATAGTCACCGTGTCTCCGGAAACGGAAATGTCCAGCTTTTCAGCATCAATTCCTGGAAGTTCAGCCGTAATCACGGCGGCGCCGCTTTTTTCCCAGATGTTGACGGCGGGATACTCAGTCGGTGACTTTTGTCCCATCGTGGAAAAAAGCCGATTCATTTCCCGCTGCAGATTCAACATTTCCGGCATTGTTTCCGATAACCTTCGCAATCTCCATAAATTCGGGGTGAACATAAACTTTCCTCCTTTCTTTCTTGATTTTATATAAGCCTTTACTCTCACTCACTATTTTTCTCTTACAGATTCAATGTATGAATGAAAAATTTGTTGTCAAGGGGGGCTCCCCCCAACTTGTTTCCCGGCGGATTCGTTGGGACGGTCATGGCAGCCGGACGGTCTTCCCGGCAGGATACCCTTCGTTTTGTTGCGCTTTGCTTTCACCCGGCGCCTGTGGTTTTGGCAAAACGGAAAATCGGCGTTCACCCTTGACACGCCATGAGCCCGTTCTTATATTAAGGCCGCTTTAAACAGGTGTTTTTAAAAGGAACTCCAAGGATAGTCGCCATGAAGGATAATCTGGTAAAATTGTTTCGGGAAAGCTGCCGGGTCAAAGAGGCTTTTCTCAATGACAACTTAGGCAAATTGGCCAATGTTATTGAAGTTCTGACCGCTGCGCTGAAAGCGGGCAACAAAATCCTCATTTTCGGCAACGGAGGCTCGGCCGCGGACGCTCAGCATATCGCCGCGGAATTTGTCAACCGCTTTATCATCGAGAGACCGCCGCTGCCGGCCGTTGCTTTGACGACGGACACGTCCATCATCACCAGCATCGGCAATGATTATGATTTTTCGGAAATATTCGCCAAACAGATCCGGGCGTTGGGACAGGCGGGCGATGTGGCTTGGGGAATCAGCACCAGCGGCAATTCGCCCAACGTGCTCAAGGGGCTGGAAACGGCCAAAAAGATGGAGCTCGTCACGCTGGCCCTGACGGGAAAAGACGGAGGACCGATTGCCGCGATGGCTGATTTGTCGCTGAATGTCTCCTCCGGCAGCACGGCGCGCGTTCAGGAAACCCATATCACCATCGGTCATGCGATTTGCGAACTGGTGGATATCAAATTGTTCCAGAAACCGGATCTCAAATAATCGGTTCCAGGAGTGAAAGTGAAGACGAAAAAAGAGCATGTCGAAAAAAAAATAAAGATTGAAACTGTCGCAGCGGCTGAACCGGAAAACGATGCCGCGCCGCCGCAGGACGAAATCAGCGCGCTGAAAGAAGAGCTTGCCGCGCGGGAAAAAGAGGCCAAAGAAAATTACGACCGCTACATGCGGACCGCGGCCGAGCTGGACAACTACCGGAAGCGGGCGGCAAGGGACCGGGCCGATATCATCAAATACGGCAAGGAGGATTTGATCAGGGACATCCTGCCTTTTCTGGACAGTCTGGACCGGGCGCTGGAACATAAGGACGCAAGGGACGCGCAGGCTTTCCGCGACGGGATGGCGCTGATTCAGGAGCAGTTTCTGTGCTGCCTGAAAAAACACGGCGTGGAGAGAATTGAAAGCATCGGGGCGGATTTTGACCCCAACGTTCATGAGGCGCTGATGCAAATGGAAAGCCCGGATCATGAAGACAATCAGGTGGTCAGTGAAATGGAAAAAGGCTATCTGCTCAACGGCAGGCTGGTCCGGCCGTCGAGAGTCTGTGTGTGCAAAAATACCGGCAAAAACAACGGATGGAAAAACCAAGAGGCCAATGGAAAATAAGGAGGAATAACATGGGAAAGATCATCGGAATCGATTTAGGAACAACCAATTCGTGCGTGGCGATTATGGAAGGGGGAGACCCGGTCGTGATTGCCAATCAGGAAGGCAACCGCACCACGCCCTCCGTTGCCGCCATTACGGAAAGCGGTGAACGTCTGGTGGGCCAGGTGGCCCGGCGGCAGGCGATTACCAATTCGGAAAATACCGTTTACGCCGTCAAGAGAATGATCGGCAGAAAATATAATTCCAAAGAGATTCAGTACGACGTCAAGATTTCCGCCTATAAGATCACGGAGGCGGCCAACGGCGACGCGCAGGTCACCGTGCGGGGCAAGAATTACTCCCCGGCGGAAATTTCCGCGATGATTCTCACCAAAATGAAGCAGACTGCGGAAGATTATCTGGGCGAGAAAGTCGGCGATGCCGTCATCACGGTCCCGGCTTACTTCAACGATTCGCAGCGCCAGGCGACCAAAGACGCGGGCAAGATCGCCGGCCTGAATGTGATGCGCATCATCAATGAACCGACAGCCGCGGCCCTGGCCTACGGCCTGGACAAAAAGAAGGATGAAAAAATCGCGGTGTTCGATCTGGGCGGCGGAACGTTTGATATTTCCATTCTGGAGCTGGGCGACGGTGTGTTCGAAGTCAAATCGACCAACGGCGACACGCATCTGGGCGGAGAGGACTTCGACCAGCGCGTCATGGATTATCTGGTCGCGGAGTTCAAAAAGGATCAGGGCATCGATCTCAGGGCCGACAAAATGGCGCTGCAGCGCCTGAAAGAAGCGGCGGAAAAGGCCAAGATGGAGCTTTCCACGACCATGGAGACGGACATCAATCTGCCGTTTATCACGGCGGACGCGTCCGGGCCGAAGCACATGAATATCAAGCTGTCGCGGGCCAAGCTCGAATCGCTGGTGGAGGAGCTGATTGATAAAGTTGTCGGCCCCTGCCGGACCGCGCTCAAGGACGCCGGTCTTTCCCCCAAGGACATCAATGAGGTGATCCTGGTCGGCGGAATGACCCGCATGCCGCGCGTGCAGCAGAAGGTAAAGGAAATTTTCGGCAAGGATCCCCATAAGGGCGTCAATCCCGATGAAGTGGTGGCGATCGGCGCCGCCATTCAGGGCGGCGTCCTGGCGGGAGACGTCAAGGACGTGCTCCTTCTGGATGTGACCCCGCTTTCGCTGGGCATTGAAACGCTGGGCGGTGTGATGACCCGCCTCATCGAGAAGAATACAACAATCCCCAGCAAGAAAAGCCAGATCTTTTCGACGGCGGCGGACAACCAGCCGGCGGTCAGCATCCATGTTCTGCAGGGCGAGCGCCAGATGGCCGCGGACAACCGCACACTGGGGCGCTTTGAGCTGGTGGGCATTCCGGCCGCTCCGCGCGGCGTGCCGCAGATTGAAGTGACGTTCGACATCGACGCCAACGGCATCGTGCACGTCAACGCCAAAGACCTGGGCACGGGCAAGGAACAGAGCATCAAGATCACGGCTTCCAGCGGCCTGTCCGAGGCTGAAATCGAGAAACTGGTCAAAGACGCGGAGATGCACGCCGAGGAAGACAAGAAACGCAAAGAGCTGATCGAAGCCAGAAACCAGGCCGATGCACTGGTCTATTCCGTCGAGAAGAACGTCAGGGAGTTCGGCGACAAGGTGGATGCGGCGGAAAAATCCAGGATTGAAAACGCCATCGCCGGAGTGAAGAAGGCGCTGGAAGGAGACGATCTGGACGCGATCAAGAAGGCGCAGGATGAACTGATGAACGTGTCGCACAAACTGGCGGAAGCCATGTACGCCAAGACTTCGGGCGGACCGGAAGCCGCAGACGGCGCGGGAGCCGCGGGTCCGGATGCGTCCGCCGGCAAGCCGGATGACGATGTGGTCGATGCGGATTTTGAAGAAGTGAAAAAATAATTCCGCCGGAGACTAGGCCCGAAGCCGCATGGAGCGGTTTCGGGCCTTTTTTTATCGACCCTGGAGGAAAAATATTGTAGCATCTTTCATGAAGATGGAGGCGCGGTGAATTTTTCTTATTGGTCGGCCATATCCGTTTTTTTTCTGTCCCTGCTGCTTTTGGGATTTTCGCAGCAGCCGGCGAGCGCCGGCCCGGTTTCCGAATTAGCAAACCGGCATGTCGTCGGGTGCGCTCTCCCGTTGAGCGGCCGTTTTGCGAAGGAGGGGAAAAATGCGCAGGATGCGGCAATGCTGTCCGCGCGGCAGTTCAGGGCCCGTTCCCCATTTTCCCCGAGAATCGTAACCGCCGACTCCGGCGCCAATCCGGCCATGATGAAAAAAGCGATCGCCGATCTCGCGGACCAGGAGAATGTTGTGGCGATTATCGCCGTCTCCGGCACCGCCGAGGCGGAAGCCGCCGCTGCTGAAGCGCGGAAACGGCGCGTCCCGGTGATTCTGATTACGTCCAAAGAGGGCGTCACCGATGCCGGCGGCCAGGTGTTCCAGCATTTTCTGACGCGGGAGCAGCAGGTGAAGGCCGTGGCGGAATATGCCCTCGATTCGCTGCAGATTACCGTGTTTTGCACACTGTATCCCAGGGATGATTACGGAGAAGCAATGAACCGGCTTTTTTGCGCTGAAGTTCAAAAAAGAGGAGGAAGCGTTGTGCAATCCGTTCCGTATGACATGACGCAGACGGACTTCAGACGGCAGATTCAAAAACTCGCCGCGGAAAAAGATAAAATATCGCAAATTATTGGCGCCCGGAACGGGGGAAACAAAGACGCAATCTCCGTGGGTTTTGAAGGCCTGTTTATTCCGGATTCGGCCTTTCGGGCAAGAATGATCACTGCGCAGCTTGTTTTTTACAATGTCAGGGGCTTGCAGATTTTCGGGACCAGCTTGTGGAATTCGCCCGACTTGCTGCGGCAGGACAACGGATACATGGAAGGGGCTTTTTTCGTGGACAGTTTTCATGCGCGCCGTTTGGCGCCGGAAACCGTTGATTTTACGGATGCCTACCGGGCGGTTTACAACCGCGAGCCGCAAACCACGGAGGCGCTGACCTATGACACAATGAAACTGGTCCTCGGTATTTTGGAGAATCCCGGCATTGAGGACCGGGACGGGTTTGCGCGAGCCCTTCTGGCGATCAAAAATTTTCAGGGCGTCACGGGCAATATTTCTTTCGGAGGCGGCCGGGTAGCGCAGAAAGAGGCAGTGATTTTGAAAGTTCAGGGCGGGGAAATCGTGCAGGTCAGGTAAGAAGTGGATGGTGAATAGTGGATAGTGGATGGTGGATGGTGGATGGTGGAAAGACGGGCGAGGGGCAATGGGCGATAGGTGACGGGCATGAGGATTTTATTGACCAATGACGACGGGATTTACGCGCGGGGCCTGGCCGCTCTTTATGAGGAGCTCTCAAAAGAGGCGGACTGCCTGATTGTTGCGCCGGAAATCGAACAATCCGCCGTCGGGCACGCCATCACGCTCTCCCGTCCGCTGATGGTGCGCAGAGCCGCCAGGGGAGGCGGCCATCTGGGATACGCTGTCTGCGGAACGCCGGCGGATTGCGTGAAAATCGGCATCAGGGAACTGGCTGGGTCACGGCCGGACATGGTTGTTTCCGGCATCAATCGCGGCGCCAACTGCGGCAACAATCTGATTTATTCGGGAACCGTTTCCGCCGCGACGGAAGCGGCCATGATGGGCGTGACATCGATGGCCGTCTCTCTCGACACGCACCGGGAAGCGGATTTTTCATTTGCCGCGCGGGTGGCCCGGCAAATGGTCCGTCTTCTCGCCGCAAACACGCTGTTCACCGGAGAGGCGTTCAATGTCAACGTGCCTTCTCTCCCGCCTGAGCAAATCCGGGGCGTCGCGGTGGTCCGTCAGGGGAAAGGCAGAACCATCGAGACTTTCGAGAGGCGGGTGGACCCGCGCGACAATATCTACTACTGGATGTCCGGGGAGAAAGCCGCGGGCATGCAGAGCATCGAAACGGACGTCGGAGCGCTTGCCGCGGGCTATGTCACCATCACGCCGATCCGGTATGATCTGACCCGCTATGATGTGCTCGCGCCTTTGAAAGAGACGGTGGATGCTTCTTTCAGCGGATCAGCAGCACCGGAATGGGGCTTTTCTGAATGATGGTGGAGGTGGTGCTGCCCAGCAGCCATGCGCGCAGGCGGTTGTGTCCGTAGGCGCCCATGACCATCAATTCAACGGATCCCTCTTTGATGAATTTCAGGATTTCCTCCGCTTCCTTTCCGGAAGAGACGACGATTTCACAGTCCGCCGCGCCGCGCCCGGCCGTGTTTTCAACCTGCGCGGACAAATCCGCCGCTTTTGCCGCGTCCGCCTGGACGATCAGGACGGTAAGGGGCCATTGGAGTTTTTCGGAAAGGGAGAGGGAAAGATCCAGCGCTTTTTTCGCGGAGGGACTGCCGTCGTAGGCCAATCCCATGCTTTCGATTTCACGATAGGATTCCGGGGTGACCAAAACGGGTTTTCCGGATTTTCGGATCACGACTTCGGCGACCGATCCGATCAGGCCGCCTTCCTTCAGGTGAAAGTGTTCCCCTTTTCTCGCCATCAGGATCAGATCCGCGTTTTCGGCTTCCTCGATAATGGAGTCGCTGATTTTGCCGATATTGGTTTTGGCGGCGCAGGCAACGCCCGCCGCCCGGCAGCGCTCCCTGAAAGACGCGAGAACCGCGTCGGCTTTTTCCTTGAGGGACGTTTCGACGGCTTCGAGAAAGCCTTCGTAGGGAGGCACGCCGACCGTGGCGGTAATGTCCGTCATCATCGGCCCCTGAATCAGAAACACATCGATGACATGCAGCCCCGTCAGAGAGGCCCCGAGCTTCGGCGCAATGTAAACGCCGTATTCCAGCGCATTGCCGCTGTTGGCCGATCCATCCAGGGGAAGAAGCATGGTTTGAATCATGACGTCCCTCCTTTATTTTTTATGCTGAAATCATTTTTTCTTGTCGTCGAAATGACTCAGGTCGTGCAGTAAGCCGGCAACATCCTTTTCGTTCCAGGAACTCGGCCCTTCTTCTTCCGCCTCCTCATCCGCGGGAGAGCCGTCTTCCCGAAAAATTTGAAACGGACCGGCCAGATTGCCGTTTTTGTAGACCGCTTTTTCCCGGACGTTTCCGTTTTTGAAATACGCGACATAGTCGCCGTGACGCCTGTCGTTTTTAAAAGCCCCCTTTTCCTTGATTTGTCCGCTTTTGTAATAGCAGACATATTCCCCTTCGTACTTTCCGTTTTGAAACAACTCCTGTTCCCTGAGCTCGCCGGTTTTGAAATAGCGGCGGTAGATGCCGTGCAGCCTGCCGTTTGCGTAAGGCTCTTCTTCCCGCACATGGCCGCTTTCGAAATAGGAGACGTACAGGCCGTCGATCTTATCATTGACAAACGTCGCCTTCTCCCGGATCTGCCCGCTGGAATAATAACTGACGGCGGGGCCGTTTCTCCTGCCCTGGCGGAAAACAAGCTGCGTCATGATCTGACCGCTCGGGAAATAGGCCGTGTATTCGCCTTCCAGTTTTCCGTCCAGAAGCCGCTTCTTTTCCTTGACGGCGCCGTTGGCGTAATGAAGAATTTTTTCCTGGAGCATGGGATCGTTCATGTCAACCGCTGAAGCTGTTTTCTTTTTGTTTTCCGATTTTTAAACAATCCTTCGGGATAATGCAACTAAAAACAGCCGCACTTGGGGCAAATTTTGTTTTACTTTTTTTTAAAAGATGATTAGGGTGGGGCACCCGGACAGTGTTTTTTATGTTTGAAGTTCATAATTTACCGCTAAAGAGCGCACGCAGATGATCGCAGCAAATTTGGATACCACAAGAGTCGCCATTATCGGGCCCGGACGTCTGGGCACGTCCTTTGCCTACAAACTGGCGCGCGACAACAAGCGCGTTGCCGTCTATTACCACAATTCGGATGTCTGCAAGGCCATCAACCGGGATCATCTCAATCCCATTCACCTCACCGAGGATCTGGCTTTGCGGACGGGCGGCATGGACCGGGTTCCGCGCCTGGGACCGAAGGTTTACGCGACCAACGATCTGGAGTACATCGTAGAAAACAATGATTTCATCCTGCTGTGCGTGACGATGAACCGGCTGCCGGAGCTGCTCAATTATCTCAAACCGCTGATCGACCGGAAAGCGGGCGATACCTGCCTGATTTCGCCGATCAAGGGGTTGATTGCCGATGAGATAACGACGGAGCTGATTACGCCGTCGCAGCTGATTCACAATCACCTGTACAATCTGGAGCATAAATGCCAGGTGGTCTGCATCGGCGGTCCTTTTTTTGACGTGGACATCGCGCTGGGCAAGCCGATCTGTCTGACCGTCGCGGGGAAGCGGCGGACGGCCAACATGATCCGCGACCACCTGCTGATGTTCAACCGCAAGGAGCTCAACGCCTATTATAATTTCGACATGATCGGCGTGGAGGCCTGCGGCGCGCTGAAAAACATCGTGGCCAACATCAAAGGTCTGACGGATTCGCTGGATATGGGGGACTCGCTCCCGGGGACCCTCTTCGCCCGCTCGGGGGTGGAGATCCGGTCGCTCTGCCGCCTGCTGGGCGGCGGTTTTCAGGCCTTTCAGTCCCAGGCGGGCGTCGGCGACATGTATGTCACCATCTCCTCCCTGGCCAGCAAAAATTACCGCTACGGGAAATATTTCTATGAGTTGTATACCGGCAACCCCATTGAAACCAATTTGAGGGTGCTGGGCAAAATCGACGGCACGCCGGAAGGCCCCAATACGATCCGCAACGTCTATAAATATCTGGAAAAGAAAAACATGTACAGTCCGCTGTTTTCCTGCGCCTATGCGATTTTCAACAGGGGCGGCAACAAAGACGCGATCCGGGACATGATTATTCATGCCTGCCAGTTTGATAAAAGAAAAAATGAATACATCGGCCCGGTTTCCCGGCTGATGTACCGGCTGATTCCGGACCACTGGTACCGACGGGACAAAGAATTTTTTGAATGAGGGTAAAGGGGTATGTGGAAGCAAAAAATCGTCACCCCCGCGGAAGTGCTGGAAAAAATTGATCCGGGAATGAGCATTTTCCTGGGAACGGGAATGGCCGAACCCCGCACGCTGGTCAGAAACCTGATGGAATCCCGGCAGCATAACCTGCAGGATCTGGAGCTGATTCAACTGGTCAGCCTGGGCGACGCGGTGGCGATCGACGAGCGTTACTCGCGGAAATTCCGCCTCAAAACGTTTTATTCCGGGTGGCTCGCCTCGGACGCCATCAGCCAGGGAAGAGTGGATCTGATTCCCAGCCGTTTCTCCCGGGTGGCCTGGCTGTTTAAAACCGGCGCCATTCATATCGACGTGGCGTTCATTCAGGTGACGCCCCCCGATGAAAACGGCTACGCCTATCTGGTGGGCGCGTCCGTGGAGCGGCAGGCCATGGAAATGGCCCAGATCGTTGTCGGCGAAATCAATTCGCAGATACCCCGGACGATGGGGGACACGCTGGTGAACATGGCGGATTTCCATTACCTGATCGGGGCGACAGAGCCGCCCTATTACCTCGCCCGCTGGCCGCTGCAGGACGTTTATCTCAAAATCGCAGCCAACATTGCCTCCATGATTCCCGACGGAAGCTGCATCTCTTACGGCATCGGGCCGTTGTATGAGGCGCTGGCCAAGGGCCTGGCCGCGAAAAAAAATCTGGGCGTGCATTCGCCCTTCTTCACGGACGCGCTGATGGACTTGGTGAAAAGCGGCGCCGTGACCAACCGCTACAAAGGCATCTTCCGCGGCAAGTCCTGCGCCTCCTACGTGCTGGGCACCAGGGAGCTGATGTCCTGGCTGGATTTGAATCCGCTCGTGGAATTTCAGCCGCAGGACATTGTGATGGATCCGCGCACTATCGGCCTCAACGACAATATGATTGCGATTTTCCCGGCGCGGAAAGTTGATCTCACCGGCTGCGTCGCGCTGCACACCGGCAAGGGCAATGTGACCGCGGGCCCCGGCAACGTCGCGGAGCTGTTTATGGGCGCGGCGCTTTCCAAAAACGGCCGGAGCATTTTCGCCCTGCCCAGCCGCAATCGAAAGGGAAAACCCAATATTCTGCTTTCGCTGGATCAGTATCCCTTCCAGTTTACGAACCGGGAATCCATGGACGTGGTCGTTACGGAATACGGCGTGGCGCTGCTCATGGGCAAGACGCTGCGCGAGCGGGCGCAGGCGCTCATCGAGATTGCCCATCCGGATGATCGCGCCGAACTGGTCCGCCAGGCCAAGGAAGAAAAGATGATCTACGCCGACCAGATTTATTTTCCCGAATCCGGCTATTTGTATCCCGAAAAGATCGCCTGTTCGCACCGCTTCAAGGATTCGCTGACCGTCCGCTTCCGGGCGATCAAACCATCCGATGAAGAGGACATGCGGCGTCTGTTTTACCGGTTTTCCGATCAGGCGGTGTATTACCGGTATTTCAGCCCGATCAAGACCATGCCGCACAAGAAGATGCAGGAATACGTGAATGTCGATTACCGGCACACGATGTCCATCGTGGCGATTGTGGATGAATCCGGCGTGGAAAAAATTATCGGAGAGGCCCGCTATGTCAAAACGCAGGGGGAGCCTTTTGCCGATACGGCGTTCATTGTTGATGAGCAGTACCAGGGGATGGGCATTTCAACGTATCTGTTCAACCTGTTGATCCGCGCGGCCCGGGAAGAGGGCATCGGCGGATTCAAGGCCGATGTTCTGGAAAACAACCGGGCCATGCTGAAAGTTTACGAAAAGGCGCTCTATCCGGTGCAGACCGTTTTATCCGACGGCGTCTATAAAATTTCGATTCCCTTCAACGAATAGCGGGAGAACCTCTCCGGCTTCGTCCTTCCGCCGGTCCTACGCCAGGTTTTTCAAAAGCACCCCCCGCCTTTTGAGTTCTTTCCGGCCGGCCAGAAGCTCCCCGGCCGCGATTCGGTCGAGAACGTAAATCAATTCCCCGCCTCGTGCGGCGTACTTCTGCCCGTAGGAGATGGGAATCTCCGGGGTGACTTCGCCCAGAAGCGACCGGGCCACGGACTCCGTTTTACGCGCGCCGCAGGCCAAAAGCAGAACGGTTTTCGCGCGATACACCAGCTCGGCCCCCATGCTGATTGCGTACTGCGGGGATTGGACCCTGGTCTTGAAATGTCCGTCGGCAACGGCATTGGCGATGGTGTTGTCGTCGAGCCTGACCAGCAGCACCCGGCTGCCCGCAAAGGGAATGCCCGATTCGTGGAAAGCGACGTGGCCGCGTCCGCCCACGCCGATGATCTGCAGGTCGATGCCGCCCGACGCTTTGATTTTCCGCGCATAGCCGTCCAGAATATCTTTTTTGATCCAGGCGAGGTAGGCTGACTTAGGGCGTGGTTTGATGACAACGGATTTCCCTGCGTCCGTTCCCCTGAATTCCCAGTCGCCCTTGTTTTCCCGAAGTTCCCGGATCAGAGTTTTCTGGTCGATCAGGGCGCCTGCGGGAACGCGGGTTTCGATGAATTTCTTTTGCAGACGGCCGAACAGCTCCTGGATCATGAAATAGGCGTAGCTTTCCGGGTGAAGGAGACGCTGCTGGGCATTTTCGCCCGGCAGGCCGACGTACTCATCCAGGTTGAAGCTGCGGATGCGTCCGGCGTCCAGCTTCCCTTCATTGGCCGCCCGGGCGAAATGCTTGTAGAGTCCCGTGGGTGAAATTCCTGTGGCCAGCCCCAGCGTCGCTTCTTTCTTGTTCTTCAGGATGCCGATGGTTTTCCGGACGGCAATGGCCGCCGCCGCCTCGCTCAGCTGCGCAAAGTCTCTCGTCACCCAGACGGTGATTCCCATAATCCGTTTCCCTTTCGCGCTATCCCAGTTCGTTTTTGACCACGTCGGCGATCTGCCGGCAGTATTTTTCCGTCGCCGCGTCGGACGGTCCCTCCACCATGACGCGGCACATATTCTGCGTTCCCGAATAGCGGACCAGCACGCGTCCTGCGCTACCCAGTTCACTCTCCGCCTGCCGGATGGCTTCGACAAGCTTCGGCAGGTCTTCGATATTCGGTTTGTGTTTCACGTCCACGTTGATCAGCTTCTGCGGAAAGATATCCATCATCCGCGCCAGTTCGGAAAGAGGTTTTCCTTCCTTGATCATCGCCGCCACCAGTTGCAGGGCGGCAATGATGCCGTCGCCCGTCGTGTGATGGTCCAGGAAAATCATGTGACCCGCTTCTTCCCCCCCGATGACGCCGTCGAGCCGTTTCATATCTTCCAGAACGTAGCGGTCGCCTACTTTGGAGGCGTGGTGTTTAAAGCCGTATTTTTTGCAGGCGATCGTCAGGCCGAGATTGCTCATGACGGTGGTGACCAGGAGATTGTTTTTCAGTTTGCCTTCCCGCTTCAGGATATTGGCGCAGATGACCAGGATCTGGTCGCCCGTGATTTTCCGCCCCTTTTCATCAACGGCAATGAGACGGTCGCCGTCTCCGTCAAAGGCCAGGCCGATGGCCGCCCCGCACTCGAGCACTTTTCTCCGGAGGATTCCCGTATGCTGCGAGCCGCAGCCGTCGTTGATATTGGTTCCGTTGGGCGTCTTGTGAATGACTTCGATGTTGGCGCCCAGTTCGTGGAAGGTGTCGGGGGCGACCTTGTATGTGGCGCCGTTGGCGGTGTCCAGAACGATCTTCATGCCTTCCATGGAGAGATTGCGGGGGAAGGTGTTTTTGGCGAAGACAATGTAGCGACCGTTGACGCCCTCCGGACGATACGCCTTGCCGATGTCGAGCCCTCTGGACGCCAGACTGTCAAGTTTGTTGTTCAGGACCATGTCCTCGATCCGGCTTTCCTGCTCGTCGGAAAGCTTGTAGCCGTCGCCGCCAAAGATTTTCAGGCCGTTGTCCTGGAAGGGATTGTGAGACGCCGAGATCACAACGCCCGCGTCGGCGCGCATGCTCTGGGTGACGAAGGCGATCGCCGGCGTCGGCATCACGCCGACCAGATAGGAATGGCCTCCCATGGACGTGATGCCGGCTTCCAGGGAGCTCTCCAGCATGTACCCGGAAAGCCGGGTGTCCTTCCCGATAATGACGACGGTCCGGTGTCCTTCCTTTTTAAAAAAATGCGCTATGGCCCGTCCAACGCCGAAGGCGATTTCAGGGGTCATGGGGTATTGATTTGCTTCGCCTCGAATTCCGTCCGTGCCGAACAGCTTGCCCATCGATGATCTCCTTTTCTGTAACGCAACCGATATGGAAACATCCGGTTTGCGCCCGTTTCAGTTTTTAAATAATTCCATCAGCGGCAGCGCCTGTGCCGCCCGATCGCCGAGCGCCCTGACGATGCCGTTTAGCCAGGCCGTTCCTTTTAACGAAACCGTCCCGGGCAGATTCCGGATCACCCCGACGTAGTCGGTGGAGTTTTGCGCGCTTTTGGCGAAGTCTTCCAAAAAAACCTCGCGCAACGGCCGGGTTGCCGTGAAGACGTCCGGTATATTTCCGGTGAAGAGGTCTTCGCAAAAACCGGTTTGGCCGAGCAACTCTTTTCTGGCCCGGGTGTCGGGCCCGGAGAAGGCGGCGGCCTTTTCGGCCATCGCCCTCAATCTTTTCAGCCGCTCTTTTCCGGCCGATGCCAGCGTCTCCAGAACGCCCGCGTACAGAAGCGAACCGAGGGGCCGGGCCTCCAGAAAAGGTTTGCGGACGTGCCTGTACCAGGACTCCAGGGCGGACAGATTGGCCAGGTACAGGATATTGTTTTCCACGACTCTCCGCAGATTCGGGTAGGCAGAAGGATGAAATTCTTTTGCGCCGCCCGCGGGCCTTGTTTCAAAAATCAACAGGCCGTCCTGGGGGTAATCATGGCGCAAAATCGAGCCGGCGGCCACGATGTTGCCGTACCCGAGGCGCGCGGGGCCGATGATCCCCCCCTGACCGCCCAGAAATATGGGGGGCTGGTTGAGCATCACGCCCCGGGGGACGTCCCCCAGCAGGGAAGGCGTGGCTTTGTCCGCTTCGGGCGTGAAATTGAAGTGAATGTAGGAGCTGCCCACTTCGGAGTGATTGCTGCGGCTGGTGCCGCCGGCCATCAGACAGTCGCAGAGGTTGATCAGGCTGCCCAGCGTGACAAAGGGAAAGAGGATGGTCTGTTTCAGGCCGACGCAATGGACGCCGCCCGCTTCTTCCTCCAGGAGACATCCTTCCCGGACGTGCGCGCCCATTCCCAGGGTCGCCTTGTCCAGAAAAATCGATTTGCTGAAGAATCCTCCCTTTAACTCGACGCGTTGTCCGAGCCGGCAGTCCTCGACGGTCGCGGGCGCTTCGTACCCCAGTTTGCAGCCGGACGAAATAACGGTTTTTCCGCCGTAAATCCGGCAGCCGGGGTAGATGGTTACTCCCTGTCCTGAAATCTGATCGATATGAACATCATCGCCGATATCCAGCGTTGCCGGATTGGGGATGTGGACCCCTTTGGCCAGCAACTGCTGTATTTTTTCATGGGATTTCGGTTTAAAATCCATAGACATCTCCTCAATACAGTGAAGGGTGAAAAGCGCCTTCGCCTCAAATCTCACAATGCACGCTTTTCACTCAACCGTCAAAGCGTTTCAATATCCCGCATTTTTTCAAATTCCATGACGGTGGACATGGCCTGATTGTCGACCGGCAGGTTGAAAACGTGAGCGGTTTTATCCGGACAGATCCGGAAAATCCTTCCGCACCGACATTTTCCACTGTGGCGGCCGTTTTTCCAGGAAGGATACGACGCCTTCCATGGCGTCGGGTTGCGTGCAGACCCACTCGAAGATTTTAAATTCTCTGGCGCCAACTTCAGCCACACTCGCCGTGAGATTGTCCCATAAAAGTCTTTTGGAAAGCGCCACGGACACGGGCGCGGTCTTGTGAAATTCACGAGCCAGCGCCAGCGCCGCCGGCAGGACCTCGTCCGCGGGCAAGGCTTTCGAGGCCAGTCCCATTTCCACAAGCTCGGTTCCCGTGATCATGCGGCCGGTAAGGAGCAAATCGGCAGCCCGGGAGAGTCCCGCCACGCTGGGAACGATCACGTGAGAGGAAAGTTCCGGCGTGATGCCCCGGCGCACGAAGGCGAACTGGATTTTTGCGTCCCGGGCGACGAAGCGGATGTCGCAGTTCATGGCGAAGGTTATGCCCACGCCGATGGCATGGCCGTTGACGGCGGCAATGACCGGTTTTTTAATCTGCCAGGGCATGACGTTGGGAAAGGCCAGCGACCTGCGTCTGGCTTTCTCATCTTCCGCCCCTCCCGCCGCAAACTCGGAGGCGCCGCTTAAATCCGCGCCCGCGCAGAAGGCTTTACCCGCGCCGGTGATCACGACCGAGCGTACGGCGTCATCCTTGTCGCAGGCCAGCAGCGCCGCTTCCATCTCCAGCGCGACCTGCCGCGTCCAGCTGTTCATAGCCTGCGGCCTGTTGAGGGTGATGGTCGCAATTCCGTCTTCCACATTGAATAAAATTTCGGAATAAATCATTTGTTCTCCCCGGGACGCCGGTTAGGCTTTGCGGCGGCTTGCCCCAGACGGCAGAAAACCTCCGCAATGATTGAATAACATTGAATTGACGGGCTTCCCTTTTTATGTGGGTGAATATATGAGGACGTAAATTGTGTGTCAAGGATATTTTGGGCAAAGGATATGGAAAAGACGGGTCCATATTTTCTTGACGCGCGGGGGGGCGCCCAGTATACTGCGCCCAAAAGCAAGTTCTTTTCGGCGTTCAATACCCATAATGGGTTCCCCGCAAGCTTCCGGCCGGGTTTTAGGTTGCAAAGCGGGGTCGCCCCTGAAGCGCACGGAACCGTTTCGTTTCGCTTGCAATCCTGCAAAGCAGGCGGCCCGGACGGGGCCGGCGGATTGTTTGTCCGTTCCGACAAAGGAGGGAAATATGCCTGAGGCAGTCAACAAGGTCATGACGGCGAAGGAGGCTATCGGCCGCTTCGTCGGGGATGGCGACCATCTGGTCATCGGCAACTACACTGCCGGGACCTGTGCCGCCCTGGTTTTTGAAGTCATCCGCCAGCGGCGGAAAGGCCTGACACTCTACTCGCAGTCCGGCGTTTTCGACGTGGAGGTGCTTGTGGGAGGCGGGTGCGTGGACCGGCTCGTTTCCACCTACGTTTACCGTGCCGGCGGCAAGGAGGGCGGGTCGGCCGTGGAGCGCGCGATGAAGGCGGGGACGCTCGAAATGGAGGACTACACGAACTTCCAGTACAACGCCCGGCTCGTGGCGGGCATGCACGGCTTTTCGTTCATGCAGGTTCTGGAGGGCGCGATGGTTACGGACCTGTTCAAGAAGCGCTCGTTTCTGGGTGACGACAAGTACCGGGTCATCTCCTGCCCCTACACGGGCAAGCGGATTCTCACCGTGCCCGCCGCCAACCCGGACGTCTGCATCGTGCACGTCCAGCGGGCCGACCGGTTCGGCAACGCCCAGTACTGGGGCGCCCTGGGCAGCGTGGCGGCCGCCGCGCTGGCGAGCAGGCGCATCGTCGTGTCCTGCGAGGAGATCGTGAAACATGACATCATCCAGTCGAGTCCCCACCTGACCATCATCCCCGGTTACCGGGTGGATGCGGTGGTGGAGATCCCCTTCGGGGCGCATCCCACCGAAGTGCTCGGCCACTACAACCTCGACCGGATGATGTACGCCCTGTTCTTCATGGCGGACATGACCGGCGAAGGCCTCAAGGCCTGGATGGACGAATGGATCTACGGCTGCGCGGACCGGCACGCCTACCTGGATCACTACATGACCAAGCACGGCGCCGAATTGCTCGACGACATCCGGGCGAAGGCCTACTATTCGGCGCCGGCGAACTACGGCGCGGCCTACACCTCATGCTGGGACAACGAAGGCCGGGAGCGCACCATGGGCGTCACGCTCGCGGAGATGGAAAAGATTATGGAGGAAAGGGGGCTGCTCAATGGCTAAAAAATACACCCTTGACGAACTGCTCATCATCACGGCCGCCCGCGAGATCAGGGACGGCGAGAAAGTCATACTCGGCGTCGGGCTTCCCACCACGGCCGGCGCCATGGCCAAGGCCCTGCACGCGCCGGACGCCACGCTCATGATGGAGTCCGGGATTCTCGACATCGAGCCCCTGGTGCCCCCGAACCACATCGCGGACGCCCATTCGTGCCGGGGCTTCTCCTATGCCACGGACCTCTTCTCCATGTTCACCATGACTTACCGGGGCTATGTGGATGTGTGCTTCCTGGGTGTCGCCCAAATCGACCGCTTCGGCAACCTGAACACCACGGTCATCGGCGACTACTACCGGCCGAAGATGCGGTTGCCCGGCTCGGGCGGGGCGGCGGATTTCATCTCCTACGCGAAAAGGACCATCCTCACCATGCGGGGGGGCGAGTTTGTCGAAAAGCTCGACTATTTCACCTCGCCCGGCTACCTGGACGGAGGGGACAGCCGTGATGCCTCGGGGCTTTTCCCCAAGGGGTCCGGCCCGGCCATGTTGCTCACCACGAAGGGTGTCTTCCGCTTCGACGAGAAGACGAAAGAAATGGTGCTGACGCTGGTTCACCCCGGCGTCGGTGTGGACGATATCCGCAGAGACATCCCCTGGGATCTGAAGGTTGCCCCCGATCTGACCGAAACGGAACGGCCGACAGATGCAGAGATCGATTTCGTCCGGCGTTTCGCCCCGACCGAGGCGGTCGGGCGGAAGCTCATGTACGAGCTGGGCATCGGGCACAGCCTGAACAAGGCCCTGGCGCGCGGGAAATAAACCGTGGTCCGCAAGGTTTGTCCGAAAATACCTCGCCGATAAGAACCTTGTAAAATTTTACGGCGTTTGGAGACGTGTGTCGGGAGGGGGGCCTGAAAAACCTGCCCGGAGTTTCAAGAGGAAGCTTGCTGTGGGAAGGATTGGCTGTGATACGGGTGGGAGGGGTTCCGGCGCCGATGGTCAGGAAAGAGAATCTTTTTCTTCACTGTCCAGACCCAGTTTGGTCATTTTATCGGTAAAGGTATTGCGATGGATGCCCAGAAAAGCCGCCGCCGTGCTTTTGATGTTGCCGGAGCGCCTCAGGGCGATTTTGAAAAGGCCTGTTTCCACCATGGCCATGACTTCCGCGTGAAGCTTGCTTTTGCCGTTGTCGGAGCCCGACAGGACCGTCGCCAGATCGTCCAGCTTTTTTTCCAGGATTTCTTCGACAGCCTTGTTGAGGGTTTCCTGAACGCCCATTCCTGCGGCCGGTTTGTGCTGTTTTTTCCCTTTCATGATCCTGCGACTCCTGTGTTAAAAACTATCTTTTTCATTGGCCCGCTTCCACCGTGATTCCGGATGCCCGGCGGGCGTCAGGCCATCAGCCATCGGGTCAGCAGAATGCCGACCAGAATGATCAGGGCGACCCACGTCAAGACGACGAGCGAGGTCCGTTCTCTGGGGTTTTCGATGTATGATTTGATCTCCGCCTCCACTTTTTCCCCGCCCAGCTTTTCTGCAAGGGCCTGGAGCAGCAGCGTGTGGTCCTGCAGCAGATTGGAGAATATGTAAAATCCTTTGGTCGTCGTCAGCAGAAAGTAAGCCTTGTTGCGCAGAAGCACCGTGCCCAGGTGCGTGATTTCCGCCCAGGTAAAATCTTTCGTCCGGAAAAACTTCCGGATTTGCAGGCCGTTTTCAGAAGTTCGAAATTCCCTTTCAGAGACTTCAACGGCCACGACAAGCGCGGCGGCGAATAAAGCGCCCGTCAGGACTTTTTCCCAGAACTCGCCATGCGCCAGTCCCGCCGTGAACAGCGCAAACAGAAGAACCGTCACCGCGACGAAAGGAAAACGAAAAGCTTTCTTGATTTTATAAACAGGGTGCACGTGTTGTCTCCGATTATTTCGCGGCTTTTCTGACGAAGACGCCGCTTTTGCCGCCGGATTTTTCCAGAAGCAGGATATCGCCGATGACCATTTCCCGGTCCGCGGCTTTGCACATGTCATAGATGGTCAGCGCGGCGACGCTCACGGCGGTCAGCGCTTCCATTTCCACGCCGGTTTGCCCGACCGTCTGTGCCTGCGACTCAATGATCACCCGCGATTTTTTCCGGTCGATGAAAAAAACGACATCAATGCCGGTCAGCCCCAGGGGATGACACAGCGGAATAAGGTCGCCGGTTTTTTTGGCCGCCAGAATCCCCGCGATTTTAGCGGTCGTCAGCACATTGCCCTTGGCCATCCGGCCCTCCGCCAGAAGCTTCAGCGTGGCTCTTTTCATGCTCACCTGACCGCGGGCTTTCGCTTTCCGGACGGTTGGGGCTTTGTCCGTCACATCCACCATTTGAACCTGCCCTGCATCGTTGATATGGGATAATTTCTTCATAGCGGTAAAAGGTTTAACTGTGGTTGATGTTTTCCGGACCCAATCGATTTCAACGAACCCTAGCACAGCGTCTTGACCGAGTCAAGAATGACGAAAAATATTTTTCTCAAATTAAAATCTTGATATAAATGAGCGGATTCGCTAATATTTACGCCGCGAATCGGTCTTTGGAGAAAAAAGTGTTCATCAAAGTGCTAAGCATGAGCGTGATCGGCATGGAATCCTATCCTGTGACGGTGGAAGTGGATGTTTCTCAGGGTCTGCCGCAATTTGCCACGGTCGGCCTGCCGGACGCTTCGGTCAAGGAAAGCCGGGACCGGATCAAGGCCGCCATCAAAAATTCCGGCTACGCTTTTCCGCGCGATCATGTGACGGTGAACCTGGCGCCCGCCGATATTCGCAAAGAGGGGACCGGCTTTGATCTGCCGATCGCGGTGGGCATTCTGGCCGCGGAAGCGTTGATCGAAGAGGCCGCCCTGGGCGGATGCCTTTTTATCGGGGAGCTGTCGCTGGACGGCAGCATCAAGGGAGTGCGGGGTGTTCTGCCCGCCGCTTTCCAGGCCCGGGCAGCGGGGATCCGTTCCGTTTTTGTTCCCGAAGAAAACGCCGCGGAAGCGGCCATGGTGGAAGGCATCCATGTTTACGGTGTTCGGTCGCTTCCCGATGTTGTCGAGTTTCTGGCCGACAGGAAAAAAATCGAGCCGCTTTGTTTGAATGCCGATGACCTGTTTCAGGTCAACCGCCGCTATGACATCGATTTTTCCGAAATCAAAGGACAGAAGCTGGCGCTCCGGGCGCTGGAGATCGCCGCGGCAGGCTCTCACAATGTCATGATGATCGGGCCTCCGGGCTCCGGCAAAAGCATGCTGGCCCGAAGGCTGCCCACGATCCTGCCCGATCTTTCCTTTGAAGAAGCCATCGAGGTCACCAAGGTTTTTTCCGTGGCGGGCCTTCTGAGCGCGGGGGAAACGCTGATCGCCGCTCGTCCCTTTCGCTCGCCGCATCACACCATTTCCGATGTGGGCCTGGTCGGCGGCGGTCAGATGCCGCATCCCGGAGAAATATCGCTGGCCCATCTGGGCGTGCTCTTTCTGGATGAACTGCCGGAGTTCAAACGTAACGCGCTGGAGGCGCTCCGCCAGCCGCTGGAAGAGGGGACGATTACGATTACCCGCTCGGCCGTGACGGCCGCCTTCCCGGCGAAATTCATGCTGGTGGCCGCCATGAATCCCTGCCCGTGCGGCTATTTCGGGGACCGGGTCCGCCGCTGCCGCTGTTCCCCCCAGCAGATCCGGCAGTATCAGGCAAAAATATCCGGCCCTTTGCTGGACCGCATCGACTTGCACGTCGAAGTGCCGTCCGTCCATTACCGGGCGTTGACGGGAAAAGAGGACAACGAATCTTCCGCCGCCGTCCGAAAGCGCGTGGTCGGGGCGCGCCGGCGCCAGCAGGAACGCTTCGGCGGCTCGGGCCTGCCGGCCAATGCCCGCATGACGGAACAACAAATCCGGTCTTTCTGCCCCATCGATGAAGAGTCGCATCAGCTCATGGAAATGGCCGTTGAAAAGCTGGGTCTTTCCGCGCGCGCGATGAACCGCATCCTGAAAGTGTCGCGCACGATTGCCGATCTGGACGGCGCTCCAAAGATCGAAACCGCGCACGTTGCCGAGGCAATTCAATATCGAAGCCTTGATCGGAGTATTGTTTAGTGCTATGAAAAAGTTCAGCCGGGCTCTGATGGCCGGACTCTTTTTGCCAAGAGGATGCTATGAAAATTAAAACGATCAAAGCGCGCCCGGATCAACTGAAGCCCAAACCGGACGAAAAAAAGCTGGGGTTCGGTCAGTATTTTGCCGACCATATGTTTACCATGAAGTACAGAGGGGCGGACGGCTGGTATGACCCGGTCATCGAGCCGTACCATAGCCTGCAACTGGATCCCACCGCCATGTGCCTTCATTACGGACAGGAAATCTTTGAAGGTCTGAAGGCTTACCGGGGGACAAACGACGAAATTTTTCTTTTCCGTCCGATGGAGAATATCCGCCGCATGAACGTGTCCGCCGCAAGGCTGTGCATGCCGCCCGTTGACGAAACGGTGTTTTTGGACGCGCTCCGGCAATTTGTGCTGCTGGAAAAGGAATGGGTTCCCCGGGAGAAGGGCGCCTCTCTGTATATTCGGCCGACGATGATTGCCACAGAGGCCGCCCTTGGCGTGCATCCGGCGGACGAATATCTTTTCTTCATCGTTTGCGGACCGGTGGGCGCATACTACGCGCACGGTTTCGGGCCGACCAAAATTTATGTGTCCGACGACTGCGTCCGGGCAGCGCCGGGCGGGACGGGGCATGTCAAGGCGGCGGGGAATTACGCCGCAAGCCTTTACGCGAGCCGCATCGCAGGTGAGATGGGCTATACGCAGGTGCTCTGGCTGGACGCGAGGGAAAACCGGTATGTGGAGGAAGTGGGCACCAGCAATATCTTTTTTGCGATCGGCGACCAGTTGGTCACGCCGCCGCTGGGAGGGACCATCCTGCCGGGAGTGACACGCGATTCCGTCATCAAACTGGCGGCGCATTTGGGTGTGAATGTGGACGAAAGACGGCTGGCCATGACGGAAGTGATCACGGCGATTGAAAAGGGAACGCTCCGGGAGGCTTTCGCCACGGGAACGGCCGCCGTCATTTCACCGGTCGGGCGGATTTACTACCGCGACAGGGAATATCTTATTAACGAAGGCAATGCCGGGGCGCTTGCCGAAAAATTGTACAATGAAATTCTTCAAATTCAGTACGGAACCAGGGAAGACCCATTTGGCTGGAGAATGCAAATCGGATGAGAAGAGCGCGAAAAGCCAACGTTTCCCAAACCATGGGAGCGTTTTTGCCCAACCGGAAAGCCGTATTCCACAAAGTTGTGGAAAGGCCTGTTGACAACCATGTGGATAAGCCCGTTAAGTCCGCATTGCTTCGGCTTTTAGACCGGATTGCTTAAGGTTTGGGCAATAAATTACATGAGTAATATTGATTAGTTGCGTATATATCCTTTAATCATAACAACTTATGGCCCTCTTCGTTCCAGGATATAAACTGCATTGAAAAAAATGTGCCATCCTGGAGAGAATTTTCTCTATTTTGTGAAATAAAAAAAATGAAGATAAATTTGAGTAAAATTGAATTGTTTATGACGGCTAAAATATTCGCGGTTTGCGCCGCATTGTTTTTAGGGGTTGTTTTTCCATCTGTTTCTTGGGCAGGCCCCGCCCCTCCCCTGGAGGAAGTTATTGAGTCTCTGCAGAAGATTTATGAAAAAACGCAGGACTTTCAGGCCGGTTTTATTCAGGAAACCACAGTGAAGTCGATCCGGAAAACGGATACGGAAGAGGGGACGGTCTGTTTTAAAAATCCCAGGCAGATGCTCTGGGACTATAAAAAGCCGAAGGTAAAAAAGCTGATCATCAACGCGCAAAAAGCCTGGCTCTACCTGCCTTCGGATAAAACAGTTTATGTTCAGGAATCCAATAGGATTTTCAAATCTGAGGCCCTGATCAAGTTTCTGTCCGGTCTGGGGAAGCTCCACCATGACTTTACGATTCAATACGCCTCTCCGGCAGTGGATTCGGACGGCAACTACCTGCTTTTGCTGTATCCCCGTGAAAAAGGTGCGTCTTATTCCTATCTGAAGATGACGATTGCCAAAGACAATTTTTACATTCTCCAGGTCGGCTTTGACGATGTGATGGGCAATTCCACGCTGCTGAAGTTTTCGGACATCAAAATGAACAGGGGGCTTTCCTCGAAACGTTTCCAGTTCAAACCGCCCCCCGGCGTCAGTATTTTCAAGATGCCGTAATCAGGACGTTTTGGTGAACGTCGTCCAGAGAAAAGTTCTCCGCCGATTTTGCGGTTGATGGCGGATTGAATCAGGAAACCGATGGGTTCACCCGGTTGTGTCAAAAGGATTTTTGCAATTGAAATCCGGTGTCAGGGCTCTTTCATCGACTTCCTGAATGAACAGATTTTCAAACCCCAGGGAAAGGGCGAATTCCACAATTTCATGATATTCCGCCGCTGAAACCCTGCGGCCTAAAAGCGGATGCGAGCGCACTTTCGGAATGGGCGTGTATTGCGACATAAGGCTGATCGGAATACGCGTGGAGATCTCGCCGTGCAAAAGCCTCAGCGCCTCCTTTGAATTTTCCAGCCGTCCCGGCAGAACCAGGTGGCGGACGATGATCCCGCGGGAAGCGATTCCGTTCTCCAGGGCCAGGTCATCCCCTGTCTGCCGGACCATCTCCCGGATGGAGGCAAGGGCGAAACGCGGGTACTGCGGGGCGTCGGAGAAGGCGAGCGCGTCTTCTTCCAGACCGTATTTGAAATCCGGAAGGTAAATATCGACCATGCCGTCCAGCATCCGGATCACGTCCGGATTTTCATAGCCGCCGCAGTTATAGACCAGCGGGACGGTGAGTCCTTGGGCCCGTGCCAGACAGAGCGCTTCCATCACCAGGGGTGTCTGGGGTGTGGGCGTTACCGGCTCGACATTGTGGCAGCCGCTTTTCTGGAGGCCGATCATGATCCGGGCCAGTTCGATGACGGTCAACCGACGTCCTTCAGCCGAGTGCGAAATTTGATAGTTCTGGCAATAGACGCATCCCAGATTGCAGGAAGAAAGGAAAATGGTTCCTGCGCCACCCGTTCCCGAAAGAGGCGGCTCCTCTCCATGATGGGACAGGACGCAGTCCATGACGATATCGGAAGGCAGGCGGCAGTAGCCCGGTTCGCCTTTCGTCCGGTCAACACGGCAGGCGCGCGGGCAAAGGACGCAGGAGCGGTATAGCTCGAGAAGCTGCGGAATGATCATATTAACGGTCTCTTATTCGTATTTTCTTCAGAGTCGTTCCATTTTAGTGGTCTTTCCGTTCCGCATGCGAGAGGTAAACATCCGGCCATCAACCCACTCAAATATTCCGTCCTGCCGTCCTTCGCGTGTGTTGTCCTGTGGCCGGCTACTCGCCGGTGAAATTCGGTTCGCGCTTCTGCAGGAAAGCGGTGATGCCCTCTACCGCGTCCTTGCTGGCGGCCAGTTTATTGGACCACTCGATGTCCAGCTTCAGGCCTTCATCAAAGCCCTTTTCCATGCCGACGCTGATGCCTTCGAGGACGGCGGCCACGGCCAGCGGCGGGCGTTTGGTCAACGCCACGGCAAACGCCGTTGCCTCCTTTATCAGATCGGCGGCCGGAACGACCTTGTCCACCAGGCCGATGGCGATGGCTTCGGCAGACGTCAGGCGTTTGCTGAAGAGGATCATGTCCAGCGCCCTGGATTTTCCCAGAAGCCTGGGCAGCCGCTGAATGCCGCCCCAGCCGGGCGTGATGCCCAGGTTCACCTCAGGCAGTCCGATCAGGGCTTTGGGATTGTCCGTCATGATGCGGAAATGGCAGGCGATCGCTGTTTCGCATCCGCCGCCCAGGGCGTGTCCGTTGATCGCCGCGATGTAAGGCTTGGTGGAGCGTGAGATGGCGTTCATGATGTCGTTGCCGTTGGGGCCGCGGGTGATGTTGGCCACGTCGGAGATGTCCATGCCGGCGGAGAAGCCTTTTTCGCCCGCGCCGGTGATGATGACGGCCCGTGTTTCCTTGCTTTTTTCGATGTTCGTGACCGCGTCGAATAATTCCTCGCGAACGCCCAGATTCACGGAATTCATCGGCGGGCGATTCAAAACGATCGTCGTCACGAAATCCCCGGTTGTCACAATAATGTTCTTGTATTCCACCTTTCTTCTCCTTCCTAATGGTTTTTCTGTTGAATATCAATTTTCATGAGGTCCCTCCGGATTTGCTCCGGCGTTTCGCGGCGCAGCTTTTTACGCCGTCCGCTCTCCTTGTTTTGTTTATTCACTTATTGGATTTACATCGGCACCCTATCATGATTTGCCGGTTACAGACAATTATTTGTGGACGGGTGCGGCGCCTATTTTCCCGCCGGAAATGGATCCGGGACCGCGAATCCGGCTTTCGGCCCCTGTGACGGAATGCTATTGACAGACTTGGATCTTCTGTTTATACTCCGCGCCATCCGGGCAGGAAAATAATCGGAAGTAAAAGGATTTCCTATGTTTAATCGCATTGTCAGCATTGTTTTTCTGATTTTTATTTCCTTGACGTCCATTCCGCTGTTTTTGACGGCCTTGCTCCTGCGTGTGGTTACTTACCCCTTTGACCGGCGGTTGCGGCTTTTGCATTTGTTTACCTGCTTCTGGGCTTCTCTTTACACCTGGACCATGCCGGCCTGGCGGATTCGCATTGAAGGCCGTGACAAAGTGCGGAAAGACGCGGCGTACATGGTCGTTTCCAATCACCAGTCGCAGCTGGATATTCTGATCGCCTTCCGGCTTTTCTTTCATTATAAATGGGTATCCAAAATTGAAATATTCCGTGTGCCGCTGATCGGCTGGAATATGATGCTGAACCGCTACATTCAACTGAAACGCGGCGACAGGCAAAGCATCGGACAGATGCTCAGCCAATGCGCAATGCACCTGGACGAGGGAAGCTCCATTTTCATGTTTCCGGAAGGCACCCGGTCTCATGATGGCGAAGTCAAGACCTTCAAACTGGGCGCTTTCCAACTGGCGCACCAGAAGAAGGCGCCCATTCTGCCGATCGTGATCAGCGGAACCAACAAGGCCCTTCCCAAATACAGCATGAATTTTACCGGTGTGCAGAAAATTTACATCAAAATATTCGAAGAGATTCCGTATGACGTTTTTGCGCATCTTTCAATCGGAGAGACGGCCGAAATGGTTCGCGGTTTCATCAGCCGGCAACTGCGGGTGATGAATGAATATACGCTGGGCAATGCCTGATCGTATCTTCCGGAGAGTCCGTTTACGTTTTCAGCAGTGCTGCGCCGATTTTTTCCTGACGGATTTGCAGGCGTCTTTTTTGAAGCATTTCCAGAAATTCCATGTCTTTTTGCAGAAGTCCGAAGCGTTCGGGCGGTTGAATGTGCAGGCGTTGGAGCCACCGGGCGACGTCGGCGTGAAACTCCGCCGCGATGCGGGCAAAGGCAATGCCGAGCGGCGCGGGGGCGCCTGTGCCCCGGTCGAGCCTGCCGGCGGCTTCATAAGCGAGGATCCTGAGAGCCTCCCACAGGGCATGCAACGCGCCCCATTCGCCCGCCAGAGTTCGGTCCGCGGCCGCGGGATGTTCCAGAAGAGCTGCCTTCAGGAGGTCCAGTTGCGCGGCCATGCCGCCCAGAACGGGCCCCGTCATCACGATGTCTTCCGTTTCTCCCAGAGGGACGACGATGTCCTCCCAGGCGCTTCCCTCCCGGCCGAGGACGGATGTCTTCGGGACAAGACAGCGGTTCAGTTGAATGCCGCCGTGCGGGGAAGGCTTTAAAAAATTCAGAGACATCGGCGGCGTGACGCAAAGGCCCTGCGTGTCGCGCGGGACGATAAACGCGGTAAAGCCTTTTCGCGCCGACGCATCGTCGGTTACGGCGACCACCACAAACAAATCGGCAATCGGTCCGTTGGTCAGGTAGGTTTTTTCGCCGTTCAGGAGGTAGCATTCCCCCTGCTGTTGCGCTTTTGTGGCCAGCGTTTTCGGAGAGGCGCCGCGTCCCGGTTCGGAGACGGCAAAGCTTATGGTGCAATCTCCCAGGGCTGCGGTGCGCAGATATTGTCGGCATTGCTCCGGCGTGCCGAATGCCCCCACAACTGAGCGGGCGATCATCTGCTGGAAGATCCAGGACATCCCCAACCCCAGATTCAAACCGCTGCGGACAAACGTCTCTCCGCAACGCAAAAGGTCAAGATATCCCCTGCCGTCGCCGCCTTCGCTCTCCGGAAGGCCGACCCTGAACAGCCCGGTCCTTCCCATTTCCCGCCAGAGGTCTGCGGGAAATTCCTGCCCCGTCTGGAGATCTGTACGCATGGCGACGTGTCGTGCGGCAAAATCCGCGACCTGCGCCGGCATGTCGAAAGGCTTGTCCGGTTGTTTCATGTTTTCCTCTGTTTCAGATGCCGGCGTTTTTCCGGGCGCGGCGGAATACGTTACAAAACCAGCTCCTCGATGAACGTGAACAGCTGGTTGACGTTGCGGCAGGCGCGCACTTCATGGCAGTGGCGCAGGTACGTCCGGATCTCGCTGTCGCCCGTGCCCCACAGTTTCTCCGGTTCGGGATTAAGCCAGATGACCCGTCGGCAGCGCTCCCGCATGACGCCCAGAATCGCGTCTTCCGGATTCATGTAATTCGACCGACCGTCGCCGACGATGATGAGCGTCGTCTTTTTCGTCAGAAGATCCATGTAATTTTTTTTAAAATTTCTGAGCGTCTCGCCGTAATCGGTTGGCGCCGAGTAGTGCACGTCCGCTTCTTCCATGACGATGCGGACGGCTTCGAAGATATCCTGCTCCTCAAAGATGCCGGTGACGTTCGTCAACTGGTCGATGAAGACAAAACTGTTGACCTTATCGAAGCAGTCCTGAAGGGAATAAACCAGATTGAGCATGAAGCGGGCCGCGGCCCAGACGGATCCGGACACGTCGCAAAGGGTGACGATCCGGCTTTTGCGCAGGCTTTTCCGGCGGTACTTGATGTCGAGGGGGACGCCGTCGTATTTGGCGGACGCCCGCAGGGTTTTTTTTACGTCCAGATTTCCCCGGTCGCGGACGGCAAAGCGCCGGCTGACGATGTTTTTCAGTTTGCGCACCAAGCGTTCGATGGCTTCGCGCATTTCCTCCACTTCCTCGCGGGTGAAGGACGAAAACGCTTTTTCACCGAGGTCGCGAACGCGTTGCTCGTGCGTTTTTATTTTTTTGGCGCCGCCGCCGCCCGCCTGCGGCTCGTAAACCAGAATGGACCGCGCCGCCGCCACGCGATCTTCAAAATGCGCCGCAAGGTTATGACGGTCCGCCGGCGTCATGTTCAATTCGTTGTTTTCCAGAAGTGCGGCGGTGGCGTTTGCCGCGGCATTGATCTGCAGCAGAACGTTGAAGCGGCTGGCGAGCGGCCCGAGATTGAACCGGGCGGGCGATGCCGCGTCATCCGATTCCGAATGGATCCGGCGCATTTCCGCCAGCAGGGCCATGGGATTGCCGGCCAGAAAATCCACCACGGCATCGTACATCGGATTGTCATGCGGTTTTTGTCTCAACAGGTCCGTCGCCTCCCGAATGCGGTCGATCTGGGAGGCCGCCTGCCGCATGTCTTCAGCGTTGACGCGCATTTCGTGAAAAAACAGATGGTAGAGGCGTTCAAAGTGCTTCAGTTCCCGCAGGCTTTTGGCAAAATTGGCCCGCAGCAGGGCCTTGAACTGCAGCTCATCGGTCGGGTCGATCAGCGCGAGCTGCCTGAGCGTGTCGAGGACTTCGGAGGTGGAGACGCGCAGCCCCGCAGCCCGGCAGCAGGAAACAAATTGCCCAATCAGTTTGACCATAAATCACCACGACGGAATTCCGGAGGCGCGTCCCCTGAAAGAGGGTTGCCCTGCCGGTTCGGGTCTTTACCGTTGCCCAAAGATATTTCTTTAGGCAACAGACGGTTGAAATTCAGCACGTCTGAAGGGTCGTGCGGCGCGTTCGCTTTTTCCCGGGACAGATAGCGTCATGAAAGCCCGGCGCCGACGACCCGGTCGATGTCTTTCCGCACCTTTTCCAGATCCGCCTGGTATTTGCAAATGACGTTGAGGGTTTCCGAGATGACTTCCGGCGTCAGTTCGGTAATCTGCAGCGCCAGAAGCGATTGCGCCCAATCCAGGGTTTCGGAAATGCTGGGACTTTTTTTCAGATCCAGGGTGCGGATTCTGCGGATCGAATCCACCAGGACGGCGCAGAGCCTTTCCTCGATGTCCGGAATTTTCAGGCGGACTATCGAGATTTCCGTGTCGCGCGCCGGATAATCGATGTAGAGATGAACGCAGCGGCGCTTGAGGGCGTCGCTCATATCGCGATAGTTGTTCGACGTGAGCAGGACAAAGGGGATCCGGACGGCCGTTCGCGTCCCCAGCTCCGGAATGGAAACCTGAAAATCACTGAGCAACTCCAGCAGGAAGGCCTCGAACTCCGGATCGGACTTGTCCACCTCGTCGAGCAGCAGCACGACGGGCTTGGCCGAACTGATGGCCTGCAGAAGCGGACGCGGCTGGATGAAACGGTCGGAAAAAAAAGCGTCTTCCTGGGCGGCGATGGCATCGACCGCTTCAGCAAGCGTTGCGGTGGCGCCGATGATATCGTTGATCCGGTCCTTGACCATCTGCGTGTAGAGCAGTTGCTTGGCGTATTCCCATTCATAGAGGGCTTTGGCCTCGTCCAGTCCTTCGTAGCACTGGAGACGGATCAACTCACGTCCCAGGCTGCGCGCCACCGCCTTGGCCAGCTCCGTTTTACCGACGCCCGCCGGCCCTTCGATCAAAACGGGCTTCTGGGTCGCCTGCGCCAGAAAAATGACCGTGGCAATTTCCCGGGACGGGATATAGCCTGCCTCAATCAACCTTTGTTCGACATCTGAAACGGTTTTATAGGACATGTCCGACCTTTCTGCCGAAACTCTTATAACAAACATCCCGCGCGGTCAAGCAGAGCGACCAGAGGTGTATATATGCTATACACCCTGAAGGTTGAAGGCGAATTAAAGAAAGCGCCCCTGGTGACATTTAATTTAAGATGTTTCCGTTACCGACATATATAATTGAAATCACTCAAAACAAACAAATTGACATTGTGAAAAATTATAGATAGGAAACCATCAGCGTTGTCGTAGTAACTTGTATGTATTGTATACACCAGTGGCCGGCCTGAGCGCTGAATAGGCGCGTGGCCGTTTTTCATCATTGTTGGATGTATCGATCAAAGCAGGAGGAGGTCTGATATCAGCATGATTGACATGGGATTGGCTGTAAAGATCGCCGGAGGCGGATTTGGCCTGGTTTTCTTTCTTCTTACGATTCTTTGGTTTACCATATGGCTGACCAGAATCGTCGCGGAAAAGACAACAAAGTTTATGCGCAAGTAGGATAAATGGCTTCATTAACATAACGATTATTCAATACAGGAATCGACGTGTTTGGCCTTTTAGAAAGCGGTTTTCAGTTTTTTACGTGGGGTAACGCCCTGATGATCCTCATCGGCGGCGTTTTTATTTATCTGGCGATTGCAAAAAAAATGGAACCTCTTATTTTGCTTCCTATCGGCTTCGCCATCATGCTCGTTAATTTACCCGTTGGGGGATTGATGGATTATGAGCATGAGATGAAAGCAAAGAAATCAGGGATCATCAGTCAAATCTCCGTGGAGAAGGGCAATGTTTTTGATAAAGACGCTGTTGTTGTACAGACGGACACAGGAGACATTGCCTCACCGGTTTTCGGGCGGGTCAAAGAAATTAAAGTAAAAAAAGGTCAGCACGTCGAAGCAGGCGATGTCATCGCCGTTATGCTCACCCAGCAGCAGACCAACCAGGCGGAAGTTCCGACAAAACCGGTCGGGTTGCTGGCAATCTTTTTCTCCTTTGGCATTATGTGGCAGATTCTTCCGCCCCTTATTTTCCTGTGTCTCGGGGCGCTGACGGATTTCGGTCCCATGCTGGCCAATCCAAAAACGCTTCTTCTGGGCGCCGCCGCTCAGTTCGGTGTTTACTTTGCCTTTTTCCTGTCCCTTCTGTTCGGCTTTTCCTTCAACGAGGCAGCTTCCATCGGCATTATCGGGGGCGCCGAGGGACCGACGACTATTTATGTTACGGCGCAGCTGGCGCCGCATATTATCGGCGCGACGGCGGTGGCCTGTTACTCTTACATGGCCCTGGTTCCGCTGATTTTGCCCCCCGTCATCAAGCTGCTGACGACGAAAAAGGAGCGCGCGATTTACATGAAGCCGTCGCTGCGGCAAGTGTCGAAACTGGAGAAAATCCTTTTCCCGCTTGTTACCACCATAATCGTAATTCTCTTTGTCCCTGCTTCTGCTCCGCTGATCGGCTGTTTTATGCTGGGCAACCTTTTCAGGGAAAGCGGCGTTGTGGAGCGACTCAGCCAAACGGCACAGACAGTTTTTATCGACGTGCTGACCATCATCCTGACGGTTTCCATCGGCGGCGCCATGGTTGCGGAAAACTTCCTCCAGGCCAAGACGCTGCTCGTTCTGATTCTCGGGGTTGTTTCATTTGCCAGTGCGGCCGCAGCCGGTGTCATTCTGGCGAAAATCATGAACCTGTTCCTGAAGGAAAAAATCAATCCGATGATTGGCGCAGCGGGTGTATCGGCGGTGCCCATGTCTGCACGGGTGGTCCAGGTGATGGGTCAACAGGAAAACAAAAAGAACTTTCTGCTGATGCATGCGATGGGGCCTAACGTTGCCGGGGCCATCGGGGCCGCTATCGCCGGCGGCGTGTTCATCGGTATTCTGGGGTGACCGGATGAGAGCCCGTCTTCTGAAAAGCTTTTGCGGTGTTGAAAAACTCCTTATGCATCACGGATGACAATCCGTTTGTGGATTAATGCCTGGTCCTGCCGGGTCGGCAGATATTACGTCTTGAAATAAGGCGTAATATCTGTTTTATTCGACCGGTAAAGGCAGCGGCTTATGAAAGCAGAATCAAAATCCCCGGCCGGCAATGGCCGGTGGATCTCTTCAGCATTAAAGGTGAATCTGGAGCGCACGGCGGCGGATGTTCAGATCCCGCAGCAATATGCTCCGATCCTCTCGATTGTCAAAGACCGTTACGGATTGCAGAAAAAAACCCGCGAGCTTCTCACCGAACTCAATCATCCTTACGTCAACTGGGACTTCGTGCTCCGGGAGCTCAAGTCCATCTCCATCGGCAATTTTCACATTTGCAACCGCCATCCCGACGGGCTCGCCGGTTTGTGGATACTGCTGACGATTTATTTCGATATTCTGAAATCCACGGCCGGCGAAGAAGTGAAAGACAGCGCACTGCACTACCTGTTCGACTACGCGGACACGGTGATCCTGCACAGCAAGGAGTTTCTGGAGAGGAATCTGTCGCTGTTCCCCCCCCTGATCGAATTCCTGGCGGAGCTGGCGGACGGCGAATCGGCTCTGTTTAAAAAATGCTCTTCCTATCTGAAAAGAATCCTCCGGACGGCGGCCGACAGGAACGTGGATCTGGTCACACCGGCATTCGACGCGCTGCTCTACAAAATGTTCCGCGTGACCTACGTTTTCTGGCTGAATCAACCCGATCCCGCGTTATGGCTGGTGGCCGAACGCAAGGCCGAGACGCCGCCGAATGAAACCCCTTATCTGGAATTGATCCGGCCGCTTTCTCATCACCGGTTCCGCAAGCTGATGCTGGAGATCGAAGCGCTTCGTCCCCGGGACGGCGAAAAAGCCGGGGCGCATCTCCGGGACTTTTTGGCCCTTCCGGATTATTTTCAGATTCTCGACACCTACCTTCGTGTCGCCTCCGCGCTGGAAAAAGCCGAAGCCTACGCGAACCGTCACCTCGTGAAGCTGGATTTTCTCTTCGGCGTTATGACGGCGCCGGGTCTGCAGGACCTCCATGCCGGCGCCATGCGGGAAATCAATGCGTCGCTGAAACTTGTTTTTCAAGAGGAAAAGAAAGAGAATCTGGATATTATTATAAGGAAAATTTTCAGTTTCCTGAAAAAGAACACAGCCCGGAGTGAATTCCGCAGCGCGAGCATCGACTGTATCCTCACGGCGGCCCGGGAAGTCTTTGCGCAAAACGACCACCCCCTGGTGGAAATGTTCATGGACGAACTGATCGCCTACGGATTTGAATATCCGGAGATCCGGGGATCGACGGCCGAATGGCAGGTGCGGGTCAATCCCGAACATATCCGGACGATCCGCGCCTGGCTGGAAATCATCGCCCTGAAGCCGCGCTGGACGAAAAGGCTCGTTTCCGCGCTGATTATTCATCTGAAAATCGGCGGCATTTTCATCCGGGACACGGACCTGATTCAACGCGACATTTCCCGCTTGCTCAACGCGGACATTGCCCCGGCCTACAGCCTGATCAAGCAGCTTTTGCGTCTGTTCCCCGTGTACTTCAGCGAAATCGGCGCCGAAGGCGAACTCAGGGACCTGACGACCCGGGTGGATGAGTTGTCCTGCCGCAACGACCGCCTGATCGATTTTTTCCGCAAACAGTCCCACGTCGAGAGCAACAGCCTGCTGGTCGAATTTATCGAGGATATTTTCCGCTTCTGGGTTTCCGGAGAAAAAAAAGCCATCCGCAAGCATGTTCCCGATGAAGTCTATGATCAGGTGGCCGGCGAGGGGCTGTATTTCGACGGCATGCATCGGGCGCTGATCCACCTTTTTGAGGGCGCCGGAAATCAACCGGGGAAATTTCTGGAATGGGATCCGGAGAAAATTGCCGGGGAAATTTCCCGGATTCAGAATATTTCCGAGACGGACCGGGAGCGCGCGTCGCTCATGATCCGCATTTATCAGCTGATTTACAAGAAATACCATCCGCGGTACTATAATCTGTTGGGCGATCTGGAGTCCGCCGGCGTTTTTACCGCGCAGGATCTTGTGTCGCTGAAACGGTCGCTGGCCGATAAAAACCATTACCGAAGTCTGAATGTCATTCTGAAATGCCTCGGTTCGCTCAAGACCCAAATTCTTTCCGAAAAGAAAACCCGCCCTTTTGAAAACATCTACTACAAAAGGCACATTGCCGCGGGGATTCCATCCATGTATGGAACCTACCACGAGGAAAAATTTGACGCGCTGGGGTTTTCCCTGCGCCTGGAGAGCCTTGCGGGAATGCTCTTTGAAGAGCTGATTCAATCCCTGAATCTGCAGTTTATCACCAAGCGCACCATCATCAGGGTCCATACCTATCTGTGGACCTATCTGAACGCGCTGGATCTGGAAGGGATTTCCACCGAAGGGCTGGTGGCCAAAGTCCGGTACATCACCAGCGCGCTGCCCATCAAGCAGTTTTCCATGGAGCAGTATCTGGATATTTTCCGGTTCATCTCCCGGGGGATTCAGGATGTCATCCGGGATTACTATATCGACGCCCACAGCGTCAATTTGCCGGTGATTCTCCGTCAGCTTCAGGCGCAGACGGATCCACCCGACGGCAAGCAGGACGAGGCCCGGATGGAGGAGTTCATCTATCGGCAATCGGAGAATTTTCTCCGGGGCATGATCTCGTCCGCCTTCGGACTGCAGGTGCTGGACAATTTTGTGCACACCGTCATCAAAACGCTCAACGCGGAGTTGGAAAAGTTCAAGGACAACAAGCGGATTGTCAACCTCCTGATGGATTACAATCCGGATCTGGCCGTGTCTCCCATCTACAGTAAAAACCCGAAAATGGACAACCAGATCCTGCTGGGCAACAAAGGCTATTTCCTCAAGCAGCTTGTTTCGTTCGGGTTCCAGGTGCCGCCGGGCTTTGTCATCACCACGGAAGTGTTCCGGGGATTTGACGCAGTTTATGGATACAAGTACATTTTCCGGGATCTGGCCCGGCGGGTCAACAGGGAAATCGCCGCGCTGGAGCGGAAGACGGGCCGCCGTTTCGGAGACCCCGCAAATCCTCTACTCTTGTCGGTGCGAAGCGGCGCGACGATTTCGCTGCCCGGCATGATGCGTTCTTTTTTAAATGTCGGCATCAACGCCTCGATTGCCGAAACCCTCAGCGCCAAAAAAGATTTCCAGTGGGCGGCCTGGGATTCCTACCGCCGTTTTCTTCAGACCTGGGGGATGTTCCAGGGGATGAGCCGCGACTTCTTCGACGCCATCATGGATGGCTTCAAACAGAAGCATGGCGTGCAAAGAAAAATTCAATTTCCGCCCGGGATGATGAAGCAGATCGCTCTGGCGTATAAACAGGGGATTCTGGACAGCGGCATTCCGTTGTCGGATAATCCGCTCCGGCAGCTGCGTCATGCGGTTTTAAAGGTTTTTGATTCCTGGTATGCCGAGCAGGCGCGCATCTACCGCCACCAGATGCATTTGTCCGATGCGTGGGGGACCGCCGTCATCGTGCAGGCGATGGTCTTCGGCAACCTCCACGAGCGATCCGGCTCGGGCGTGATTTTTACCCGTGATCCGAAAAGCGCTTCCTCCGATGTGGCCCTTTACGGGGATTTCATCTTCGGCGTTCAGGGGGACGATATCGTTTCCGGGCTTGTCGAAACGCATCCCATCTCCGAGCGCCAGCGGCTTACCGAACAGCGCAACAAGGGAATTTCCCTGGAAGCGGACTTTCCGGACATCTATGCCGAACTGGTCAAAACCGCGGAAACGCTGATTTATGAAAAGGGCCTGAACCACCAGGAAATAGAATTTACCTTTGAAGGCCCGCAAAAAGAGCATTTGTTTCTGCTGCAGACGCGGGACATGGATCAGACCCAGGCAAAAAACCTGCGGCGCTTTAAAGAGACGGACTTCTTGCACGAGTCCATGCTGGGGACAGGAATTGGCGTCTCCGGCGGCGCCCTGTGCGGCCGGGTCGTTTATTCCGAAAAAGACATTCAGCAGTTTCGCCTAACGGAGCCCGAAACGCCGCTCATTCTGATCCGACCCGATACGGTGCCCGATGATGTCGGCGTCCTTTTGCAGGTGGAAGGGCTGCTTACCGCCAAGGGCGGAGCGACCTCTCATGCCGCCGTTACTATTCCGCAGCTGGGCAAAGTCGGGGTGGTGGGGCTCAGCAAACTGAAGGTCTATGAAATGGAAGGCTATGCGACCCTGGAGAACCACACGATCCGAAGCGGAAATTTTATCGCCATTGACGGCTGGAGCGGCGCTTTGTATCTCGGGAAGCATGATCTGGAGCCGGCGCCCTACGCTTCCGTTATTCTGTAGGACCTCTCGCGTCCAAAAACAAAATGATATGCTCTCCGGGCTGTTTTACCTGATGCATGATCTTCGCCGGGCGTCGCCGCGTATGCTTTCCAGCCAAAAACCCTCGTTTCCGTGTGAAAGAAAACGAGGGTTTTTGGTTTAAATGAACGAGAAGGCGCGTTTGCCGCAGCCTGCTCGTGGAGCGCTTTCTCGGCGGCTTACTGAAGGTTTTTGTGGATATAGACGGTCAGATCTCCCATCCGGTTAGTGTAACTGCCGTATTCGTTGTCGTACCAGCCGAAAATCTTGGCATGGACCACGGGAACCTGAAGCATTTTTTCGCCAAGGGCCGAAACGAGGTCCGCCGGCAGATTCGGAATGTGCGAAAGGTTGACTGGTATGAAAGCCGTGCGGGTGTGATTGAACTGGCCTTCAATGATGACCGCCGCGTCTTCGCCGATCAGATCGGTGGAGACATTCTGCTGCATGGTGAAGCGGACAAGAGGATTGTCCCTGGCGGCTTTCGCGTAAATATCATTGAGTTTTTTGGTGTCGAGACCGGCCGCCGCCGCCTTATCGTTGTTTCTCGCCTGAAACGTCGCGTTGAGCACGATGAGTGAAAGGGTGTTGGTCGGCACCCGGATGGAATCGCCCATGAAGCCGATGTTTTTGACTTCCGGAATGACTTCGGCCAGGGCCTTGGCCGCGCCGGTCGATGTCAGAATGATGTTGTTGAGAATGCTGCGAGTTTTACGGATGTCTTTCTCGCCGGCCTTGGGCAGTTTATCCAGAACGCTCTGCGTATTGGTCACGGCATGAATCGTGGACATGGACGCCGTCAGGATAGTGCTGGTTTCCTCGTTGTCCAGAAGCGGTTTGACCATGTGCGCGAGCCCCGTCGTGGTGCAGGATGCCGCGGAAATCAACAGGTGCTTCTTGGGGTCGAAAGCCGTGTGGTTGATGCCGTAAATCAAGGTCGTGGTGTCTTCCGGCGTCGCGAGAGCCTTGTTTTTGATCTTGAAAGGCGCGGAATGAATGACCGCTTTGGCGCCGCCGTTTAAGTGACCCCGGATGGAGCCTTTTTTGTCGTCCACGGGAACGGTCGGATCTTTGAAGCTGCCGCTGCAATCCACGACAATGTCCACCCCGTACTGGCGCCAGGGAATATTCATGGGATTGCGCTGTTCCCGTAAAACCGTCACCGGAATGCCGTCGATGAGCATCTTGCCGTTTTTTTCGTCCGTAATCTGAATGCAGGGCCGGGCTTTGATGCCGTACAGAAACCGGTGGAGCAGCCCGTAAGTCGCATCCGCTTCGATCAGGCGGGCGATGGTTTCCATCCCCAGGCCGATGTCCCGCCCCTGGTTGACGATAATTTCTTTGAAGTACTTTCTGCCGATGTGATGCCACAGAGTCAGTTTGCCGATGCGTCCCAGGCTGTTGATGCCGAGTGCCGGCAGTCTGCTTTCATTTGCGCTGCTGTTACTCATGATGTATTTCCTCCTTTACCCCCGTCCGGGCGGGAATGATTTTTGGCGTGAAAAAATATCAAACAAAAAGAATCGGTCGCAGGACGGCCTGCTTTGTGCTGCGGGAGGTATGACGGCGTAGATTGTGTGCAAATCCGTTATCCGTTGCTGTATTGAGGTCGTTTTGAGAAGACCGGAAAATCTTTACAGGAAAGACCGGTCAAAGTCAAGAGCGTAATAGATAAATATAATTATATCATACGCATACGGCGTTTTGATCTTGCCGGAGGGCGGGATACGCCGCCAGCGAAAAAGCACTGAACATTTTGATGAGTATTCCTGCCTTCTTTCGTGAGCGTCGGCACAAAGGCTCTGGAATCGTGGCTGGATTTTTGGCGGGTTAAAAAGCCTTTTTGAATCAGGGGATTGACCAGCCGGGTGCTCGTACTTTTTTCCACGGAAAGAATCCGGTGCAAATCTGGAACATTCAACTCTTCATTTTTCATAACGGTTGTATTATGCAACCATCTTTACGTTTGCCAGGGAACAATCATCAATTGGATTATTCCGTTGACACGCGCGGCCCCTTTCCTTATACTCGCCGCCAGTAAAATACAGGAAAAGGAAGAAAAGCATATGACAATCAATATTAAAACCGAAGAACACATTTTGCTGATTGAAATTGACCGTCCCCAAAAATACAACGCTCTGACGCGGGAGATGTATTCCAAAATAGCACAGGCCTATTACAAACTGGATACGGATGATGATTTATGGGTGGGAGTTGTCTATGGCAACGGCAAACATTTTACTTCGGGGCTGGAATTGACCGATTGGACGGATGCGTTTACCGGTGGAGGGGGTTTCCCCCTGAACCCGGAAAACGAAATTGATCCATTTTATATGGCGAATGAGAAGCGCTGCAGTAAACCGATCATTTTCGCCGTTCAGGGGTATTGCTATACCTGGGGCGTGGAGACGATGCTGAACGCGGATATTCGCGTGGCGGCGTCGGATACGCGATTTGGCCAGCTGGAGGTCCTCCGCGGATTTTTCCCGTGCGGAGGCGGCACCATCAGATTAGCCAGGGACATGGGCTGGTCCAATGCGATGCGCTATCTTTTAACCGGCGATCAATGGAGCGCCGAAGACGCCTACCGCATGGGTTTGGTACAGCATCTGACCGAGCCGGGGAAACAACTGGAAAAGGCGATGGAACTGGCAAGAAGCGTGGCGAGCGCGGCGCCGCTGGGTGTGCGCAACATTTTGAAAAGCGGTCGCCTGGCGGAAACGCAGGGCGAACAGGCCGCGAAAAAAGTTATTTTTCAGGATGTGGCCGAAGTGATGAAAAGCGAGGATATGAAGGAAGGTCTGCTATCTTTTATTGAACGGCGTAAGGCGGTATTCAAAGGGAAATAATACGGTGCGTTTTTGCCGGGAAAAGGGCGGACGCGACATTAACGTTTAATGGCAGTAAATGAAGTGCCTTCATCAGTGCTCGGGCGGGGAGCATGGATTCGTTTCATTTTGCGCCTTTAATTTTCAACGGGAGGAATTCAGTATGGCTCACAGTAATTGGTTGTATCAGACGCGCGACATCATGTTCCAGATCAAAGAGTGGCTCGGCGTGGAAAAGCTCCTGGCCCTTGACGCTTACAAGGATTACTACGGGATGGACGATATCGACAGCTTCCTCGACGTCAACTTCAAAGTCTGCCGCGATGTGATGTGTCCGGCCAACAAAGACGCCGACGATCCAGGCGCGAAATTTGTGGGCGGCAATGAGCATGCGGTGACGACGCCGGATTCGTTCAAGAATGTTTATAAAACCGTGATGGATGCGGAGCTGGGGCCTCAGTTCGGCTATCGCGGCGAAGGTAAAATACCGCTTTGCTGGTATGCGCCGATTCTGGAGATGCAGTCCGCCGCGTCGCCGTCGATTGTCATGTTCTGGTGTCTGACGCAGGGCGCCATCACTGTGCTTCATGAATTTGCCACGAAAAAACAGCAGGATATGTTCATTCCCAAACTGCGCACCGGCGAATGGGGCGGCACCATGGGCCTTACCGAACCGGGTGCTGGCTCCGAAGTCGGCGCGGTCCAGAGCAAAGCTTATCCCACCGACACGCCCGGCAAGTATAAGCTTACCGGAACAAAATGCTTCATTTCGTCCGGCGACCATGACCTGGCCGAAAACATCATCCATCTGATGCTGGCCAAAACGCCGGGCGCTAAAGAAGGCACCGCTGGCATATCGCTTTTCATCGTGCCCAAGTTCTGGGTCAACGAGGACGGCTCGCAGGGCGCCTGGAACGACGTCACCACCATGGGCATCGAGCACAAGCTGGGCATTCACGGCTCGACGACCGCCACGCTGGCCATGGGTGAAAACGACAACTGTTACGGCTGGATGGTTGGCGAAGCGGAAGTGAAAGATGGACGCGGCATCGGCATGAGGCAAATGTTTGCCTATATGAACGAGGAGCGCCTGAACACGGGACTGTTCTCGCTGGGATGCATCGGCGCCGCCTATTACGCCGCGCTGGATTACACCAAGCTGCGCGTGCAGAGCAAGCATTCCACCAATCCCAAAGGCCCCAGCGTCCGGATCATCGAACATGAAGACGTCCGTCGCATGCTCTTGTCCCAGAAGGCCGTTCTGGAGGCCTGCCGGGCGCTCATCTACAAGTCCTATCTCTACCGCGACCTGGCTGTCGATGCCGCCACGCCCGAAGAGCGGGAATATTATGATGATATGTTTGCGATCAACAACCCCCTGTGCAAGGCCTATACTTCCGATATGGCGAGGCTCACCACCGGCGACGCCATCCAGTGCCTCGGCGGCTACGGCTTCACGGAAGAATATGCCCCGGCGGAGCTCTACCGGGACGTTGTGATTTACGGCATCTGGGAAGGCACCAACTTCATCCAGGCGCAGGATTATACCGGCCGCAAGTTCACCATGAAGGACGGCGCGCCTTTTAAAAAGTGGGTGGCGGAAATCGACGATTTTGTCGCCAAAAAGAAGACTGATGAGTTCGCGGCGGAATTTGCGATGATGGCGGAAGCCATGGCGTCCTTCAAGGAGATCGTGAGCCTCAATGACGCCTGGACGACGGGCGACCGGCAGATGAAACAGCTCTTTGCCACCCGGACCATGCATGCAGGCGCGAGAGTTTACTGCGGCATGCTGCTGCTGGATCAGGCGCTTCTGGCGTCGGCCAGGATGAAAGAGAAGGGCGAGATCGACACCGATTTCTACAAGGGCAAAATCGCCACGGCCCGGTTTTATGTCATGAATCATGTTCCCGATATCTTCGGCTATCTCAAATCGATGAAGTTCGGCGACCGCAGCGCGATCGACATCCCCGAAGAAAGCTTCATGTAGGGCGAACGTAGGGAACGGTCGTGACCGTTCCGAGATAAATGCGCAGGGGATGATTCTATAATAATTTTTATCCGTAGGATTTCTTGTGATGGCGCCGCTGTAAGGTCCCTCCCTTGATGGGAGTGATTCCAGGGAGGGTGAATTCTTTCCCTCGTCGTGCCGGCGAAGGCCGGCATCCAGAAATATGATAAAAAGGCTGAAGCGCGCCGCGCTTCAGCCTTTCGTTTACCGTCAACATCAATCGGCAAACAAGACTTCAAAATTTCGCGAAGGGATTCGGGGGGACATATCACTTAATTGCATTTTTCTACGCAGCCTTTCATGGTTTCTCAGATCTAATTTTCAATTGTTAGTGAAAATCGTATCATCGTCCGCCACCATTCAAAAATTTTACCGATGTGATATATAGAGGACAAAACCGGCGGCAATTGCGGTCGACAGTTCCCCGGTAGGGAGATGGATATGCAGTCGAACATCGCAGAGGCCTTGTCGCTGAGATTTCCGCCCCTGGCGATCAATTATACATGGGAGCCCCGGTGGATGCCGCGGAACTCCACCCGTTATGCTCCATGCTGCTTTTGGCCCGGGCCGCCAAAGGAGAGACCGTCGCAATTACCAAGGGGACATACGGGTGCCACGGAGCGCTGGAAGGATTTGGCCTCGCCCCTGCCTGCCCCGAGAGATTTCCGGGCGGCGGCCAGACCGCCAATTTCGGAATAGAGAGCCAACGCTCTGCGATAATAAAGCAGGTTATGGCCCGTCAGGAAAAGAAATCGGGTTTATGATGGAAATCGAATTCAGGTACGACATGACCGGCGTGAATTGGAAGGACGTGGCTCAGACGTTGCAGAGCGTCGGCATGAGTTATCATGAGCCTGACGAACACCGCAGGGCATTTGCCGCAAGCCAGATGACGGTCTTTGCTTATCGGGCAGGCCGGATGATCGGATTCGGCCGGGCTCTCACAGACGGTGTTTACCAGGCCGCCCTTTACGATATCGCTGTCGTTCCCGAGTTTCAGCGGCAGGGCGTCGGCACGCTGATCGTGCAGAAGATTCTCGAGAGGCTTCCGGGCTGCAATGTAATTCTTTACGCGGCGGCGGGCAGAGAAAGGTTTTACGAAAAGTTCGGATTCCGGAGGCTGAAAACCGGCATGGCGCTTTTCACCAATGCGCAGGTCATGACGCAGAAGGGGATCACCGGGTAGCGGGCATTTGCCGCGTCTGCGGCCCCGCTTCACTGAAGAGGTAATACTTCCGCCAGAGCAAGCGGTCCGGGAGATTGAAGAGTGGCTTGCCGGGGAGGTGGCGGCATGGGTCGCCGGCCGGCCTCACTGGATGGGCTGGGCGAAACTGAATATCCATTGCTGAGAACGACAGGAGAAAGATATCCATGACGCATCCCCTGATGAACGAACTGGGACGAACGATGCTTGTCGGCAGCGGGGCGATTGGAACCTGCCTGCGCAAAGCCGACGGCAGAAGCGACGAGCCGGTGGAACTGCTCAACCTCCGCGAGCCGGCGCTGGTCCGGAACCTGCACACCGCTTATCGGGACGCGGGATCGCATATTCTCGTGACCAATACGTTTGCGGCCCAGACGCTGGCCTTGGAAGAGGCGGGCGCGGGCGAGCTGTGCGACGACGTGAACCGTGCGGGCGTAGCTCTGGCCAGAGAGGCGGGCGGCGCACAGTGCCTGGTCTGGGCCTCGATCGGGCCGCTCGGGCTCGGACTTCGTCTGGAGGACTATCCGGACGGGGCGCTGGAGGAGATCTACCGGAGACAGTGCCGGGCGCTGGTCGAAGCCGATGCACTGCTTCTGGAAACATTTGTGGAGCCGCGCGAAGCCAAAGCCGCTCTGGCTGCCGCTGCCGCGACGGGACGGCCCGTCATTTTCCAGATCGGCAACACCGGCGGGGGAGGGCAGCGATGGGAACGCGTGGACCGCCTGCTCGCCGAGGCACGCCTGGCGAATGTCGCCGCCGTGGGCGCCAACTGCCGCCATCCGAACGAAATCGTCCGCGTGGCCGCCTACCTTGCGGCGTACACCGATTGGTCCGTTACCGCTTCGGCCAACGCCGGGCATCCGCAAATCGAACGCGGCGCCGTCACCTACGAATTTTCACCGGACGATTTTGCCGCCTTTGCGCTTGAACTCGCCGACGCCGGCGCGGCGGTGATCGGCGGATGCTGCGGCACCACGCCGGACCACATCCGCAAATTGTCCGAAGCGCTGGGCGGCCGGGTGGTCGCGGCGCGTCCGCGTCCGGTCGCAGTCGCCGCGCCCCTGCCTGTCGTTGCCGCAACGGCAGCCGCGGCCGCGAACCCCGTCCGCGCGCTTGTGGCGGATAAACGTTTTCTGATCAGCGTGGAAATTCGCGCCGAACGCACAAGGACGCTTGACGAAATCATGCAGGGCGCGGCTGCCGTGGCTGAAGCGGGAGCGGATTTGTTCGACGTGCCGGACAATCCCGGCGCCACGGTCGGGCGCGATGCAATGGTGACCGCCGCCCGCCTTCAGTCCGTTCTGGACGTTCCGTCGATCTGCCACCTGGGCGTAACGCAGTCCAACCTGATGCGACTGCACTCCTCGCTCATCGGCGGCTGGGATCTGGGGCTCCGGGGGCTTTTGGCAGTGACGGGCGACGCGCCGTCCATGGGGCACCTGGGCAATCTGGTGCAGCGCGTGACGGATGTGCGCTCATCGGTGGAACTGCTGCGGCTTCTCCGCGGTTTGCGCGAAGGCCGCATCATCAACGGCGAGGGGCTGGCCGATCCGCCGGATTTCTGCGCCGGCTGCGCGATTGCCCGGCCCATCCCGCCGCAGATCAAGTGGCTCAGGGCCAAGATCGACGCGGGCGCCGAGTTCGTTTTTTCCCAGCCGGTCTTTACCGTCGATGATTTCCGCCGTCTGCAAGACGCCCTGTCGGAACTTCCTATTCGTTTGTTCCCCGGCGTTATGCCGCTTACGAGCCGGCGCAACGCGGCATTTCTGGCCGGCGGCCGGATTCCGGGCATTGCCGTTCCCCCGGAAGTTGCGGTTGGATTTGACCGGTACGAATCGCTCCAGGACCAGCGCCGCTTCGGCCTGGATCAGGCCTGCGAGCTTGCCGCCGGAATTGCCGCGGAGGCTTCCGGTCTTTACCTGATCATGCCTTTCGGCAAAAGCTGCTACGAAGACGCAGCCCGGATTGTCCGGGAAGTGAAGAATAGTGGATAGTGGATGGTGGATGGTGGATGGTGGATAGTGGATGGTGGAAAATGTAGTGCTGGTTTTTAGACCCGCTGTGAGCGCGCCTGAAGGCACGCACTACTTGTCACGCCAAGCTTGTCGAGGGGTGCCATCCACGATTCACCGGTCACAATTTTCTTCGGTCGATTACGCGGCTGGCTTTGCCTTCGGAGCGCTGGATGGTTTTGGGCTCGACCAGTTTGATCTTGGCGGTGATGCCCAGATAATCCTTCATGTCCTTTTTCAGTTGACTTTCCAGCCGTTGCAGCACCTTGACTTCATCGGCGCCGTCGAATTGCTTTTCCGTCAATTCCACCTGGACTTCCAGCGTGTCCAGCGTTTCTTCCCGGTCCACGATCAGCTGGTAATGCGGCTCCAGTCCCTCAATGCCGACCAGTACCGTTTCAATTTGCGAGGGGAAGACATTGACGCCGCGGATAATCAGCATGTCGTCGCTGCGGCCCATGACACGCCCCATGCGGTAATGTGTCCGCCCACAGCGGCAGGGCGCAGGGTTCAGGCAGGAGATGTCGCGCGTCCGGTAACGGATCAGAGGAAAAGCCTCTTTGGTCAGCGTGGTGAAAACCAGTTCGCCCTCGGCGCCGGGCGGCAGAATGTCCCCCGTTTCGGGATCGATCGTTTCCACGAGAAAATGATCTTCAAAGATATGCATGCCGTCGCGCGCTTCGTCGCATTCCATCGCCACGCCCGGCCCCATGATTTCGGACAGACCGTAGATGTTGAAGGCCTTGAGGTTCATCGCCTTTTCAATCTTGTCCCGCATCTGATCGCTCCAGGGCTCCGCGCCGAAAACACCGACGCGAAGCGCCAGGGAGCGCATGTCCACACCCAGGGCGCGCCCCTGTTCCGCCAGGTTCAGCGCGTAGGAAGGAGTGCAGCAGATGGCGGTGGGACGGAAGTCCTGCAGAATCATGATTTGGCGTTTGCTGTTGCCCCCGGACATCGGCACGACACTGGCGCCGATTTTTTCCGCGCCGTAATGAGCGCCCAGTCCGCCGGTGAACAGACCGTAGCCGTACGCGTTATGGATGACGTCGTTCCCGGTGAGGCCCGCGGCCACAAAGCAGCGCCCCATGAGTTCCGCCCAGGTGTCGATGTCTCGTTTCGTGTAGCCGACCACGATGGATGCGCCGGTTGTGCCGGACGACGCGTGCAGACGCACGATGTTGCTCATCGGCGCGGCAAAAAGCCCGAAGGGATAATTGTCCCGTAAATCCTGTTTGGTGGTGAAAGGAAAACGCTTCAGGTCATCGAGGGTTTTCAGGCTCTCCGGCGTCACGCCCGCCCGGTCGAAGGACTTTTTGTAAAAACCGACGTTATGATACATCCGTGAGGCGATCTGCCGGAGTCTTTTGAGCTGCAGCGCTTCGAGCGCCTCACGGGGCAGAGTTTCAAATTCTTCATTATAGATCATGGGGTTCGATTCTCCTCCGGCCTCAAAAAAGGTTTGCATCCCTATAGCATAAACCTTCCGTAAAAAAACATAATTTTTCAGAGTTTACCCTTCTTTACGCGTCCGGTTATCTGCTGTAAAATTTATTGACAGACACAGATGTTCTTTCTATACTCGCACCGTTCGAATATTTTTTTTCAGGTTCGAGCCATCCCGATTAAGGAGCGCATCTATGGAAATCGTCGTTACAAATGAGTCAGACATTGCCGTTTTCGCCATTACAGGAAGACTGGATGCCGTTTCCGTCCCTCAGCTGGAGGAACGGCTCAATCAGTGGTTTGAACAGTCCGGGAAACAGCTGATTTTCGATCTGCAGGGACTCGACTATATCAGCAGCGCCGGCCTGAGAGTCTTTCTGACCACGGCCAAGAAAATAAAGGCGCGCGACGGGAAATTGTGCATGGCCAGACTCCGGGACAATGTGAAAGACGTTTTTACCATCTCGGGTTTTATCGCTCTGATTCCCGTATTTGACACTCTGGGAGCGGCTCAGGACGCCATCAAGTAGCGTTGGCCGGATTAGTCTATGGTCATGAAGAAAATGCCCGCCCGGGTGGAAAGCTTGCATGAACTGCTGACTTTCATTCGCGGCGAGGCAAATAAGCGGGGGTTTTCCGAAAGCACCCTGAACCGGATTGAGCTGGTTGCCGAAGAGGCGCTGGTCAATGTGTTCGTGCATGGTTACGCTCAAAACCAAGGACAGGTGGAAGTGCGTTGCCTGATTGCGGACGATCCGGCGCTGACGATCGAGATCCACGACACGGGTGTGGCCTTCGACCCCCTGTCACTGGCTGATCCGGACATTCAATCGGATCTGACGATGCGCAAGATCGGCGGTATGGGAGTGTTCTTTATCCGCAAGATGGCCGACCGCGTGTCCTATCGCCGGGAAGGAAACAGCAATGTCCTGGCGATGACGTTTTTGAACCGCTGAACCAGGCGGGACTTCGCCTTCACCTTTTTTTATCCATCCTTCTGACTAACTTCCCCAGAAATTAGTTGTTCTCCAAGCGCTACACCGTGGCGTGAATCGCTATTCGGCAAGACGGCTTTGTCGCTTCACTTTTCGAAAAGGACGGACCGGAATTTGTAACGGATGCGGCAAACCATCCTGATGGCAGGGGCGGGGTTAATATCCGGACAGGTGCGCCTGAAGCGCGCTGAGATCAACCGACCCCAGGTGCCGCACATTTTCATTAAACCGTTTCATGCCCAGGGCAACCTCTTTCAGGTTTTGCGGCGACGCTGCCAGGCAGATATTGGTATGGGTCAGTCTGCCGATGTCCTGCGACAGGCAGTCAAAAAATCCGGTGAGCATGGCTTCCAGCAAGCCGGCCGGAGAGAGCATCGAACGGCCTGCGCCGGGCAGGTCAAACGTAAAATCCCACACCTTCATTTTGCCTGCCGCGGCCATCACCGCGTAGGCCGCCTCGTAAATCCGATCATAGGAAAGATCGGCCAAGGAGCCCAGGCCGAAAAGAAAAAGAAGCTCCGCGTCAATTCGCTCCGGCCAGGGAATCGCCACCTGTTCCCTGAACTCGCCCCGGATGTGTCCCCGTTTGATTTCCCTGGAAATCAAACTGTTGAGACGCCAGTCTATCAGGCCGCAAATGCCGCGCGGTGGCTTCTCATCGTCGAAAAAACCCAGAACCAGACATTTATGCTTTTGCCGGTCGGGGGACTGAGTGGACAGCGTGATCTGCATGGTTTTTTTGAATTTTCGAATGAAGGGCATCCAGGATGCCGTTGATAAATGAGCCGGAATTTTCCGATCCGAACATTTTCCCCAGGTCAACCGCTTCATTGATGCTGACTTTGGGCGGAATGTCGTCGCAGTAGAGAAACTCAAAAGCGGCCATCCGCAGGATGCTGATATCCACCTTGGACATCCGCCCCAGCGACCAGTTGTCCGAACAATCGGCAATGAGGCGGTCGAGTTCTTCCCGGTGGCTCCAGGCGCCGGAAATCAGCCTGGCCGCAAATTCCCTGGCCGATTTGGGAGCGACAAAATTCCCCCAGAAAAGATCCTGGGCTTTTTCCGTGTCGAGTCCGGCAAAATTCAAACTGTAAAGAACCTGCAAGGCGACTTCGCGCGCCTTTCTCCGTTCCTGCATCGAATCCTCAAACGTCGCAATGCCGGATCATGCCGGCACTGTCCTGCTTTTCGCCTCAGGGGTTCATCTTTTTGAACAGGTCCACCATTTCAATGGCCGCCATCGCCGCGTCGGTGCCTTTATTGCCGGACTTGGCGCCCGCCCGTTCAATGGCCTGTTCGATGGTGTCCGTTGTCAGAACGCCGAAGACCACCGGAATTTCCGCGTCCAGCCCCACGCTGGCGATTCCCTTGGATACTTCCGCGCTGACGTATTCAAAATGCGGCGTTGCTCCGCGAATGACCGCGCCCAGGCAGATGACCGCGTCAAAACGCTGGCTTTTGGCCAGCTTTTTCGCCGCGAGCGGCAGTTCAAACGCGCCGGGAACCTTGTAAATGGCGATGTCTTTCTCATCCGCTCCCGCCCGGACCAGCGTGTCCACCGCGCCGTCGATAAGACGTCCACTGATGAAATCGTTAAACCGGCTTGCGGCGATCGCGAATTTCATCCCTTTGGCGACAAATTTTCCTTCGATGATCTTCGGCATGATTAAAGCACCATCCTTATGTTTGTTGGAACAAAGGGACTTGCCACCCGCAGGGTGGCTGCAACCCCTTGTTCGGTTTTTAGCGCCGCTGCGCTTTTTACAGCTCCAGAATATGCCCCATTTTCTTTTTCTTGGTGGTCATATACCGGATGTTGTTTTCGTTTGGAGGAATTTCGATCGGAACCCGCTGGGTCACGGCAATGGCGTACCCTTCCAGACCGACAATTTTCTTGGGATTGTTGGTCATCATGCGCATTTTATGCACACCCAGATCCGCCAGGATCTGCGCCCCGATGCCGTAATCCCGCAGATCGGCCTTGAAGCCCAGCGCAATATTGGCTTCGACTGTGTCATGGCCCTCGTCCTGCAGCGCATACGCTTTGATCTTGTTGACCAGGCCGATGCCCCGTCCCTCCTGACGCATATAAACGATGACGCCTTTTCCTTCCTCCTCGATCATTTCCATCGCGCGGTGGAGCTGATCGCCGCAGTCGCAGCGGGCCGAAGCGAAAATATCGCCGGTGCAGCATTCCGAGTGCACACGCACCAGCACGTCGTCTTCCTTGCTGATTTCTCCCTTGACCAGCGCTATGTGCTGCATGTCGTCCACGTCGTTTTCATAGACGATGATCTTGAAGTCCCCGCCGTAAAGCGTCGGCAGCGAGGCTTCGGCCGCGCGGCGAATGAGAGACTCATGCTGCATCCGGTAGTCGATCAGGTCGGCGATGGTGACGATTTTGAGATTGTGCTCGCGGGCAAAGAATTCCAGATCCGGCATGCGCGCCATTGTGCCGTCGTCCTTCATGATTTCGCAGATCACGCCCGCCGGCGTCTGCCCGGCCAGGCGGCACAGATCCACCGATCCCTCGGTCTGGCCCGTGCGCACCAGGACGCCGCCCTTGCGCGCGAGAATCGGAAACACATGTCCGGGACTGACGATATCCTCCGGTTTGGACGCGGGATTGACCGCCGTCAGAATCGTCGTGGCGCGGTCCGCCGCGGAAATGCCGGTGGTCACCCCATGGCGCGCTTCGATGGAAACGGTGAAGGCCGTGCCGAAGCGCGCCTGATTGTCTTTGACCATCAGGTTGAGTTTCAGGCGCGAGGCGATGTCTTCATTGACGGTCAGGCAAATCAATCCGCGCCCGAGCCTGGCCATGAAATTGATCGCTTCCGGCGTGACAAACTGCGCCGCCATGCAGAGATCGCCCTCGTTTTCCCGGTCTTCATCATCCACGAGAATGACCATCTTCCCGTTGCGGATGTCTTCTATTGCTTCCGAAATTTTACTGACTGCCATGTTGCTTCCTTCGTTTATTTTACAAAGCCGTGTTCGGCGAGAAAATCCTTATCGATTCCCCGCGGGGTTTGCAATAACTTTTCCACATACTTGCCCAGGATATCCGTCTCGATGTTGACCCATTCGCCCTCTTTTTTTCCCGTCAGTGTCGTATGGACGGCCGTATGCGGAATGATATTAACATAAAACCGGCCTTTTTCAAGCTTGTTCACGGTCAGGCTGATGCCGTCGATGGCCACCGACCCCTTCTCCACGATATAGCGCGACAGGGATTCCGGGGATTCGACGGCAAAGATGATGGACCCGGACTTCTGTGTTCTGGAAAGAATACGGCCGACGCCGTCCACGTGGCCCAGCACAAAGTGGCCGCCCAGAAATCCGCCGGCGCGCAGGGATTTCTCCAGATTGACGCTGTGCCCCGCCTGCAGGTGTTTCAGCGTGGTCCGGGAAAGCGATTCGGCGGAAACATCTGCGCAGAAGACCTTCGATTTTTTGGAGGTGACAGTCAGGCAGGCGCCGTTGACCGCGATGCTGTCGCCCGGGGACACCTCTGTCATGTCGATGCCCGCGTCAATTTCCAGAACGGCGTCCGCGCCTTTCACGGTGAGGCGGACGACTTTTCCCAATCCTTCGACAATGCCGGTAAACATTATTTTTTGCCTTTGCTTAACAAGTCCTTCAATTCGGACATGAACTCCGCCACGTCGCGGAACTGCCGGTACACCGAGGCAAACCTCACATAAGCGACGCCGTCCAGTGTTTTGAGTTCGGTCATCACTTTTTCGCCGATCACCGAAGAAGGAATTTCTTCGCCCTGAAACTCCTGGCAGGCGGTTTCCACGCCCTCCACCAGCCTCTCGATGTCCTCTGTGCTGATCGGCCGTTTTTCGCACGCCGTTCGCACGCCGTTGCGGATTTTCGTCCGGTCGAACGGCTCGCGCCGCCCGTCTTTTTTGACGACCATCGGCAGGATGTCTTCCACGTACTCATACGTCGTGAAGCGGCGGGAACAGCCCATGCACTCGCGGCGGCGGCGGATGGCCTTGCCGTCCTTGCTGATCCGGGAATCGATGACTTTGTTTTCCGCGTTGCCGCAAAAAGGACATTTCATAACGTTTACGTACCGATCCTTTATGATGTCTTCAGTGTTTCAACGCTGATGCCGGCTTCCCGCAGCATATCCGCGGCCAGTTGATCGCTGTAGCTGTCGCGGATTACAATGCGCGCGACCCCGGCATTGATGATCATTTTGGCGCAAATCACGCAGGGATGGTGAGTGCAGTACAGCGTGGAAC
>JAAZHX010000046.1 GCA_012510495.1 Smithella sp.
GATTGAGCAGATAGCGAAGGTAGCGCGCGCCCCCTTCAATGTTGTTTTCGGGGTGGAAAACGTCATTCACGTTCAGCGCGGAAGCGGTTTGCGGCATGAGCTGCATGAGACCTTTGGCTCCGGCCGGCGATACGGCTTTGTGGTTGAAATTGGATTCCGCCTTGATGACGGCCTTGATCAGGGAGGCGTCCAGCTTGAATTTGCCGGCGGCCTTGGTGATGATCCTGTCATATTCCTGAACATTGATGTTGGGGGAGAAGGTGATTCTTTTTTCCCGGACCAGCATGACGTATTTGACCTTGGGGTTGGAAGGCATATTGGTCAAATGAATGACACCGGCCGTATCCTCGTATTTGTAAATATCGGCATGCGAGGGGGCGGCCTGCAGAAAAACCAGGACGAAAAACAGGGCGATCAGTTTTCCCGTCAACCGGCAGATTTTTATATTTGTCTTACGGATCATGGCTTTATCATACTGGAACGGCGCTTGAAGTTCAAGCGGAAAATAGCCCGCCCCGGAACAGGGGCTGCTTTCTCCGGCCTTGCGACAGTTGCCGCCCAAAGAATATCCTGGGCGACAGGCCGTCAGGGGCTGTCCTTTCGAATTTGTGTTTGTCCTTGACAGGTTAGGCCGAAGGTGGTAATTCCCTCGGCACTTTTAGCACATCATGTCGGGGCGTGGCGCAGTCTGGTAGCGTATCTGAATGGGGTTCAGAGGGCCGGTGGTTCAAATCCACTCGCCCCGACCATTTTCCCAGCTCATCTTTCTCTTGCAATATAGGGAATTATACTCTACAGAATGCCGCCGGTAAAAAATGCAACTGACTGGTTTTGCAAAGCAGTGTGCCTAAAATAATCCGCGTTGACATTTTGACCAATGAATATATAATCCCGAAGCCATCACGGGCGAGAGTGGCGGAATTGGCAGACGCACTGGACTTAGGATCCAGCGGGTAAAACCTTAGGAGTTCAAGTCTCCTCTCTCGCACCAGAATGAAAACGCAGGGATAATTCAAGACAAGGAGAATCAGGGCGTGAGCGAGCTTTCCGTTAAAGTAGAGGATGTGAGCCAGGTAAAGAAAAAAATGTCTTTTGAGATCCCCTGGACATTTGTAAAAGATGAATTGGACGCCGTTTACCGGACCATCGGCAAAAAAGCGAAAATCAAGGGTTTCCGCCCAGGCAAAGTTCCAAGGAAAGTACTGGAAACCTATTTCAAAAGCGACGCGGAAGGGGAAACCATTACCAACATCATCAACCGGTACTACTGGCAGGAACTGGACGAGCGGAAAATCGTGTCGCTTTCCCGTCCGGAAATCGAACAGAACGGACTGAAGGAAGACACGGACTTTTCTTTCATCGCCTCCTTTGAAACAGAGCCGGAATTTGATCCGCAGGGGTATCAGGATCTCGAGCTGGAAAGGATTGAAATCAAGGTTTCCGAGGCCGATATGGAAAAGCGCCTTCACGAAATCCGCCGGATGTTCGCCAGCCTCCAGGATGTCGAGGAAGACCGGCCGGCGGCAATGGGGGATTTCGTAACGATTGATTTCGCGGGAACCCTGGATGGAGATGCGCTCCCCCAGCTGAAAGCGGATGATTATCTCCTGGAACTCGGTTCAAAACGATTTGTTCCTGGCTTCGAAGAGCAGGTGGCGGGAATGAAAAAAGGCGGGACGAAGGACATTCAGGTCACGTTTCCGGCCGATTATTCCGAACCGAAGATGGCGGGGAAGGAAGTTGTCTTCACGGTAACGCTCAAAGAACTGAAAGAACAGAAACTGCCGGAATTAAACGAAGATTTCATCAAGAATTTCGATAAGTACAACACGCTGGACGATTTGAAAAGCGATGTCCGCACGTCCATGGAAGAACAATGTAAACGCCAGAGCGATGCGAAGCTGAAGGATTCGATCACGGAAAAATTGTTGAGCGCCAATTCATTGGAAGCGCCGGAATCCCTGGTGCAGAGACAGATTTTTTACATGATTGCCGATACGCAAAAAAGAATGCGATCCGCCGGCATGGATGAGAAAAACGCGATGGAGCTGAGTTTCCGGATGCACGATCAGTTCAAAACCGAAGCGGAGAAAACGGTCAAGGCCTTTCTCCTTTTCAAGAAAATAGCCGAAAAGGAAGCCGTCACGGCATCCGATGAAGATATAGATAATCATATCAAAGAGTTGTCGGAAATCCATCATGTAGGTGTTGATTCCGTCAAGAGCATCTATGAGGATGAGGAGAAAAAAGAATCCCTGAAGGCGGAGATTCTTCAGAAAAAGGTATTTGACTTTATCGAACAGCGGGCCAATATTAAGGTCGTGGAAAAGATCGGAATGGGCGAGGAGGCTGTTGCATGAATTTAATCCCCATGGTGGTGGAACAGGACGGACGGGGCGAAAGGGCATTTGATATCTATTCCCGGCTTTTGAAGGACCGGATCATCTTTCTGGGGACGGCGATCGATGACAACGTAGCCAATGTTGTGGTCGCACAAATGCTTTATCTCGAGGCGGAGGATCCGGACAAGGACATCTTTTTCTACTTGAATTCCCCCGGCGGGCATGTAAGTTCCGGAATGGCGATTTACGACACGATGCAGTATATCAAACCCCATATTTCCACGGTGTGCATGGGGCAGGCGGCCAGCATGGCGGCGCTTCTTCTGGCGACCGGCGAGAAGGGGAAACGCTTTGCTCTTCCCCATTCCAGGATTCTGATCCATCAGCCGCTGGGCGGTTTTCAGGGCCAGGCGACGGATATTGACATTCAGGCCAGGGAAATTCTCAGGTTGAAGGAAGACCTCAACAAAATTCTGGCGGAATTGACCGGTCAGCCGCTGGAAAAGGTGATGAACGACACGGAACGGGATTACTTTATGACCAGCTATCAGGCGAAAGAATATGGGATCATCGACGAAATCGTTGTTCGGAAGCCCCTGGCATCCGGTGTTAAATAAAGGAGAGATTCAGTGATCAAACGCAACAAAAACAATCGGGGGCAGGGTATGCTTTTTTGCTCATTTTGCGGAAAGACGCAAAGCGAAGTACGCAAGTTGGTGGCCGGCCCAACGGCTTATATTTGCGACGAGTGCATTGAATTGTGCCGGTGCATCGTTGAAGAAGACGAAAAAACATTGGAAAAAGGACATAAAAATGTCCTGCCGGAACCGAAGGAAATCAAGCGGTTTCTCGATTCTTATGTGATTGGCCAGGAAAAAACAAAGAAAATCCTATCTGTTGCGGTATATAACCATTACAAAAGGCTTTTTTCCAGCGCCGGCTCCAGTGACGGCGTTGAAATTCAGAAAAGCAACGTCCTTTTGATCGGTCCCACAGGCTCCGGCAAAACCCTGCTGGCGAAAACCCTGGCAAAATTTCTCAATGTTCCCTTTACGATAGCGGATGCCACCACGCTGACGGAAGCGGGTTATGTGGGGGAGGATGTCGAAAATATTATTTTAAGCCTCCTGCAAAACGCAGATTACGATGTGGCCCGCGCCTCAAAAGGCATTGTCTATATTGACGAAATTGACAAAATAGCGAAAAAATCAGGCAATCCTTCCATAACAAGGGACGTCTCCGGCGAAGGCGTTCAGCAGGCCCTGTTGAAGATCATGGAAGGAACTCTGGCCAGCATCCCCCCGAAGGGCGGCCGGAAGCATCCGCAGCAGGAATTCATTCAGATCGACACGACCAATATCCTGTTTATCTGCGGTGGCGCCTTCAATGACCTGGAAACGATCATTTCCAGACGAATCGGCGTCAACACCATGGGTTTTGGTGCGAAAATCAAAAGCAGGAAGGAAAAGAGAATCGGGGACGTCCTGGCGGAAGTCCGGTCCGAAGATCTGCTCAAATTCGGCCTGATTCCCGAGTTTATTGGACGTCTTCCGGTGATCGCCACGCTGGACGATCTGGAAGAGGAGGCGCTCGTTCGCATTCTGGTGGAGCCCAAAGATGCCATCATCAAACAGTACAAGAAATTGTTTGAACTGGAAAATGTGAACCTCAGGTTTACGGACGGCGCTTTGCGCTGCGTGGCCAAGCTGTCGATGGAGAGGAAATCCGGGGCGCGCGGGCTGCGCTCCATTCTGGAAAACACTATGCTGGAAGTGATGTATGATATTCCATCGCAACAGGATATCAAAGAATGTGTGATCAGTGAAGATGTGGTGCTCAACAAGGAAAAACCGTTGCTGATCTATGCTCAAAAATCTGAATCCGCCTGATGTGAGAGCGGCGCAGGAAGAAAAACATGACCGAAGAAAAAGAAGAACTCCTCAAAAATAAAACGAACATCGTTCCGCTTTTGCCGCTGCGTGATGTGGTGGTGTTCCCGCATATGATTATTCCTCTGTTTGTCGGACGGGAAAAGTCCATTGCCGCCCTGGAATCCGCCATGAAGCATGAAAAGGGAATTTTCATGGTGGCCCAAAAAAATGCGAAGAAAGACGATCCTTCCGAAGAGGATATTTATTCCGTTGGAACCATCGGTATCATTATCCAGCTTCTGCGCCTGCCGGATGGAACGGTGAAAGTGCTGGTGGAAGGCAAGGCGCGCGGGGCCATCCTGGAGTACGTGAAAAACGACGACTTCTTCCTCGTTCAGGTCGCCGATATTGACGATGTCGATGACGATCCGACTGACGTGCGAAAGCTGGCCTTGATGCGCAGCATCAAGGAGTCCTTCGAACTGTATCTGAAGCTCAGCAAGAAAGTCCACGTGGAAATGATGGGAACGATCGCCGGCATCGACGACCCCTCCAAACTGGCGGATGTGGTGGTGACCCATCTGAATGTCAAGCTCGAAGACAAGCAAAGAATCATGGAAATCTTCAGTATCGGCGAACGGCTGGAAGCCATTTATTCGCTGATGCTCTCCGAAATCGAAATTCTGCAGGTGGAAGAAAAGATCAAACGGCGCGTCAAAAAGCAGATGGAAAAGACGCAGAAGGATTACTACCTCAACGAGCAGATGCGCGCCATCCAGAAAGAGATGGGCGAAAAGGACGATTTTAAAAATGAAATCGCGGAGCTGGAAAAGCGCCTCAAGCAGAAGAAGCTCTCTGAGGAAGCCTCCAAAAAGGTGCGTCAGGAAATCAAGAAACTGCAGATGATGGCGCCCATGTCGGCGGAGGCGACGGTGATCCGGAATTACATCGACTGGCTGCTGGATATGCCCTGGTCGGATGTCACGGAAAATAGCCACACCCTGAAGGAATCAGAGGCGATTCTCGACGAAGATCACTACGGCCTGAAAAAAGTCAAGGAACGGATCATCGAATATCTGGCGGTTCAGACCCTGGTCAAGAAAAACAAGGGACCGATTCTCTGTCTCGTCGGCCCTCCCGGCGTGGGGAAAACGTCGATTGCCAAATCCGTGGCCCGCGCGACCAACCGGAAATTTGTCCGTATCTCGCTGGGCGGAGTCCGTGATGAAGCGGAAATCCGCGGCCACCGCCGGACCTATATCGGCGCCATGCCGGGCAAGATCATCCAATCGCTCAAAAAAGCCGGCTCCAATAATCCCGTCTTCTGTCTGGACGAAGTGGACAAGCTCAGTTCCGATTTTCGCGGCGATCCCTCCTCGGCACTCCTGGAAGTCCTGGACCCCGAACAGAATGTGGCGTTTAATGACAATTATCTGGACGTGGACTACGATTTGTCCGATATTCTTTTCATTACAACCGCCAATGTTTTGCAGACAATTCCGGCGCCCCTGCAGGACCGAATGGAAGTCATCCGCATTGCCGGATACACGGAGCAGGAAAAAATGCAGATTGCGATCAAGTTCCTCTTGGCCAAGGAAATGGAAGCCAACGGACTGTCGTCCGAGTTGATCGAATTCACCAATCAGGCCCTGCTGCGCATCATCCGCCAGTATACACGCGAGGCGGGCGTGCGCAACCTGGAGCGGGAAATTGCGTCCATCTGCCGCAAGGTTGCCAAGGAGATCGTCAGCAACGGAAACCGCAAGAAAATTTTGATCAGCTCCAAAAATATACCGAAATATCTGGGCGTTCCGAAATTCCGTCACGGCGAGACGGAGGAAAACAACCAGGTCGGCCTGACAACGGGGCTGGCCTGGACGGAGGTTGGCGGCGAATTGCTGGCGGTTGAAGCCTGTATCATGGAAGGAACAGGCCGCATGGTTATGACCGGCAAACTTGGCGATGTGATGCAGGAGTCGGTGCAGGCGGCCCTTTCGTATATCCGGACGCGCGCGGAACGTTTTGACTTGCCGAAAAACTTTTATAAAAAAATCGACATTCATGTCCATGTGCCCGAAGGCGCCATTCCCAAGGATGGACCGTCGGCCGGAATCGCCATGGCCACTTCCATCGCTTCGGCGCTTGCCAAAAAGAAAGTCTGGGCCGATCTGGCCATGACCGGTGAAATTACGTTGAGAGGGCGGGTGCTGCCGATCGGCGGCCTGAAGGAAAAGATTCTGGCGGCTCACCGCGGCAATATCAAAACGGTCATTATCCCGAAGGACAACGAAAAAGATCTTTCGGAAGTGCCGCGCAAAGTTCAAAACGCGATGAAAATCGTTTTTGTCGAACACATTGATGAGGTGCTGGAGATTGCCCTTGTCAAGGAGGACGAAATCTTCGGCAACGCGGTGTCCACCGGCACGCAGGCGAGTTGTCCTGCCGTGAATTAACGGGGGATTTTGTCGTTTTATCGCTTGACAAGCCATCTCAATGTTGCTAGAAGCCAGAGTGCTTTTTTCGGGCAAGTGGGCGGGTAGCTCAGCTGGAAGAGCGCCACGCTTACACCGTGGATGTCACAGGTTCGAGCCCTGTCCCGCCTACCAAAGAAGCAGATGGATATCGTTTTTATGATTTTTTGGGGTCGTAGTTAAGTTGGTTATAACGCCGGCCTGTCACGCCGGAGGGCGTGGGTTCAAGTCCCATCGGCCCCGCCAGAAAATCTGAAAGGGAATCAGCTGTTACAAGTGATTCCCTTTTTGTTTCGCTCTTTCACGCCGGCCGCTCTGCCGTGGCTTCGAACGTCTTCAGATGAGACGCCGCCGGGCGGAAGTCTTCCGTCAGGATGATTGACAGAATGGGCGTTGCGTGGTTAATTGCGCCCGGAAGATCCGCGCGGATGGCGTGTGAAAGAAGATCGAGCCGATATGATGAAAAAGATTTCTGATCTTTTGTCCTTCAACACCCCCGAAAAGGTTCGCCGGGAACTGTTTTCGGTTCTTGCCAGGGCGCGACAAAGCGGCGTTCTGGACGACGCTTCCCGGAAAATGATTGAAAATATCCTGAATTTCACCTCCACGCTGGTTCGCGAAATCATGGTTCCCCGGACGGATATTGTGTCAATCAGCGCGGAGGACGCGCCGGCAGAGATGATACGGGAAATCATCGAGGCGCACTACACAAGAATTCCCGTCCATCGCGGCTCCGTGGACAATATCATCGGCATCCTGAACATCAAGGACTTGCTGGCAACCTGGTCGCCAAAGATGGACGCCGCCGACATCCTGTCCCACATGACGCGGCCTTACTATATTCCGGAAACGAAAAATGCGCATCTGCTGTTTTACGAGCTGAAAAGTAATAAAAAACACATCGCCATTGTCATCGATGAATACGGCGGCACATCCGGACTGGTTACGCTGGAGGACCTGCTGGAGGAGATTGTCGGCGATATCCGGGATGAACATGAAGAGCATGCCGACTCCGAGGACATGGTCCGGATGGCCGACGGCTCTTTTGTCACGGACGGGCGAACGGAAATCGAGAAAATTGAAGAGCATCTGGAAATTCGCCTGGAACGGGGCCGGTACGAAACACTCGGCGGTCTGGTTTTATACGCCATTCGCAGAATTCCCCATGAGAGGGAAAACTTTCAAATCGAGGGAATGGACATCACCATCGAAACCGCCGACGAACGCAGCATCAAAAAAGTGAAAATCAGGAAAATCATAAAAACACCATGAAGACCAACGGCAAAAATATCGGCCCGGGTCACACCGGCGGCACGCCCTGGAGCCGCGATATTTTTTTCGCCCTCCTGTGCGGCCTGCTGTATTTTTTGTCGTTTCCCAGATTCGGCTTCGGCGTCGTCGCCTGGATCGTGCTGGTTCCTTTACTGGTTTCCCTGAACAACACGTCCTCACTGAAGAGAGCTCTTGTTCTGGGGTGGACGGCGGGAATTGCAGGTCATATCGGCATGCTGTACTGGATTGCGTATGTCGTGGTGAACTACGGTTATCTTCCTCTGGCTCTGGGCGTGATCATCATGGTCCTGCTGGCCGGTTACCTGAGCGTCTATTTCGCCCTGTTTGCCGCGGGAATCGTTTACTTTCGGGGCAAGGCCCCCCTGTATCTGGTTGCGCCGGTTTTATGGGTTTGCCTGGAGTATTTGAAATCCTGTCTGTTTTCAGGATTCCCCTGGGAAAATCTGGGCTACTCCCAGTTTTCCAATTTGTTGTTCATTCAGATAACCGATCTGACGGGAGTATCCGGTCTGTCCTTTCTAATTGTTCTTTTAAATACCGCCTTTTTTACGCTCTTGACGGAAAGATCGAAAAAAGCGCTGGCGCTGGCGCTGGCCGTGTTTCTCCTGTGGTCGGGAGTTTACGCTTACGGCGGGCTGCGGATCCGGCAAATCCGGCAGATCATGGACAGAGCGCCGGGGATGCACGTTTCCCTGATTCAGGGCAACATCGAGCAGGCCGTCAAATGGAATGAGAGTTTCCAGGCCGAGACCATTCGCATTTACGAAGAACTGTCCGTGCAGGGCGCGAATCCTCCCGGCGCGCTGGTGGTCTGGCCGGAAACCGCTGTTCCTTTTAGCTTTCAGGAGCCGGGGTATTTGCAGGCCCGGGTCAGCCAATTGCCCTCCCGGATAAAAAGCTGGCTGCTTTTCGGCTCCATGAGTTATGCCGCCGGAACAGAGGGTACGGATTATTTTAACAGCGCCTATCTGCTTTCCCCCGGAGGCGATCTTCGGGGAAAATATGACAAAGTGCATCTGGTGCCCTACGGGGAATATGTCCCCCTGAGAAAGATGTTTCCCTTTGTCAGCAGCCTGGCGTCCGGTATCGGCGACTTTGCCGAAGGGAAGGGGTTTATCCCCCTGCGGATGGACGAAAGAAAGATAGGTGTGCTGATCTGTTACGAGGGCATCCTGCCCCAGGCGGGGCGACAGTACAAAAACGCCGCGGCCGATGTATTGGTGAATATTACGAACGACGCCTGGTTTGGAAGGACGTCCGCGCCTTATCAGCATCTATCCATGTCCGTTTTTCGGGCCGTGGAGACAAGGCTTAGCCTGGCGCGGGCGGCCAATACGGGTATCTCCGCGCTGGTGGACCCGACCGGCAGGATTCTTACGCAAACGGAGTTGTTTGAGAAAGGAAAAATCACCGGCAGGATTCCATTGATGCAAATGCCGACGCTTTACGCCCGGTGCGGCGATTGGTTCGTCGGGATGGGTTTTGTCGCTCTGGCCGGTTTATTCTTATGGAGTTTGACAAGGAGGAAGAGAAATGTCCATTGATAGCCTTCAGGAAAGCATTCTGGATTTGAAAAAAAGAATCGCCTTGATCGGAGAATATCTTTGACGTAGGCGAACTGGAATTACAGATCAGAGAACTGGACATTTTGTCCGCAAAAAAGGACTTCTGGGACGATCCCGAAAAGGCCCGGTCCCTCCTGCAGAAAAAAACCAGGCTGTCCGCGTCGCTGGAGCAATGGAAGAGATTCAACGGGCGGGTCGGGGAGACAGAGAACCTCTGGAGAATGGCTTTTGAAGAAAATGACGAGGGGATGCTGCCGGACCTGAAAGCCGATCTGGAGGGCCTGTCGGCCGACGTCCGGGAAGAAGAGCTCAAAATGATGCTCTCAAGCGACCAGGACCCGATGAACGCGATCATGTCCATTCATGCCGGCGCGGGGGGAACGGAGGCCCAGGACTGGACGGAAATACTGCTGCGTATGTATCTGCGCTGGGCTGAAAGCAGAAATTTTAAAACCGCCATTATTGATTTTCTGCCGGGCGACGAAGCAGGAGTGAAAAGCGTTTCGTTTACCCTGGAAGGCGAATACGCTTACGGATTCGCCAAGGCGGAGATCGGCATTCACCGTCTGGTGCGCATTTCACCATTCGACGCCGGCGCCAGGCGCCATACGTCTTTCGCGTCGGTTTATGTCTATCCGGAAATCGACGATGAAATCAGAATCGACATCCGTGAGGAGGATTTGCGGATCGACACGTTCCGCGCCGGCGGCAAGGGCGGACAGCACGTCAACAAGACCGATTCCGCCGTCCGCATTACCCATCTGCCGACCGGCATTGTCGTCCAGTGCCAGAATGAACGGTCACAGCACAAGAACAAATCGATGGCGATGAAATATCTGAAATCCCGGCTTTACGAAAGAGAGCTTCAGCAGAAAAATGAAAAGCTCGATGAAGAAAACCGGCAGAAAAAAGACATCGCCTGGGGCAGCCAGATCCGCTCCTATGTTTTGCATCCCTACAAGATGGTCAAGGATCATCGCACCAACCTGGAAATCGGCAACGCCCAGAAAGTTCTGGACGGGGAGATTGATGATTTTATTCAGGCCTATCTGATGACTACATCGGATAGCAGGTCTCAAGTCTGACGTTTTCCGTCGGTAAATCATTAATAATATTTGCGATTGCCGATATCGTTTGGACATGCGAAAAAAGTGTGTTATAAAAGCGCCCAAAAATTGCGGCGCCGGCGTCAGAAGTGCTCCGTGCCTTTCGAGAAGGAAGCGGTAAAGAAAAGCGCACTTTCAAAACGACAGGAGAGCCTTCCACATGCGAAAATATAAAAAATACAATTTGTCCTGCGGTGTGTTGGTTTTTCTCGCCATGATCGTGTGTTTTGGCTTCGCGTCCGCGGACGGGGCCGAAACGCAAAGCCGGGAAGCCAGGACGCTGTTTCAGAATCCTCTGTCCCTTTTGACGTCCGAGACGCAGGAGTGTCTTCCCGCCGATGCGCCCGCCCGGAAAGATCCAAACGCGGCGGAAGGTAATGACGAGACGAATGTTGAAGAAGAGCGGGAGCTGATGGAAAACGCGCTGGACATTCTGGAGGTGGCGGATAATTACTGGCAAAAAGGAGATATCGAAAACACCCTCAATGAACTGGACAAAGCCTATGCGCTGCTTCTGGACGCGGACGGCGATGTGGAAATTGCAAGGCAGAAAGATGATCTGCGCCTTCTGATTTCCCAGCGGATTATAGCGGTTTACTCGTCGAAAAAGGGACCCATCAACGGCAAGGCCAGTGAGATTCAACTCATCATGAACGCGGACGTGGAGAAAGAAATCCGCTCCTTCCAGGGTCCTGAAAAAGAATTTTTCACTTCCTCTTATCTGCGTTCCGGTCTGTACAGAGAACTCATCCTTGACGAGCTGAAAAAAGCGGGCATCCCCGAGGAGCTTTTCTGGCTGCCGCTCGTGGAAAGCGGATTCAAGGTCAGTGCGTATTCCTCCGCGAGGGCCCTGGGGCTGTGGCAGTTTATTCCGTCCACGGGCTATAAATTCGGGCTGTCGCGGGACGAATGGGTGGATGAACGCATGGACGTTCTGAAATCCACGCGCGCGGCCATTGCTTATTTAAAGGAGCTGCATGCGATGTTCGGCGACTGGCTTACCGTGCTGGCCGCTTACAACTGCGGTGAAGGCAGAGTCCTGCGCGTCATCTCCAGCCAGCACATCAATTATTTCGACCGCTTCTGGGACCTGTATTCCCGGCTGCCTCATGAGACTGCCCGCTACGTTCCCCGTTTTCTCGCCACGCTGCATATCGTCAGAAATCCGGCCAAATACGGCTTTGAGCTGCAGACCACGACGGACACGATGATGAACTGTGAAACAGTTAAGGTCGATAAAATGATGAGACTGTCCGATGTCGCTTCCCGAATGGAAGCGTCCGAGGACTATATCAATGTGCTCAACGCCGAGCTGCGGCACAAAATCACGCCGGACAGGGAATATGATTTTAAGGTTCCCGAAGGCAGTCTTCAAAAATTTCAACTGGTGTACAACGATATTCCGATCGCCGAAAAACCCCACCTCAGTTACGAGTACAGAAGTAAAAGCACAGGCTCCAGCCGCTATATCCAGCATCGCGTTCGCCCCGGTGAAACCGTGGCCTCCATTGCCAAACGCTACAGGGTATCCAGACAGTCGATCTACGGCTGCAACCGGATCAATCGAAACAAGCGGTTAAGCCAGCAGATGAAGTACGTCAGAATCCCGATTTATTCCGCGGAAACGGCGGCGAAACAAAAAACAACCGGTTCGACGAAGACGTACAAAGTCAGGAAAGGCGACACGCTGTTTGGCATTGCACGCAGTTTTAACGTCTCCGTCGTCAAACTCAAGCAGGCGAATCGTTTAACGACGAATGAGATCAAATACGGAACAATGCTGAAAATTCCCATGCGATGATGATTTCAGTCGAACCGGGCGTCATCGGTCGTCAGAGCCAGGAAAAGCTCTTTTTCTCTTTTCTTCATTTTCAGGGCGTTGGCCCTGGATGTTCCGACGTGCTCGTAGCCGGTCAGATGCAGCAGGCCGTGAATGATCAGAAAGAGAAGCTCCTCCTCCAGGGTAAAACCGCCCAGCCTTGCGTCGCGCAGAGCCGTATCCACGGAAATCACGATATCTCCCAGCAGGCCGGGATTTACCTTGCCGCACTCTCCTTCCTCGAGTGAAAAAGAAAGCACATTGGTCGGCTTGTCCAGGCGCAGATACTGCCGGTTGAGAAGGCGAATGGCCTCGTCATCCACAAACGTGATGCTGATTTCTTTTTCCGCGCAGTCGATCAGCCGCAAAAGCCGAATGACTTTGCCGCGGATCCGACGGCTATCGATTTTCGTCTGCTTCTGCCGGTTTGCGATTCGAATTTTCATAAGCTTCTCTTTTGCCGTTCGTTTCCTTCGGCTTCGGGGGCGCTTCCGGATATTCGATGCGATGATGGAAAATGCCGGTTAAAATCCGCGAAAAAGTTTCCGCTATGGTATTCAGGTTTCTGAGCGTCAGCTCACACTCATCCAGCTGGCCGTCCGTGTAAATGCGGGCGATTCTTTCCCGGACCAGCGACCGGATTCGGGCCGGCGTCGGGTTGATCAGCGCGCGCGAGGAAGCTTCAATCACATCGCCCAGCATGACGAGCCCCGCTTCTTTGGTCTGCGGCTTGGGGCCGGGATAGCGAAAGTCGCTTTCCGTCAGTGAGCGGATGGATTCATCCTTGTCTTTCTTGGCTTTGTCGAAGAAATAGCTGATCAGGCTGGTGCCGTGATGCTCCCGGATAATGTCGATAATCGGCTTTCCCAGCTTGGCCTGCATGGCCAGTTCGCAGCCTTCCTTGATGTGGGAAATGATGATCAGGCTGCTCATTTTCGGAGAAAGCTTGTCGTGACGATTGTCATAGCCGGTCTGATTTTCGATATAATACTGCGGTTTGGCGAGCTTGCCGACGTCGTGGTAGTAGGCGCTGACCTTGGCCAGAAGCGCGTTGGCGCCGATGGCTTCGGCCGCCGATTCCACCAGGGAGGCGACGATAATGCTGTGATGATAGGTGCCGGGCGCTTCAATAATCATTTTCTGAAAAAGCGGCTGATTGAGATTGGCCAGCTCCAGGAGCTTGATGTACGTGATGAAGCCGAAGAGGCTTTCAAAAACCGGGGTGAGGCCGGCCACCAGGATTCCGGTGATGATGCCGCCGAAAAGCCCCATGGTCAGACGGAGAATCAGATCGTCGAGCAGATGGCCGGTCAATAGACTCAGGCTGAGGATGGCGGCAATGTTGACGACGCCCAGAAAAACGCCGACCTTTAAGACGGTCGAGCGTTGGCGGCTGTTGACGACGTGGTAGGAGGCGGCCACAGACCCCAGAAACGAAAAAAGCGGGAAAAGAATTTTTTCCTCAAAAAGCAGGCTGATCAGAAACGAGGTTAAAACACTCATGATCATGGCCACGTTCCGGTTTACCAGCACGGCGGTAATCATGGCGCCCATGGCGAAGGGAATCGCGAAATAGCAGGCGTCGACCGGAAGGGAAGGGAAAGCGCGGTTGACGGCCACCGAAATAAAAATGCCCGCTTTCACAAAAAAGATCTGCAGCAGCGCGACAATCGCGAAAACCAGGAAGTCCACATTGGAACGGGGCGATGCTTTCAGCCAGTTCCGTGTGCGCCAGTAATACAACAACAGCGTCAGAAAGAGCACGATGCTGAAAATGCCCGCAATGACCGCCAGGTTGGAAATGTTGTTGTCCGCAGCAGTTTTGTGAAAGGCTTCCAGCTTGGCCAGCTCCAGATAACCGATTTTGTCCCCTTCACGGGCGATCATCTCGTTTTTCTGCACCTGGAAATAAACCGGTTTGACACTTTCTTTTACCGAGGCTGTCTTTTGGGCCGTCGCCTCCGGATTGTGCGTGAGATTGGGGACGATCATTTTCTTCAGGAATAAAAATGAAACGCGTCTGGCCTCCGGCTGGTCGTTGCGCATGGAAGCGTTGATTTTTTTCGAAAGAGCCGGGCCGATATCCTTCATCAGCAGAATGGACGACAACTCTTTGGTGTTTTCTTCCTCTCTGGTCAGCGTGTTGACGATGGTAATGCCTTTTTCACGTTCCTTATTCTGGAAAGGGCCCGCCGTGACGAAGGTGTTGTCGTAAAAGGCAAAAATGATTCGGGAGAATCTCTGCAGCAGCTCATCGGAAAAAGCATGGGCGTTCAGATAGGCGTACTCCCCCTGCGACAGCGTGACGCCCAGGGACCGATCCAGAAGAGCCTTGCCCGGCGGTTTTTCCTTCTGTCCGGCCGCGAGCGCAAAGGACTGCTTGATTTTCGCCCGGAGCGTAATGGGGGTTTCCGGATCATAATCATAGACCGGACGAACGGCGGCCACGGCTTCGATTTGCTTTTGCCTTGAGGATTGGACGTCCTCCACCAGGAAGTCGCGGTCGGCCTTGATATTCTCCTGAACAATCATGCCGTGGCGGTAAACCGGTTTGGAAATGTAGAATTGCGGCGCGAGCAGCGCCGTCAGGCCCGCACTCAAAAGGATGGCGATCGCCCAGCGCTGAAAGATGGAATCGTTTAAGAAGGCCAGGGAGAGGGGATGTTTTTCCTTCCATTTCCTGAAAACGGACAATATTTTTTCCGATGTCGAATCCAAAAAATTGCTCATGGCCACGCTTAATTTTTTCTGGTTTTCTTTTCGTTTTCCCAGGTCGCATAAGCGGAGATCACGTCGGCCACCAGGGGGTGGCGGACGACGTCCACCTGTGAAAAATGAACAATGCGGACGGCCTGTATCTTGCTCAGCACCGCCGCGGCTTCCACCAGACCGGAGGATCTTTCCAGCGGCAGATCGATCTGGGTGACGTCGCCGGTGACGACCGCTTTGGAATGGAACCCCAGACGCGTCAGGAACATTTTCATCTGTTCCGGCGTGGTGTTCTGGGCTTCATCCAGAATAATGAAAGAGTCGTTCAGCGTCCGGCCGCGCATAAACGCAAGCGGCGCGACCTCGATGAGACCCTTGGCAATCAGAGCGCCGGCTTTCTCCATGTCCACCATGTCGTAAAGCGCGTCATACAAGGGGCGCAGATAAGGGTTGACTTTTTCCGCCATATCGCCCGGCAAAAAACCCAGCCGTTCGCCCGCTTCTACGGCCGGCCGGGTCAGTATGATCCGTTGAACCTTTTTTCCCAGAAGACAGGAGACGGCCATCGCCATGGCCAGATACGTTTTTCCCGTGCCGGCCGGACCGATGCCCAGCACCATGTCGGCGTTTCTCATGGCGTCGATATAATTACGCTGGGCGATGCTTTTCGGAGCGATAACCCTCTTTTTGGAAGAGATGAAAACCGTATCCAGAAAAATGTCCGACAAATCGACGGAGATGTCTTCCGAGAGAATCCGGTGCGCATAATCAAAATCCGAGAGGTGGACGTGCCACCCTTTTTGCATCATTTCATAGAGTTGCCGGAGGATGCCCGCTGCGATCACAACGGCCTCGTCCCCGCCGGCGACGGACAATGAATTTCCCCAGGGCTTAATTTTAACGGGTTCAAGCTTTTCGAGGAGTTTCAGGTGTTTGTCGTGTTCGCCGCAAAGATTTTTGAGCAGGTTCGAATCCGTAAAGGAGATCTTTTCCACTCTCATGCTTTTCGTTGATTTAATCAAAAACATCCGCCTCTGAAAGGTTGATCTCCGCCGTTGCCGAATCGTCGTGTCGGGGATTTTGCCTGTGGCAGCGGCCTGTCTGAATGAGGCAGGGTTCTACCATTAAGAACCCCCTATTGCAATACAATTTAAGACTGTAAAAACAGGTGGGCGAAGACCTTTGCGTTGCCGGTCATGTTGCCGACCGGGCAGTTTTCGTCGGGTTGATGGGCCTTCATGCCGGTTTTTGACCAGACCGCCGTCGGCAGATCCCGTTTTCTCAGATACGCGGCGACGGTTCCCGCCCCGACGCCTCCGGCAAAGGCCCGGATTCGATAGACCCGGTCGATGGCGTAGGTCAGGGCGCGGACAACCGGGGCGTCGGCGGGTGTGGAAGGCGCGGGATCCACGCGCTGGCGCAGGGAGATTTCGATGGTCACATGATATTGTTTTTCAATGTTTTGCGTTATTTTTTCAATTTCGGAAAGCACGCCGTCAATCCCGTAGCGCGGCAGTATCCGGCAATCCATATAGAAGACGTCTTCACCCGGAATCGTGTTGATGTTGCCCACGTTGGCTTCTTTTTTGGTCGGTTCGAAGGTGCTGACGGGAGGATCAAAAAGCGGATCCCTCGCATCGAAAATGTCGCGCAGCCTCGTCAGTTCGGTCACCAGGCGGGAAGCGGCGGCAAAAGCATTGATTCCCAGCTGCGGTTTACTGGCATGGCACTGCTTCCCGGTGGTTTTAAAGCCCAGCCAGAGAATACCCTTTTCGGCGACTTCAATCAGAGACCCTTCGGAATTCCCCGAATCCGGCACCACGATCCAGTCTCCGGAATTGAAAATCTTTTCCGGCAGATCGAGAAGATGCTGCACGCCTTTTTCGCTGGACGTTTCCTCGTCGGACACAAACAGCAGGTTGACTGTGCGGCAGGGCGCGATGCCTTCTTCCAGAAGCGCCCTGGCGGCAAATATAGAGGCCACCATGTCCTGCTGATTGTCTTCCGTCCCCCGGCCGTACACGCAATCATCCCTGACATACGCCCGGTAGGGATCGGCGCTCCAGAGACCCGGCTCGCCCGGAGGGACAATGTCCAGATGCGTAATGATCCAGATGCGGCGGGATTCATCCTTTCCCGGAAGCGACGTCAGAAAATTCGGGCGCAGTCCGCCCGAAACCGCGGGGTCCGGCGCGTCAAAATGCCGGAAAATTGTAAACCCCATATCCTTCAGATATTTTTTCAGAGTCAGAGCTTTTGGCATTTCACCATCGCCGCCGCTGGCCGGACCGACAGCCGGAACGGCCGTCAGCGCTTTTTGCAGTTCGATCATGTCCTGGCGGCTCTCGTCGATTCTGCGGGAAACTTTTTCAAAAAGAACTTCGTCGATCATGATCAAACCTCGAATCAGTACCGGGGAACAATTTGCACAGGCGGATCCCAGTGTTTCGGCCACGCGCCGAACCGGTCCTTATCGCCGACGATCAGCGTCAGCCTTATTTTTTCATTGAGGCAAGCCGCGGCGATTCTGCGGACATCTTCGAGTGTCACCGCTTCGATTTTTTTTCGGTAAGACGTGAGGAAATCGGCGGGCAGTTTTTCATATTCGACCATCATTTGTCGGGAGGCAACCTGTCCCGGCTGCTCGAAAGAAAAGAGGAAGCTGTTGATGATCGATTGCTTTGCCCGGTCCAGCTCTGCCTGATTGATGGATCCGGCGGCGGCGTCTTTTAAAATGGCGTCGATCAGGGAAATCGCCCGGAAGGTCGAAGCCGTCTTCGTGAAAGCAAAGGTCCCGAAAACCCCGTAGTTGGACCGCGCGCGGTAGAAGCTGCCGGCGCTATAGGCCAGACCTTCATCATTGCGGACGGCACTGAAAATCCGGGAGGAAAAACCGCCGCTGCCGATGAGGAAATCCAGAACCTCGAAAGCGTAAAAATCCGGATGGTTCTTGCTGATCGTCAGTTCCCCGCTGACCATCGTGGATTGCGGTATTGCCTTGGGAATCAGAAAAATGCCGTGCGCGCCCTGCTTCGGCGCGTCCGGAAGGTCATGGACGCGGCGGGGGATTGTTGTATTGCTGAAGGCTTGCTCGATTTTCTCTATTGCCTCTTCCCGGGAGATGTCGCCGGACACCGCCAGCAGCATATTGGCTGGTGAAAAGTAGCGGCGGTGAAAAGCCGCGAGATCGCCGCGCGAAATGTTCTGTAGGGAGCCGGAGGTTGCCAGACGACCCCGCTGGTCGCCGGGATAGAGAAGGCGGTTGAATTCGCGAAAAGCCAGTTTTTGCGGGTTGTCCGCTATTCGCCGCAGTTCCTCTTTTTTTAGCGCAAGAGCCTCCTGAATTTTCTTTTCTTCAAAGGCCGGCGCCAGAAGCATCTGGGAAAGAAGATCGAGGCATTCATCCAGATCGGTTTTCAAAAATGAGAAATGCACCGAGGCGGAATCGAGCGACATGGAAAAGGAGGGGGAGGCGGCCAGGAAATCCAGACGTCGATCCATTTCGCCGCTGCCGAGTTTTGCCGTTCCTCCCGTCCGCAGGAGGGCGGCGGTGAGTTCCGCCAGGCCTTCCTTGCCTTCGGGATCGAACAACGTTCCGGTTCGCACGACAGCAGTTAAGGAAACCAGCGGCAATTCGCCGTCCTCCAGATGGAACAAAACCATGCCGTTTGTGAGCGCGATTCGCCGGGCTTGAGGCGGACGGAATTCCAAAGCGGGGTAGGTGAGCTGATCCGGAGAAATCCAGGGGGACTCTGCGGAAGCCGCAGGCGGACTCATGACGAAAATCACCAAAAGCAGCAACCCGGCGGCCGGGAAGAAGGCTTTTCTATTTTTCATGGACGCCTCCGCCTTCCTCCGGAGCGGTTTTCCGGTTTAGAACCGCGACGGTGCGGTTCTCCGCCGTAAGATACCGGATGGCCGCCGCTTGGATATCTTCCGCCGTCACCTTTTGAATTCGGGGCAGATAGTCGGAAAAGTACCGGTAATCCCCCAACAGCAGTTCGTAATAGGAAAGAATGGACGCCAGTTCGGAATTGGAATCCAGGCTTTTGATGTAGTCCATCTTCAGCTGGTTTTTGGCCCGGGCCAGTTCCTCTTCCGTCACGGGGACGGTCTTGAGCGCCTCGATCTCCCCGAGAACGGCCGTCCGGAGTTCTTCGTTGGTATGGGGATGGCGCGGCCGCGCAAAAATCGTGAAGAGGTTGGGGTATCTTGCGGCGGGCACGCCGTTTACAGCGCTGACGCTCTGGGCGATCTGGCGCGAAATCACCAGCCGGTCATACAGGCGGCTGGTTCTGCCCTTGCTTAAAATCGTCTCCAGAACATCAAATACATAGTCCTCCTGGGCGGGCGGTGCGGGTTTGTGGTAGCCGATGATCATTGACGGGCCGGCGTCGAATAGAACTTCCCCTTTGCGCTCACCGGCTTGTTCCGGTTCGACCGGAATACGGGCGGAAGGAGCGTCGGCGTCGGGAATTTTTCCGAAATACCGGCGAATCAGCTCCATCGTCTTTGACGGGTCGATATCGCCGACCGCGGCAATGACGATCCGCCGCGGTGACAGATATTTCTGATGGACGGCGCGAATCGCCTCCTGACTCAGGAAAGTCAGATCCCGGGGGACTCCGATGATCGGAATGCCGTAGGGGTGTTTCGTATAGGCCAGATCCATAAAGGCTTCATAGAGCTTGCCGTCGGGGCTGGCCTCCACGCGCTGCCTTCTTTCCTCCAGGATAACATCCCGCTCCGTGTAGAACTGCCGGAAGACGGGATGTAACAGACGGTCGGACTCGATGCGCGCCCAGAGTTCGATCTTGTTGGCGGGGAGATTGATGTAGTAAGTGGTCATGTCCTGACCCGTCGCCGCATTCATGCCGGACGCGCCGTTTTCCGTGTAGAGGCGGTCAATTTCATTGGGGATGTAGTACCGGAGGTGGTCGCTTTGCATTTTTTTCAACTGTGCTTCCAGCCGTCGGATTTTCCGGGCATCGGCCGATTCCTGCTTACCGCGCTCGCGGTCCAGTTTCCGGCCGATTTGTTCTATGCCCGAAAGCAGTTTCTTTTCCGCCGGGTAATTTTTCGCGCCGATCGTCGTTGTTCCCTTGAACATCATATGCTCCAGGAAATGGGCCGCGCCGCTCTGTCCCGGGGCTTCATCGACGGCGCCCACCCGGTAGCGGATGTACAGGGAAACTGTCGGGCTGAATTTGCGCTCCATCATCAGAACGGTCAGGCCGTTTTGCAGTTTGGCCTTCACGATTTTTTTCTCCAGGTCCGTCGCCTGCGCAGGCAGCGCATGGCCTGTGAGCAGCAGCAGCCCGAGGGCAATCCAGATTTTATTTTTTGTCCGCATGGTCCTTCTCAGTGCCCGTATTTTTCGGGAAAAGACGGAAAACCGCGTAGAGAACGCCGGTAATGCAAAACAAAATAATGAAGGAAGACGCAAACAGCGTCATGACAAACTCCAGGGGATTAGCCAGCTGAAAGGAACTCGTGAGGAGGAAAACGCCGAACACCAGAAAAAATCCGGAGAGCAAAAAGACGACGATATTCTTAATTCGAATCAGAAGTTCCATCGGGCAATCCCGTTTCCTTCGGCAGCGCTTTGACGCGCGCTTTCATTCTGCGGTAAGCCTCATAACTGAAATCATTATTGCGGCAGCACAACAGCGTGTTGTTATGATATAGAGGTTCCCGCTGAATGTCAAATACGGAAGCGGCGACGGCTTCCGGCCACATTTTGGTGCCCGGAATCGGCGAGTATTCGGCAAGCACCGGCCTTGCGCCGCACCGGACGACGAAGTCAATGCTCTCGGACACATCTTTTACTTTCTGGCCCGGCAGGCCGCACAAAAGATAAACGCCGATGTCCTGTGTTTTGTATCCCGCCTCTTTCAAATGCGCGACCGCCCGGCGCAACTCCTCGTTTTGCACCTTTCCGCCCGTTTTCTCCTGCGCCTCGAAACTGGCCGTTTCAAAGCCGAAGCGAATCGTCTTAAAGCCGGACTCGAAGAGCAGACGGCTGAGCGGCGCGTCGATTTCCCGGACATGCAGGCCGTTCGGGCAGTGAAACCGGCAGGAGAGCCCCCGCCTTTTTACGTCGTGAAGCAGCGGAATGATCATGCTTTCAGGATTCACCAGAAGCGCGTCGTCGTAAAAACTGAAATCCGCGACGCCGAACTGCTTTTGCCAGTATTCGATTTCATCTGCGACTTTTCCCGGGTCGCGCCGCAGATGCCGTTCGTAAAATAAAGAGGAGGAACAGTAGCTGCAGCGGTAGGGACACCCCAGAGAGGTAATCAGAGGGACCTGGTCGATGCGGTCCGCAAGGTCAAAGGCGGGATAGGGCAGGGAGTCCAGATCGTTTTCATCCGGCAAATAGAGAATCTCTTCGTTGAAAATGGTTCGGAACAGCTCCAAAATCTGTTTTTCACCTCGTCCGCGAATCACGCAGTCCGCGCCGGATTCGGCCAGGGCATGCTCATGGCAGAGAGAGGCGTATTTGCCGCCCAGGACCACCGGAACCCCCGGCAGGGTTTCCCGGACAATTTGAATGACGTCAAAAACGCCCGGGTACCAGTAGGTCATCATGGAAGTGACCATGACAACATCCGTGTCCGGATAACGCCTGAGTTCCGCACGAAAGACATCCGGATCCATTCCATACCGGCAATAGCGGCGAGGAAACGCTTCGAGGACGGGCGGCTTTTCAATGATCTGCCTGAAGAAATGCCCGTGACCGTAAGTGTGGCGTCCTGGTGTCTTGCCGGTTTTGTTCCGCATGGGGAGCGAATAGGGGTTCAGGCAATCGAGATAGGAAACCCGGTGGCGGTTGGCCCGCAGCAGAGAGCCCAGGGTTAAAAGACCCAGGGGTTTCATCCAGAAATCATACGCCGCGAAATCATAAATCCAGGGATTAATCAGAAGAACCTTTTTGCTCATGGACGTGTCTTTTAGCATACCGGGGCAAAGATTACAAAAACTATCACGCGGTGGACAAGTTCATAAAATTCCACGGGAATATTTTACAACAGAAAGAGCTTGAACACTCGGTAAATTGTTGCTAACATGCCCAAACTTTTAAATGGGATGCATCATGCGTGCAGTTCTTCAGAGAGTTGACCGGGCCTGCGTCAGAATAAATTCACAGATATTTTCCGCCATGGATCAGGGGCTTTTGGTATTTTTGGGCGTGGAAAAAGGCGACACGGAAAAAGACGCGGATTTTCTTTTGGAAAAAACGGTTCACCTGCGTATTTTCGAGGATGAGCAGGGGAAAATGAATCTCTCACTCCTTGATATTAAAGGAGAAATGCTGGTCGTCTCCCAATTCACGCTGCTGGCGGACTGCGTCAGGGGACGAAGACCGTCGTTTGACCGGGCGGAAGCGCCGGAAAAAGCCAGGGCGCTGTACGAATATTTCGTCAGCCGGGCTCAACAAAGAGTCAGAAAACTGGCCATCGGTGCATTTCAGGAGATGATGCAGGTTGAATTGATCAATTCAGGTCCGGTGACGATACTGCTGGACAGCAGAAAAACAACTTAAAATGGATCAAAGCGATATTAAAATTGACAAAGAAGGGCTCTGGCACTACCGCGGAGCGCACATGTTCCGCAAAGATATTTTGTGTGTTTTCTTTGAGCACCTGAAACAGGATGACTGTGGCCGGTATTTTGTCGAGATCAACCGGGAAATCTGCTATCTGGACGTTGAAGACACGGCCTTTGTCGTGACGGCGGTTTACAAGACCAAAGACGCCTGCGGCTCTGAAGCGCTGGAAATCATGCTCAATGACGACCAAAAAGAAGAGCTGGACGCGGACACATTGGCCGTCGGCAAAGACAATGTTCTGTATTGTCGCGTAAAAAACGACCGGTTCCCCGCCCGCTTTACCAGGAAAGGCTACTATCAACTGGCGGAATTTATCGAACCCGGCGACGCGGACAACGAATTTTTCCTTGTTTTGAACCGCCGGAGATATCCGATTGAATGCGCGTCCCTTAAACCATGACAACGGAGGAAACCATGCTAGACGATGTTGTGAAAGAATCCCTGACGTTTGACGACCTGCTGCTGGTGCCTGCGGCTTCCAGTGTTCTGCCGCGGGACGTCGATACGGGCACGTGGCTGACGCCGAAAATCCGGCTGAACATTCCGATTGTCTCGGCGGCCATGGATACGGTAACGGAATCCCGCACGGCCATCCGCATGGCTCAGGAAGGCGGCATCGGCATCATTCACCGCAATATGAGCATCGAACGCCAGGCCATCGAAGTGGACCGGGTGAAGAAATCCGAAAGCGGCATGGTGGTCGATCCGATCACCATCGAGCCGGAACGGAAAGTCAGCGAGGCGCTGGCCCTGATGCACCAGTATTCCATTTCCGGCGTGCCCGTCGTCAAGAACGAAAAACTGGTCGGCATCCTGACCAACCGCGACCTGCGTTTTGAGGAAAATCTGGAACAGCCCGTATACAATGTGATGACCAAAGATCATCTCGTCACCGTCAACTCCAGCATCACTCTGGAAGAATCCAAAAAACTCCTCCACAAACACCGTATTGAAAAACTGCTGGTCGTGGACGATGAAAACCGTTTGAAAGGCCTGATCACCATCAAGGATATTGAAAAAATCCGCCGCTATCCCCAAGCCTGCAAGGATTTGCTGGGACGGCTGCGGGTCGGCGCAGCCGTGGGCATCATCGACCGGGAACCGCGAATTGAAGCGCTTTTGGCGGCCGGCGTCGATGTGATTGCCATTGACACCTCTCACGGGCATTCGGCGGGAGTGATCGACGCCATCCGGTCCACCAAGGCGAATTTCCCCAAATGCGAACTGATCGCGGGAAACATTGCGACGGCCGAAGGCGCACGGGCGCTGATTGAGGCAGGGGTTGACGCGGTGAAGGTTGGTGTGGGCCCCGGCTCCATCTGCACCACCCGTATTATCGCGGGGGTCGGCGTTGCGCAGCTGTCCGCCATTCGCGACACGTACAAAGTCGCCTCCCCAAAAGGAATTCCCGTCATTGCCGACGGCGGCATCAAGTATTCCGGCGACATCGTCAAGGCTCTGGGCTGCGGAGCGAATGCCGTTATGATCGGCGGGCTGTTTGCCGGAACCGAAGAAAGCCCCGGCGAAACGATTTTATTCCAGGGACGCAGCTATAAGGTGTATCGCGGCATGGGGTCGATCGAGGCCATGAAAATGGGAAGCCGCGACCGCTACTACCAGGACGATATCGAGGCCTCCTCCAAAACAGTTCCGGAAGGGATCGAGGGCAGGGTGCCTTTCCGCGGATCGCTTTCGGCCAGCATCGTCCAGCTTATCGGGGGGCTGAAAGCCGGTATGGGTTATGTGGGCTGCAGGACCATTGTGGAGCTGATCGAAAAATCCCGTTTTGTCCGCATCACGCCGGCCGGTCTCCGGGAAAGCCATGTCCACGATGTCATCATCACCAAAGAAGCGCCCAATTACTGGATTGATTAGCAAAACATGAAGCAAGCCGATTTCGTCCATCTCCACGTTCATACCCAGTACAGTCTTCTTGACGGAATGATCCGCCTGGACGACCTTTTTAAAAAAGCCAGACAATACGCCATGCCGGCGATCGCCATTACCGATCACGGCGCCATGTTCGGCGCGATTGATTTCTACAAACAGGCCTTAACCTATAATATCAAGCCGATCATCGGTTGCGAACTGTATGTCGCGCCCCGGAGCCGCCTGGACAAAACGCCATCCGTTACCGGTGATACGGCGCGCCATCTGATCGTCTGGGTCAAAAATCTGCAGGGCTATAAAAACCTGATGAAACTGACCTCCGCCGCCCATCTGGAGGGGTTTTACTACCGGCCGCGCGTGGACAAGGCACTGCTGGCCCAGTGTTCCGAGGGCCTGATTGCGTCGAGCGCCTGCCTCCACGGAGAAATCGCCTCGCATATTGTCCGGGGCCACATGGACGAAGCCCGCAAGGCCGCCCGCGAACTTCAGGAAATCTTCGGCGAAGACAATTTTTATCTGGAACTCATGGAGAACGGCATTCCCGAGCAGAAGATCGCGAACCGGGGTTTGGTGGAATTGAGCAGGGATCTTTCCATTCCGCTCGTTGCCACAAACGACTGCCACTACCTGGACGCCGACCATGCCGAGGCGCACGATGTTCTGC